>CAYWYD010000007.1:47709-57626 GCA_964462425.1 uncultured Thermoplasmata archaeon
TCTTCACCAAGTGGCTCTTCTTCACCAAATGGTTCTTCCTCACCGAATGACTCTTCTTCACCAAGGGGTTCTTCTTCGCCCAGTGGTTCTTCTTCGCCCAGTGGTTCCTCTTCCTCAAAAGGTTCTTCTGAGGAAGTTCCAAAGGCAGCATAGCCTATCAACAATATTATGAGGATTACTAGTATCAGAAGTGCCCACCAATAATCACCTAGAGTTTCCAACAGACCGCCTTCTCCTCCTTCATCCGTGTACTCAACCTGGACCATATCCGAATCCGATACTGCTTCCTCAGACTGACTGGTGGCTGTCAGTGTTATATCCACAGTATCACCATCAGAAGCATCGGAGGGTACAGTTACTGTTACGTCCACACTTTCGCTTTCGCCGCTTCCGATGTCTATCGTCTCTGATTCTAAAGACGTTGACCAACTAGAATCGATGGATATCTTGTAAGTATCGTCTTGATCGCCTGTATTCTCGATAGTGAATTGCAAGGTGATCTCGTCTTCAGAAGTCTCTTGATTAGTAGGTGCAGAGACCGAGACCCCATAATCCCCTGAAACAGCAGTGGTAAATGACCACGTATCCGACTCGTTGGTCAATGATCCATCGTCGGCTATAGCGTACCACTCATATGTCGTGCCAGCAGATAATTCGGACCATGTGACTTCCGCTGTTCCTCCGTCGGCTACACCAGTTACCGTATCTATCATGCTGTCGTCCGAAGCGTCGTAGAACATCACATCCATGGTATCTCCGTCTGGATCGGACACGTCTACAGACAATGTTGGATTTGTACTCACTTCCGGAGCCTCATCAGATGGCGACGGATTCATCGGTGCGTCTGGAGCTGTATTTTCCTCATCAGATGTAGTGAACGACCAAGTGTCGGACTGAGTGGTCAATGATCCATCATCAGCAACTGCATACCACTCATACGTCGCTCCGGTAGATAGACCGGACCATGTTACTTCAGCCGTATCTCCATCGGCTACACCAGTTACCGTATCTATCATGCTGTCGTCCGAAGCGTCATAGAACATCACATCCATGGTATCTCCGTCTGGATCGGACACGTCCACAGACAATGTTGGACTTGTACTCACTTCCGGAGCCTCATCAGATGGTGACGGATTCATCGGCGCATCCGGAGCTGTATTTTCTCCGCTAGAAGTGGTGAATGACCAAGTGCTAGACTGAGTGGTCAATGATCCATCATCAGCAACTGCATACCACTCATACGTCGTCCCGGCTGATAATTCGGACCACGTCACTTCCGCCGTTCCTCCGTCTGCTACACCAGTTACCGAGTCTATCATGCTGTCGTCTGAAGCGTCGTAGAACATCACATCCATGGTATCTCCGTCTGGATCGGATACGGTTACAGACAATGTTGCATTTTTACTCACATCTGAAGCTCCATCAGATGGCGAAGGACTCGTCGGCGCATCTGGAGCTTGATTTTCCTCACCAGAAGTGGTGAACGACCAAGTATCGGATTGAGTGGTCAGTTCTCCATCATCAGCAACTGCGTACCACTCATACGTCGTTCCGGCAGACAAGCCGGACCACGTCACTTCCGCCGTTCCTCCGTCGGCTATACCAGTTACTGACCCTATCACACTGTCGTCCGAAGCATTGTAGAACGTCACATCCATGGAATCGCCGTTCAGATCAGATACATCTACAGACAATGTTGGACTTGTACTCACATCCATAGCCTCATCAGACGGCGACGGATTCATCGGCGCATCCGGAGCTTGGTTTGTTGGTTCGCCAGAGCCGAAGACGTAAAAAGTTTGATCTTCAGAACCCACGTAGATCCTTCCGTCAGATCCGATAGCTGGAGACGAGAACACATTTCCGCCCGTGGTATAGTTCCACCTAAGAGTTCCATCTGGATTTAGAGAGTATACATTATTATCTATAGAACCAAAGTAGATCGATCCATCGGCACCGATCGTAGGTGAACCTGTGATGCTATCACCGGTTGAATAATTCCATTTCTGGGAACCGTCAGAAGTGAAGGCATATAGATTACTATCTCCTGCTCCGAAGTAAATAGTGCCGTCTTGACCTATAGCCGGAGTAGATGCTACTCCTAGCCCATTGGTAGTATAATTCCATTTAGTTGTACCGTTTGGATTCACCGCAAAGAATGTCGTGTAAAATGAATAACGGCCGTAATAGATAGTGCCGTCTGGCCCAATAGTGGGAGATGATATGGCAGCCATTCCGCCCTTACCGGCAGAGTAATTCCATTTTAAAGAGCCATTCCGGTGTAGGGCATAAAGATTAGTGTTATTTGCCGCTATATAGATAGTGCCTTGCGGCCCCACGGCTGCAGAAGATCGTATCTCCGCCGGCATATGATACATCCATTTCACCGTGCCGTTCGGATGAAGCGCATAGAAATTCTGATCCAAGGACCCTATGTAAATAGTGCCGTCGCCTCCGATGGCCGGGCTGGCGAATATATCATCTCCAGCGGTATATTTCCAGTCGAGGGTGCCGTTGGGGTTCAGTGCATATAAGTTTCCGTCAAATGAGCTGAAGTAAATGGTCCCATCCGATGCTATCGCAGGGGCAGAACGGATAGGGCCATCGGCTGAATAAGTCCACTTCAAGTTTCCGTCTGAATCTAAAGCGTATAAGTTGGTATCGTTCGATCCTACGTAGATGGTCCCATCCGGTGCGATAGCGGGAGATAAACCGAAGCCGCTATCGGCCGAGAAAGTCCATTTCACCGTCCCGTTGACATGACTCGTATCGTAAGGACTCCTACCCGTATGTTTCGGATCGTTCTGGAACATCGGCCATTGTGAATCAGCTAGAGTGACAGCCGTAGTGAAGGTCCATGTATCGGATTGGTTAGTCGCGGAACCGTCATCAGCAACGGCATACCAACTGTAGCTCGTGTTTGCCGCTAGTCCTTGCCATTTGACAGATGCGGTGGTCTCGCTAGGTACATCGACGTCCGTAGCTATCGAGGTGCCGTTAGCGCTATAGAAAGTGACATCTAAAGTATCGGCGTCGGGATCAGACACATGTACAGACAATGTTAGACTAGTCGATACATCGGTTGCTCCGTCGGATGGGTTAGGATCAGATGGTGCTGAAGGTGCTGTGTTAGAAGATTCTGGCGTTGCACTCTCCTCCGTCGAATTATCACCCTCGGCGTCACTGTTCACCGCACTCACCTGGTAATAGTAAGTCTGCCCGTTAGTCAGGCCTGTATCCGTATAAGACAACGTAGTTCCATCAACGCTGTCGTGATAAGTCAAACTTCCACTGTTCGTGCCTCTATAAATCCTGTATTCAACTATATCGCTTCCACCGTTATCCGTTGGCGGGTCCCAGCTCAAACTCGCCAGCTCATCTCCTCCAGTAGCCTGCAGATTCTGGGGCGCGGAAGGTGATCCTCCGATCGCATATAGATTCCTGTCTCCAGAGCCTATATAGATGGTGCCGTCGCTCCCTATGGCCGGAGAGGAAAGAACCGATGAGCCTGTACTGATATTCCACTTTTGGTCTCCATCCTGGTTTAGAGCATATATCTTATCGTCCCAAGAGCCGAAGTATATAGTACCGTCACTTCCGATCGCTGGAGAAGAATCTATAATATTTCCTGTGGTAAAGTTCCATTTCTCCGTCCCGTCCGGGTTTAGAGCATAGGTGTGATTGTCATAAGAGGTGAAGTAAATATTTCCATCACTGTCTATCGCTGGCGATGAGAACACCCCACCTCTAGTAGTAAAGTTCCATTTCTCCGTCCCGTTCGGATTTAGTGCGTAGGTATTATTGTCGCCCGAACCAACGTATATGGTACCGTCGCTGCCTATAGAAGGCGGGGATGAGATATAACTGCCCGTGCTGAAGGTCCAGTTTATCGTGCCATCTGAGGAATTTATAGCATAAAGATTACTATCCCGGGACCCGACATATACAGTCCCATCATCCCCTATCGTCGGAGATGTACCCCACATACCGAGGGTTACACTCCCTTTTTCTGTTCCGTTTGGATATAGCGCATAGATCTTATCATCTCGAGAGCAAACGTATATAGTCCCGTCATCCCCGATGGCTGGAGAAGAGGTGACGTTATCTCCAGTGCTGAAACTCCATTTTTGAGCACCAGTAGATGCATTGACAGCATAAACATTGTGATCCCAGGATCCTATATACACAGTCCCATTACTGCCAACGGCCGGTGTCGAAGTCAGATCGTCATCGGCACTGAAGGTCCATTCTTCCGTTCCATTAGGATTGACCGCATACAGTTTGTTATCCCTAGAGGTGAAGTAGATAGTACCGTCAGGTCCGATAACCGGGGATGAATCTACACTTCCTCCTGTAGAAAAGCTCCATTTCTCCGTCCCGTCGACATGACTAGTATCGTGAGGACTTCTCCCGGTATGATTAGAGTCATGTTGGAACATCGGCCAAGCCGAATTAGCTAGACCGGCTATACCCGTGTACGCGTTCTCCCACCAGAGATCATAGGAATTACCCGTATCTTCAGAATATCCCCAGACGCGGAGATAATAAGTCCCTGAGCTTGAAACCTCATGATTGATCTGTTCGTTGTCGGTTACGGAGTAACTGCTCTCAAGTGTGTTTCCGGTGCTGTCATAGAGCTGCAGGTCGAGGTCGCCTCCCGCGTGAACGAAGGTCAGATTCACTTTTATACGTCTTTCTAGAGGATCCGCTTCGATCTCATACCAGTCCTCGTCCAATTGGATCGCATCGCCAGATATATCGCTCAACCACTCTGTTTCGTTATCACTGATATCATAGGCCTCCGACCGGACGTCGTTCTCCTCGTAGTCGTCGTCAACCTTAGCCGTATCGTTCCAGTAAAGATCGTAAAGGTTGCCTGCGCTGCTACCATATACGCCGAGGTAGTAAGTCCCGCTAGAAGAGACCATATGATCGAGGGACTCATCATCGGTCGTAGAATAACTACCGGTTATCAAAGCTCCAGTGCTGTTATAGAGTTGCAGCTCCAAGTCTCCTTCGGCATGGGTAAATGTCAGATTCACTTTAAGATTTTTAGTAGAGGGATCGACATAGATCTCGTACCAATCATCGTCGGCCTGGCTTCCCTCTCCGTTTATAGAACTGAGCCAGGTATCTTCGAAGGAAGTCAAGTCATGAGCTTCCGATAGATTATCGTTCTCCTCGTAGGCATCGTCGGTGGTAGCCGACCATGTAGGCGATTGTATGGTATCTATCCCGTCACTTACAGTCACATACCAAGTGTACTCGGTATTGGGTGAAAGGCCGGACAGCGATGTTGAAGCTGTGTCTCCACTCGGCACGTTGTCCTCGCTTCCGATCTCGCTGTCGTCCGAGGCGTCATAGAACGTCACATCCAAGTCCTGCTTATCGGGGTCAGAAACATTTACTGATAATGTTGGACCGGTACTTACACCTACAGCACCGTTCTCGGGAGTCTCGTCGGTCGGTTCGTTCGGTGGATGATTGGTCGTGAATGACCAGGATGAGGATATTGTTTGGTTCGTGTTATCGTCAATGACCACATACCACCCATATGTAGTGCCGCCTGATAGACCGGACCACGTCACCGAAGCCGTACTCCCGTCAGCTATACCCGTTTGGGTGGTGCCTATCTGGTTATCATCTGAAGCGTCATAAAACGATACGTCCATCGTATCGCCGTCTGGATCCGAAACGTCAACGGATAAAGTGGGACTGAGACTTATACCGTTCGCTCCATCCGCCGGAGACGGATCCGCTGGAGCGTTTGGCGGATAATTGGTGGTGAAAGACCATGTCGCGGATTGATTTGTTGATGAGCTATCCTCCGCTACCGCGTACCAATTGTAAGTCGTACCATTTGATAGACCGGACCAGGTTACCGATGCTGTTGCGCCATCACTGACACCTGTATCGGTCCCTATGGGGTCACCCGTTGAATCATCATAGAACGTGACATCCATCGTATCGCCGTCGGGGTCCGAAACATTAACTTTCAGGGTTGGCGATGTGCTGACGTTGGTAGCTCCATCCTCAGGCGTAGGATCAGTAGGCTCATCAGGCGCTACGTTACCGGAGGCCGTGGTGAACGACCATGTCGCGGATTGGTTGGTTGTTGATCCATCATCGGCTATCGCGTACCAGTTGTATGTGGTACTTTGAGATAATCCAGACCAACTTACCGAAGCCGTACTCCCGTCAGCTATACCCGTTTGGGTGGTGCCTATCTGGCTATCATCTGAAGCATCATAAAACGATACGTCCATCGTATCGCCGTCTGGATCGGAGACATCCACCGCCAATGTAGGCGAGGTACTCACTCCGGAGGCACCATTTGAAGGTGAAGGATTCATCGGCTTATCGGGCTCAACGTTACTCGAGGCGGTGGTGAATGTCCAGCTAGATGACTGGGTAGCATTCCAACCGTCATATACCACCACATACCAACCATAAGAGTGGTCAGTATTCAGTCCGTCCCAAGTTACTGAGGCGGTCTCTCCATCGGAAAGACCTGGGTCCGTTCCTATCGTGCTACCATCCGAAGCATTATGGAAATCTACATTCATCAGATCTCCATCGGGATCATTTACTGTCACTTCCAGCTTTGGACTGGTCCCGACACCAGTTTCTCCATCGGAAGGATTTTCTGGAAGGACTATTTCCTCCGGTGGAGTGTTCACGGTGAATGACCAGGTGTCCGATTTCCTGACGTGGTATCCATCATCAGCTTCTGCATACCATTCATACTGGTGACCTGAAGTCAATCCAGTCCATTCCACAGAAGCCGTACCACCGTCCGGAACGTCGCTTTGGGTCAGGCCTATCTGGCTGTCGTTAGAAGCGTTGTAGAACGAAACGTCCATAGAATCGCCGTTCGGGTCCGAAACCTCCACGCTCAATGTTTGACTGTCGGTTTTACCTATCTTTTTACCGTCGTTCGGGTTCGGATTTATAGGTTTGTCTGGAGTCCCGGCTTTATCGTCCCACTTGAGATCGTAGCTGTTTCCGAAGTTACCCCAATAGACCTTTAGATAATATGTTCCGCCGGAGTTAACATAATAATCTATACTCTCATCATCATCCGTGGAGATGCTATTGGCGATTTGAGTGCCCGTCGAGTCATACAAAGCCAAGTCGATATCGCCCTGACTGTGGTCGAAGGTGCAGTTGGCGATGAGGTGTTCATAACCGCTGTCGACGTATATCTCATACCAGTCCTCATCCGCCTGTATCCCAGTACCGTTCATGGTGCTCAACCACTGAGTTTCGTTTCCACTTATGTCGTAAGCGGAAGACATCTCATCGTTTTCTTCATAAGCGTCGTCGGTGGTGAATGAATGGACCGCTGATTCGTTACTGTTGAATCCGTCGTATGCCCAAACCGACCAGTTGTAAGTAGTGCCGGGAGAAAGATCGTTCCAAGTAGCTGAAGTAGTGGTGTCATTTCCCACCACATAATTGGTTTTTATCACATTAGAAGTGTCTTCATCACTGAATTGAACCTTCATCGGATCGCCGTCGGGATCGGTAACGTGAGCATTCAAGGTAGGATTCAAACTCACGCCGATCGCTCCGTTTTCTGGAGAAAGGTTGTCCGGCTCGTTCGGTTCACCGTTGGTGGTGAAAGACCAGGTCTCGGATTGAACGGTCGTTGAACCATCTGATGCCGTTGCATACCACTGGTATTCCTCTCTCTCCTCGAGATCGGACCACGTGACTTCTGCCGTGTCTCCGCTCGGAACGCCACTCACACTTCCGATCATCGTATCATCGGATGCGTCGTAGAATCTCACATTCATACTGTCCCCGCTTCCGTCATAGACGGTCACGTTCAATTTAGGATTGGTGTCGGCTCTTCCATTATCTTCGGGGCTTGGATCTTCGGGAGGTAACGGCGTCTCTTTATCGTTCCACCAGAGGTCATAAAGGTTGCCCTTATGGTCTCCGGAAACTCTCAGATAATACGTCCCGCTGGATTTGACCTTGTAGTGCAGGGTTTCATCGTCGGTCCAGGTGTCACTAGCGGCCAACCAGCCATCACTGCTGTTGTATAATCGTAATTCCAGGTCGCCGTCAGCGTGAGTAAAATTCAGCTTGGCATGGATATATTGGTAACCTTCAGTTGCTTTGATCTTGTACCAGTCCTGGTCCGCTTCCCTTCCCTTTCCCTGCATACTACTCAGCCAGGTCTTTTCGTCACTGAAATCACTTATATCGTAAGCGCTGTTAGGCCCATCATTGTTTTCATACGGATCGTCGGTGGTGAATTGGAATACATCTGAATAAGTCTTATTGATGCCGTCGTCAGCGACCGCATACCAGAAGTAGGTCCCGTTGGAAATAAGGTTGTCATAAGTCGTAGATGCAATATCTCCGCTGGGAACATCGTTATCGGTACCTATCACGGATCCAGTGAAGAAATCTTTGAAAGTCACGTCCATATTATCGCCGTCTGGATCTTTAACATCCACCATCAAGCTGGTTAATGTTTGTCCCGATGTCAAAAACGCTTCGTCTTCCGGATAGGGATCTTTGGGGACGTTAGGCGGCTGATTGTCCGTCGTGACCGTAGTGTTCGCCTCCGAACTTTGGGGCGATTCCCCTATCGGGTTCTCCGCGGTCACGTAATAATAGTATTTGTTTCCGATGCTCACATCGGTATCGGTATAAGCCGTTGTGTCGCTGCCTACGCTCGTGAGTAAAGTTTCACCTCCAGAACTCGTTCCCCTATATATATTATATTTGTCTATATCTCTTCCACCTGGATCATCAGGTTCGCCCCACCAGAGGTCGACTTTTTCGTCTCCTCCAGCGGCCCAAAGGTATGTCGGTTTCGAAGGGGTTCCTTCTACTGCATACATCAGGGCTCCGTTGGTCGAATCTCTGTATGCGATCCGGGGATGCCCGTTTTTACCCAAGGCTATAGAGGTGAAATACAAATTGTTGTTATCCGCGACCGTTTCTGTCTCAAAATCGGTTTCTTTTCTAGCGTACTTTAAGCTCCAATTCCCTTCGTTTAGATAACTGATGTGAGGGTCGTCATCCTCATCGAGTGAAAGAGATGTGCGGGTGCCTATCCCCTCCCCGTAGTCTATCACAGAATTAGACCACCCGTCAGGACCCTCTTTTGCGATCTCTAGCTGGGAGTAACCATCGTTATAGTAATTTTTGTAGGATATTCTAGCGTAGCCTTCGCTATCGACGGCTATCGAGTTGTATCTTCCGCCCTCCTCGGAGACCCCGTAATCAATATAGTCACTATGACCGTGCCACACATTTAGAGAATCAGTATCTCCATCATAGAAACTGAGGATGGAAGAATCGCCTTCGATAGCTATTGAAAGATCTCCCCAAGGTACATTTCCCTGGAGGGCCTTATACCTTTCTTCCCAAGTCTGGCCGTCCTTTACGGCATGGCGTACGGCTTCGTAGTTATCATAATATGCTATATGCGGATCATCTTCGCTGTC
This sequence comes from uncultured Thermoplasmata archaeon, assembly GCA_964462425.1. GTDB lineage: Archaea > Thermoplasmatota > Thermoplasmata > Halarchaeoplasmatales > Halarchaeoplasmataceae > Natronoplasma. The sequence goes on from CAYWYD010000007.1 coordinate 57,180, forward strand.
AAGGGCTATAGAAACGTCGTCAGTCACGATTATGTCGTAGGGATTATCGTCTGAATCCACCACAATCTCCGAGTGCCAGTTCCAATCACTGTCGAACCAACCGTGAACTAGATCATTATTCGACGGTTGATAAGCTATGTGCGGTCTGTTGTTGCTGTCGAGAGCCATCGAGACCTCGAATGCATGGGCAGGGGGGTATTCCCCGATCCAGGAGTTGCCATTCCATCTAAGACATGTTAGATCATAATCATTGTCTGCATATGCGATGTGAGGAACCCCATTACTGTCCACGTCCATCGATGGATTATTCCCCGTGTCTCCACTATTTTCAACAATATCCGTAAGCCATCCTGAAGACGAACTCGCGCTTATCTCAGGGTCGGAGTTCTCTAATTCAGGAACCTTTTCATCGCTCGGCTCTTCCATCTCGTTCGGCTCCGGCTCTTC
>CAYWYD010000007.1:57726-68879 GCA_964462425.1 uncultured Thermoplasmata archaeon
CGGCTCTTCCATCTCGTTCGGCTCCGGCTCTTCAGGCTCTTCAACATCCTCTTCTGATGAACCAGCTTCCGCATTTCCCGGAAATACCACGATCATCGCGCTGAGCAGCAACAGACTTGTGATCACTAGAGTGAGTAGTTTTCTATCCATCTTACCTTCCATAATCTCGATTCTATCGATCATATTATATCCTCTTCCTTTATTATAGGAACTAAACCTAATAAGTTTAGGTCTTATATATAACCATTCGAATAAGGTATAAATGTTTTATATCACATTGTCAATAATCCCTTGATGGAGTTACCGAAAGGAAGAGAGAAGGTCCTATTAGCTCTTCTCGGGAAAGGGACCTACGAAGATGAAAATCTGGTTCCCTATAGTACTTGTCAACAGGGTCTGAGTGACGGACTGGATGTCTCTCAGGCGAGGATAGCACAGCTGGTGAGAGATCTCGAAGAAAAAGATTTATTGAAAGAGAAAAAAAAGCACATAGTGGGCTTGAAGAGACAGAGGAAAGCTTATTTTCTAACTCCTAAGGGTGTTCAAAAAGGCGAAGAACTACGGGAGGACTTGAGGGAAAAAACGATCACCGTACAGACTGAAAACAGCGAGGAAGAAATAAAACTAGATTCCATAGAAAAATACGTGGATTCTGAAGACCCGCTTATCACGGCCTTGAACAAGATAGATGATCAAGGCAAGGTTGATCTGAGGGAATCGGAGGAAGAAACCAAGGAAATTTTCGTAAACAGAGAAGAGGAATTGAATAAATTAAAGGAGATAGCTGATTCGCTAAAAGAGGGAGGAAACAAAGTTATCTTTATAAAGGGGGAAGCGGGGATCGGAAAAACGAGTTTGATCTCTAAATTCAAAAAAGATTTCCTGACCAAAAATTACAATTTCGTTGCCGGTCGAGCCTATTTCGATAAAGCCGATCCCTATCTACCTTTCAAGGAAGCTTTTAAAGGTCACCGGGATGAAAACGGAGAATATTTTCCTTTTTACGAGGGGGGAAAAGAAGATCCTCAGGGAGAAGAGGTCGAAAGACAATCTATATTTTATAAGACGGTAGAGACCATCAAATCCATATCTTCCAAAAAACCCTTAGTTATTTTTTTGGACGATCTCCAATGGGCTGATACCACCACCCTTCAACTGTTTTATTATCTAGCGGACAACACGCAAAGCTCTCCCGTTCTTTTCCTAGGGACCTATAGACCGAAAGAGGTCTCTGAAGACGATCCCTTGACGGAAATAATCCAGAGGATGTCTAGAGCCCATATCTATGACGAGATCGATCTAGAACCGCTGGGATGGACGGAGACTGAAAAGATCATCAAAAATCTAGTCGAAAAGGATACTGTCCCTGAAGAATTCGTAAGATTGATCCACGATATAACCGACGGGAACCCTTTATTCATAAAAGAGTGCACTAAACAGATGTTGGATGAAGGGATCGTAGATTTGAAGGATGAAGTCTATCCGAAAAGCAGGGACAAGATCGAGATACCAAGGATAATAAATGACATAATAAACAAGTGGATAAAACAGCTCGATCAGCAGACAAAAAGAGTATTGGAGATAAGCAGCGTCATAGGGGAAAAGGTCCCTTTTGAACTACTCTCCCATATATTTGACATGGACGACCTAGAGCTGATGAATCATTTAGATATACTGGTCGGGTCGGACCTATGGGACGACGAACCCAACGAGGACATATTTTACTTTTATCACGGATTGATACAGTTAGCGGTCTACGAGAACCTTACTGAGACCATCAGAAAAAGATATCATCAAAAGATAGGGGAAACTATCGAAGACCTTTATGAAGATGAGATAGAGGATCATTCCTCTGAATTGGCTTTTCATTTCGAAAGAGCGGGTGAAATAGAAGACGGGATCGATTATTACCTAAAAGCGGGAAAGAAAGCGGAAGATATCTACGCTCACGAAGACGCCATAAAGATGTACGAGAAAGCTCTAGACCTCATGAAAAAGATCGGAAAACCAAAATCTGATGAAGTGGATATGTTGGAGAGATTAGGGGATACATACAGGGTTACAGGAAAATACGAGAAGAGCCGAGATGATTTCAACCGAGGGATCGAAGGGATCGAAGGAACCGAAGATAAAGAAGTCAAAGCCAAGCTGTATTGTAAAGTAGGAGGAACATATCTGGAACAGGGGGATTATGACTCAGCATTAAAAGCTTTAGAAAAAGGGTTGGATACTTTAGAGGAGAAAAATGAGATAAGATGCCGATTACTCGACAAGAAGGGGTGGGCTTTGATGAGAAAGGGCGACCTTCAAAAAGTAAAAAACATTTTTGATGAAGAAAGAACGGTCGCTGAGAGGATAGGGGATACAAAGGAAAGGGCGCAGGCCGTTCACAACCAAGGCGTTTTTCACCTGAAAAAGGGTGAATATATAGATGCAAAAAAGAGATTCAAAAAGGCTATCGATCTGCGGGAAGAGATAGAAGACAAAAGAGGATTATCTTCATCCTACAATAACCTGGGAGTCGTGTATTCCAACAAAGGCGATCTAGATGGATCGTTGAATTACTTGAACAAAAGTCTTGAAATAGTCAAGGAGATAGGTGACATCCGTTCCGTTTCTCTAACGCTTTTAAATATAGGCGAAGAGTACTACAACAAGGGAAAACTGGATAAAACCCTGGAAAAGTACGATGAAAGCCTTTCTGCGAAAGAAAAGATCGATGATAAGGAAGGGATGGCTTTTTGCCATAATTATATCGGAGAAGTCTACAGAGAGAAAGACAGGCTTTCTGATGCAAAAGAGAGCCACGAAAAGGGGCTCGAGATCGCGGAGGAGATAAAAAATCAAAAGATGATCATCAACTCTCTTCTCAGCCTAGCACAGGACAAATTGGAATCTAACGAAGTAGAAGAGGGGGTGTCTCTGGCCGAGGAGGCGTTCGAGAAGATCGAAGAAAGTGGATTGAAGAGTAAACGGTATAGAGCTAGAAGAACGATCGGAAAGGGGTATAGGTTGAATGAAGAGTTCGAGAGAGCCGATGAAGTATTGAGAGAGACTCTCGAAGAGATAAAGGAGGGCGGGGACAAAAAGGAGAAAGGTAAGGTCCTGTACGAACTCGGAGTTCTATGGGTCGAGGAAAACGAAGAGACCGGCGAGTCGTACTTGGAGCGGGCATTGAAAACCTTTGAGGATATAGGGATGGAACTTTGGATGGATAAGGCGAAGGAAAGACTTCCATAATCTCAAAAGTCGAAGATCACTTTTCTCCTTCTATCTCTTTCTCTAGTCTAGAAAAATAGGATTCCATCCGATCTATCCTTTCCTCGGCGATCTTCTTCGCCTTTTCCGTGTACAGCTTTTCCGGTATATTTTTGAGTTTGAGTTCATACTCCAGGTTCGGCGAATGTTCTCTGATGCTTTTGACCCGACCCTCCTCGGTCAAGTTCTCTTTCCGGTAACTCTCGACGTCGACTTCACGAAACAGTCTTTCGCCGTACTCGCCGGCCAGCATGAACGCCCTGGCGATACCCACGGCACCGACAGCGTCCAGCTTGTCCATGTCGGACAGTATTTTAGCTTCCAAAGTTTCGGGTTCGCTTTTACTCCTAAATCGATGGGTCCTGATGCAGTGCTTTATCTTGTCTATCTTCGAGCTATCGAACCCCTGTTCCTCCAATATACTCTCCGCTCTTTCCGCCCCGAGTTCCGCGTGATCTATCTCGCCCGACTCGTCGTTATCTTCTTCCTCCCGGGCTATGTCGTGCAGGAGGGCCGCGGGTAAAAGAACGTCTTCATCGATATCTCCATCGGAAAATTCTCTACACAGACGATAAACTCTTTTAGTGTGATCGATCCCGTGCGCAGAACTGGACATCTCTTCTTTTACGATCTCCCAGATCTTCTCGTACTTTTCTATCAACTGAAATCACGTATGGAGACTTCATTTGTGTTCGTATCCAAAACTATTACTTTGGCCGGATCGGGCTGTATATCCCTCATCTTCTGATACTCCGTCTGTGCCTGCCACGTCGAAGAGTTGAGCATTATCGTGTCGTGATAATCCTCCACCTCGGTCTTGTGTACGTGGCCTGTAACGAAGATGTCCGGCACATCCTCTATCACCAGATGGTCGTCCTCCTCGGGAGCGATCGATGTTCCTTGGCCGTACACCGGCACTAGATGCCTCCGCTTCATCATCTCTCTCATGGCGGTCAAAGGGTTGTCAGTGGTGACCTGGGGCAAGATATCGGAAAGGTCGTTTATACTGCTTCCGTGGTAGATGAGCATCTTCAGACCCTGGATATCCAGTAAAGCCGGGTTCCCGTAGAAGAGGACGTTATCCGGAAACATCTCTTGGACTTTTTCGGGCAGGCAGGGTTGAGGCTCCGCGTTCCTCACGATATCGTGATTTCCGGGGATGGTTATCACGGTTATATCCCGAGGAAGTTCTTCGATCATCTCCGCGAACTCGCGGTACTGTTCGTAGATATCTATTATCTCGAGTTCCTCCTCCTGACCCGGGAAGATACCGATCCCGTCTATGAGATCGCCGGGTATGACCAGATACTCTATAGCCTCGGCAACGCCATCGTCGGAATTTATCCAGGAAACGAACTCTTCCCACTCGTCTCTAAGAAAAGTATTGCTTCCGATGTGGACGTCCCCTAAAAAGGCTATCTTGCCGGAAAGCGTGGGTCTCGACCTATCATTCAATTTAGGTATGCCCGGTCTGACTATCTCCTCTATGGCGAAAGTATCGTCATAGCCCTTATTGCTCTCCCAAACTTCTCCTTTCGCCAAGATGACCTCGTCTTCCAATATGTTTTTCTCGTAGACCTCGCTGTCGGCGGAGATAAACCCCCGTATCTCTCCAGTATCGTCTTCGAGCGTCAACACCTTGTTGTCGTTAGCGGACGTGAACACGTCTCTCACCATCGCTATTATGGTCGCTTCTCCCGACCTTTCAGCCACTCTCTTTATAGGTCTCGCATTCTTCCCGTCCCGCCTTTTCTTGATTATAGATCTGATCTTCTCGTACCTGTCGTTGAAATAGGTTTTGAAATCTTCCACTTCGCCGGTACACGTGGACTCGCCGGAGATGTCCTTCAGCACTTCAAGATTAATATCATCTAGTTGATTCTCGCCAACACTTGAAGAACGCTGTCCCTCTTCCTCTTTTTCTTTCTCCTCCAAAACCTCGTTAGCAAAACAGGAGACGGTGTCTCTACAGACCGGAAAAGGAAGTTCGTCATTCTCCTCCTCGAATTTTTCTATGATCACAGAAACATCTTCAGAATGGTCCAGTCCATCTAGATATTCCCAGGCGTCAGGTGTTATAAGGGTATTCTTCTCTGCAAGCTGCCTGACTACTTCATCGCGCATCCCTATCATCAACTCATCGATTTCGTCCTATTAATTATTTTTTATCTCCCTCGAACACTACAGCAGAAAGACCAAAACCCTATTATAATTCAACCCAATCAATGGTCGATGAGAGAAGAAGTCGAGAACGCGGTTCAGAGACTCGAACAGGGCGGTTTCGTGATGGTATACGATGCCGGCGGGAGAGAAGACGAGGTCGATCTCGTGACTCCCTCGAAGAATATCACGCCGGCTAAGATCCGAAGGCTGAGAAACGACGCCGGAGGCCTGATATGTGTCACCATCCCGCCTTTTACCTGGAAAAAACTCGACCTGCCCTATCTGAACGACGTGTTCGAAGAGAGCAGAGAACGTTATCCCGTCCTTTCGAAGATGAAAGCCGACGACATCCCCTACGATGAGAAATCGACTTTTTCGCTGACGGTCAACCATCGAGATACTTTTACGGGCATAACGGACATAGACAGGTCGTTGACCATCAAAAGGTTCGCTGAGCTCGCTGAAGAGATAAGGGACCTCTCGACGGAGGAAGCACAGGAACGATTCGGCGAGGAATTCAGGACGCCGGGGCACGTTTTTCTCCTCAACGCTACCGAAGGTCTCGTCTCGAACAGGGACGGGCACACGGAATTGACCACCGCGCTCCTGAAGCTTACGGACGTGTATCCGAGTATGACCATATGCGAGATGCTTTCAGCCGAGGGAGACAGTTTAGATATAGATGAAGCTAAAGTTTATGGAGAAGAAAACGATATACCCCTCGTCGAAGGTAAGATGATAAAGAAAGTGTTGATGGATAGAGATGTCTAAAACTAGAGTGATGGCCGGAGGGACTTTCGACATACTTCATCTGGGGCACCTGCACTACCTCCAGGAAGCTAGGGAGCTAGGAGACGAGCTGGTCGTCGTGGTGGCGTGTGATAAAACGGTCAGAGAGCACAAGCACGAGCCTCTGATGGATGAGGAAGTGAGAAGAGAGATGGTAGGCGCCCTGAAACCGGTGGACGAAGCTATCGTAGGGAGCGAGGGAGATAAATTCGAGACCGTGGAGGAGGTCGAGCCCGACGTGATAGCTCTAGGTTACGATCAAAGACACGAAGAAGAAAAGTTGAACGAGGAATTGAGTGATAGAGGTATGGACGATATCGAGGTGAAGAGACTATCTCACCACAAGCACGAGTTGGACAGCACTAGATATATAATAAGGAAGATCATAGATTGGTACAGCATGAAAAAAGAGTTGGAAGAGGCGGAAGAGGGAGATGAGGAGTAGATGAAGAAGATCGGTATCGCTGACACGACGTTTGCGAGATACGACATGTACGAGAGCGTGGTCGACGAGCTCTCGAAGACGGGAACCGGCTACGAGATCGAAAGGTATACGGTGCCGGGGATCAAGGATCTAGCTATAGCTTCCAAAAAACTGATAGACTCTGGATGTGATATAGTGATAGCTTTAGGTATGCCCGGTCCCGAGCCGATCGACAAGCAGTGCGCGGACCAGGCGTCGAAAGCTTTGCTTTATGTTGAAATCGAAAGCGATACACATATAATAGAAGTCTTCGTTCATGAAGACGAGGTAGAAGACGAGAAAGATTTGAAAGAGCTGGCGGATAAACGTGCCAGAGAACACGCGGTCAACGTTTACGACCTGCTGTTCAGACCCGAGCGTTTGGAGAAAAAAGCCGGGCAAGGAGCAAGGGAAGGATATCCCGACGCAGGACCTTTGAGGTGATGAAAGATGGTAGAAGATATGAAATTGGGAATAGTTGTCTCTGAATTCAACTACGATATAAACCAGATGATGTTAGAACGAGCGGAAGAGCACGCGGAGTTCTTAGGCGCCGAAGTCGAAGAAGTGCTGCACGTCCCGGGAGTGTTCGATATGCCTCTCGGTATCAAGAACCTGCTGGAGAAGGAAAGTATAGACGGCGTGGTCACGCTCGGTACGGTGATCAAGGGCGAGACCGAGCACGACGAAACGGTCATGTCCCAAGCCGCGAGAAAGATAACCGATCTGGAGCTGGAATACGATAAACCGGTGACCCTCGGCGTGACCGGTCCAGGCATGAGCAGGATGCAGGCCGAAGAAAGGATCGAGCGCGCGAAGAACGCCGTCGAATCCGCGGTCAAGATGCACGAGCGGACCAAATAGGGTAGGTAGATCGGAGCGAGGTCAGCCCGTTGCTTTAGGTCGAGTGTAGAATCTATATTATCTTGTTCCGAGCTCTTAAAGGTCCGAGTCGAGCAGAATTTAAGGATATTTCGATTATGATTTACGGTTAGAGAAGAATAAATTCATCTTCATCCGTAGAATCTCGTTATCTACTGCAGAGAGAATTAAATTCCTCTCAAGTCTCGGTTTCGTGAAAACACTCGATATGCGGTGGATATCAACTACAGCTGATAATTACATCGGTTTCTCGGCTGGTGAGCCTCGAAATCCGTAGCGTCAGCGAGGATTAAGGGATGCGATCCCACAAATATGAAGTGCGGTGGACGGGTGAGGAAAATGGCGTCAAGAAGTTGAGCGGGGTGCTCTCTATAATTACTGTTTCAAACTTTCAAAGGTCCGATTTGGATGTTAAGGTTTACTCAGCTATCTGGTAAACTATCTCTGAGAGATCATCAATATTATCTAATGCTTTTTTAACTAAATCTATATCTAACTTATCGTATTTATGGGCTACAGCATTTCGTATACCATTAAAGCGTTTCAATAGATCAGCATCTTCTTCGTTGATGATACCCTCCTCAACCAACTTTTCTATATTTGAGTAATCATCTTCGACCACAAGGCCGATATCCTTTACTTTCATCGCGATGATATCTGTAGTGGTTTCTACACAGACCTGTAGAGAATAGAGGATCGCTCTCTCCGTAGTAGCGTCTTCGATATCGTGTTGTTGGATGTATTCCTTCTCCTTATCAAAATTTTCAATTTTCTTGAGATACCTTTCTTTTCTCATCGGACCACCTGTTTCTAGCTTTGATCATCTCCTCCACATCTTCGAAGGAGTTTTTTTCTATGCGGGGCTTGTTATCCTTCCACAGCTTCCTGTACCTGTAAAAATAATAAGATAATTCGACCTCATCCCCAAAAAGCACTTTATGACTTTTTATTATATCGATCTGGAGTGTAAGAGAGAGTTTCTCGAAGATCTTAACATCGTATTTCGCACCCACCTTTTCAAAAACTTTAAGGAGTATATCATCCGATTTCGGTTTGACCAAACAGATATCTATATCCGATCTTTGGGTCCTTTCGTTTTTTACAGAAGACCCGAAGAGTAAGATCCCTTCAACTTCCTCCTTGAAAGGTTTGAAATCTTCCTTTATCTTTTCTATCTTTATATCTTCCATCGCACATCATATCCTCATGAAGTGTTAAATAAGTTTCCTTTTTGCCGGTTTTAGTTATATTCTGCGTATCTAATCTTACTAGGGCATCGGAGATTCCTTTCGAAGGATGGATGGTAGTTTGTGAAAAAACGGGAGGAGTTGGAGGTCCCTCAAAGGTCTGATTTGGACAAATTATATGCTATCGAATCTACAGGGATAAAGAAGTATTTCAATCCCTCAGAGGTCTGATTCATGTTTTGATAATGGTGTAGTTAGTTATTGAGACTTTCGAATGAGATCGAAAGATAGGGGCTTATCCTTCTAATTCATTCTAGAGATTAGTGTTGATCGTTCTATCTGAAAAGAAAGATACTTGTAAAAGTAACCTATCACGAAAATCATTTTAAAGTCTTATCAGATGGTGGAGATATGGAAAGATGTGAGATCTGCGGGAAACCGACGTCGAGCCACGAGATAGGTGATTCCTTCGTATGCCACACCTGCTGGACTGAAAAACCTGAAAAAGTGGACGAACTGAAGGAACGTATCGAAAAAGAAGAGGAAGCAGAGGAGACGAAAGAAAAAACGGAAGAAGAGACGATAGAAGGACTGAAGGAGATAATCGAGAAGAAGAAACAAGAAGTGGAGACGAAAGAAAAGACGGAAGAAGAGATGAAGGAAGAACTAAAGGAGAGCATCAAGAAAAGGAAACAGGAAGAGGAAGAAACTGCAAAGAGATTGGGTGGAAAAGAGACTGCAGAGCGGATTTTGAACGAACTCGATGACGTGAGTTCGAATGAGGAACTGTATTCCGTCTTTGAGAAGTACCAGAGGGAGATGAAAGACGCGTTGAGAAAGAGTTCCAACGCGGAGTTGTACAGGTACTTAGAAAAGAAAGTCGCCGAGAAGATATCCGACGTTCTATTTGACTTCGCCAAAAAGGATGGCTGGTCTTTCGTTCTAGACCTCATCGAAAATTACGGTCATTGGAATGAAGAAGTGATAGACATCGTTCCCGTGGAAGATGTGGTGAGCAGGATGATCATCAAGACGAGAGAGAAAGAAGGCGTGGAGAACATACCGGTCGAGGCATTGGAGTATCTTTCCGAGTTTTACGATGCACCCGATGTGGAATGGGAATCTTCTTTCTCGCTCGGATGGGGCTTCGATCACCCGGAATTCGATTTTGAAGGTCTCATCGAAGAGATGATCGAAAAGGACGAAGTAATCTGGGCTAATGCCGTCTTGGAAAGAGCTTTCTATGCGGATCAGAAAAAAGCGGCCCCTATCCTTATAGAATTCCTGAAGAAAGATGATATATCCAACAAAGACAAGATGATGCTCATCCAATCCATCACTTTCTTCACCGATGAAAAATGGGGCGAGAGAGAGACTTCACCGAGATACTGGGATTGGAAAGAAGCTATCGGACGGGAATCATTCGAATGGGATGAGGAAGTGGAACGATCCTTGAAAGAAGTGATAGAAGAAGAATTGGCCGAGTATATAGAGAGGGAACAGTCAAAGGATTTAGATATGTTTATGAAATCCCAGAAAGGTATCCCCGCACACGAATGCGACTTTTCAGAGGATTGGTCCTTTATCGATCTTCAGATGTGATTTTCATAACAGTTGCGATAAAATTTGAGTGAAACTTGAGGAAAGTAATTTGAATGAAACCAAAGGAAAGTATAATGAAAGATTCGCAACAAAACGGGAAGATAAGATGAAAGATCTGAAGTATGAACCAAATGAAATTGAGGAAAAGACCAGTAGGATCTATGAAGAGATACTGCAGAACTCGGCCCTCATAGATCAACCGAACTTTGAGGGCATAAGCACTAAAGATATGAGCACTCTCTTTTCACTGTACGATAAAGAGTTCTTCGATGGATTCTTTGAAAAGAAAGACGACCATGAGTTCCGGTTCCGACTATCGAAAAGGATGACCAAATCGGCTGGAAATACGAAGTTCAACAACGACCTTGATGTTTTTGTTATCTCGCTCTCCATACCGCTTCTTTTCCAGACGTTCAGCGATATCGATAGAGACGTTAACGTCAACGGGATAACCTGTACAGATAGGTTGGAAGCGGCCATGCATGTTTTCGAGCACGAGCTCATCCACGTTATCGAATGTATACACTTCGGGGATACGAGCCACAATCAGCCCCAGTTCAAACGCCTAGCGCAAAACATATTCGGGCACACCGAAGTAACGCACCAGATGGTGACACAGGAAGAAAGGGCCGCGAAGTTACACGGACTAAAGAAGGGCGACGAGGTGGTCTTTAGATATGATGGTAAGATGCACAAAGGATTCATAACCAGGATAACCAAACGGGCTACGGTCATGGCTAGAGATCCCAACGGTGGTTTTGAAGATGAGAGTGGAAACCGCTTCAAAAAATATTACATCCCTTTACCGC
>CAYWYD010000008.1:0-1429 GCA_964462425.1 uncultured Thermoplasmata archaeon
TCTTTTATCAACTTCTTCACTATCGTTTAGAAAGTTGAAAATGCGAGGGAAGGGATTTGAACCCCCGGACCTCTGCAGGACAGGACCCTGAATCCTGCGCCGTTGGCCATGCTTGGCTACCCTCGCATTTTGAGCGTAAGCGATAAATCGAGGGGGTATGAGGAATATTTTATTCCTTGGCTACCCTCGCTTTGTGAAGGAGCGTGCGACTGAGGAAAGTGAGGGGGAATGAGGAACAAGGTTCCTTGGCTACCCTCGCAAGTTGGAACGAGTTTGCGAGTGAAACTTGCGTGTGAGTGGAAATATTTTCCGCGTCACTCGCATTTTGAGCGTAAGCGATAAATCGAGGGTGAACAGGAACAAAGTTCCTGTGGAACCCTCGCGATAAGAAGCAGTGAATCTAATTCCCGTAAGTCATTCCGCAAATAAAGTTGCGAGAGTTATTTTTTTATCGATCACTATCCATCAGTCTTATCTATACTCACGATCTCAACTCGGAATACCAGTGTGGTTCCGTTGACTTCATCATTGAAATCCAGGATGATCTCGTCTCCGTCCATCATTGCGATCCCTTCACCCTTGGGAGATTGTCCAGCTTCCTGTCTCAGTGTAGGAACTTTAGCAAATTTTTCCTTGTGCTTTGATATTCTTTCTGCATCTATCACTGTTGGTTTATCCAAATTATGCTCCACCTCTATGACGCCCTGACCTTCGTCGGCATTGGAATCTATAGAAACGATTTCCGAGGTCCATCCTTCTTCGCTGTAAGCTCTGTATCTCTCTCCAACTTCGGGTTCGTTTCTCATCTTGACTCTCTCTTGTCCTACCGATATCACCACTTTATCCCAACCCCAGAACCTATCCTCTACCACCATGTTCATCCCTGGTCGTCCATACTTCTCCTGGAACACATCCTTCTTCATATCTTCATAGACCGGAACTTCCTCGGTCCGATTCATCTCGAAGATCAAATCTTCACTTTTCTCCCCGTAACCTTTCTCGGGAGGGACTTCGAACACTCTACTTTCTCCTTCACTCATACCCTTCACATTTTCGCTCCATCCTTCTATTACACCCTCTCCCACGGTGAAATTGAAAGGTTCACCTCGTTCTCGACCGTGGTCATAGGTCAAGGTGTATTCTGGATTTTCGATCTTAGGGATGTTATAATAAGAAGTGTCAAAAATCCGCCAACTATCGTAGACTCTCTCATCTTTTAGAAGGCCAGTATAATGTATTTTTACATTATCTCCATCTTCTGCTACTTTCACATCTTCCTCTTCTTCTTTGAAATAGAACTCTCTAGCGCCGAAGATTCCCCCAGCTGAAAGGCCTGTCACAATGATGACTATTATCAAGATTGAAATCCATCGCTTCATGCTGAATCAATAAACGGAAAATACGTGACCATAATAAATGTTATGGAAGG
>CAYWYD010000008.1:1529-6666 GCA_964462425.1 uncultured Thermoplasmata archaeon
TAAAGGCCGGAACGACCAAACGGGGGATAGGCCCATGTTACTCCGATAAAGTAGGTAGATACGGGATAAGGGTCGCAGATATGTACAATCCGGAATCCCTGAAAAGAAAGCTAGAAAATGTCGTTTCGATCAAGAACAAGATGTTTCAGGCCTTTGGAGAAGATAAAAGATGGGATGTCGAAGACCTCTACGAAAAGTATTTGGCGTATGGTGAAAGGTTGGAAGAACACGTCGGAGACACATCGGTAGTATTGAACGAAGCATTAAAAGAGGGTAAAGATATCCTTTTCGAGGGAGCTCAAGGTACCCATCTAGATATCGATCACGGTGTTTATCCTTACACGACTTCGTCTAACACGGTGGCGGGAGGAGCCTCAGTAGGCAGCGGTGTCGGCCCCCTAGATATCTCTTCAGTCCTCGGCATAGTAAAGGCCTACACTTCACGGGTAGGCACCGGACCGTTCCCGGCGGAACTAGAAGGCGATACCGCCGAGTACATAAGAGAAAAAGGAGGCGAGTACGGTACCACGACCGGTCGACCGCGGAGAGTCGGTTGGTTGGATCTGGTGATGTTAAAGTTCTCAGTACGGGTCAATTCACTCACCGGCTTAGCGGTCACCAACTTAGACGTTCTCGCGGATCTAGATGAGATCAAGATATGTACCGGTTACAGGCACGAGGGAAAACAAATAAAGCACTTCCCGGCAGACATAGAAAGTCTTTACGATTACGAACCGATCTACGAGAGTTTTGAAGGCTGGGAAGAACAGGACTGGGACGCTGTAGCGGAAGAAGGTTACGATTCACTCCCTGAGAACGCTAAAAGATATCTCGAATACATCAAAGACGAAACCGGTGTACCCATAAAACACGTTTCTATCGGGCCTAAAAGGGATCAGACGGTAGACAGATAATCAATCCTCTTTCATCTTTTCCCTAGATTCTTCTCTCATATTCTTGAAGTAGTCTCGGATATCTTCTCGAACCTGAGTGGGATAGTTATCATCCAAACAGGCCAAGCACAGTTCGTCTCTGTCCTTTCCGAGAGCTCTAACCAGTCCGTCTATGGTTAGATATGTTAGGGAATCAGCATCTATATCCTTTCTTATCTCTTTAATAGAGTTGGTCGAGGCTTTCAGCTCTCTTTTAGTGGGTATATCTATGCCGTAATAACAGGGTGAAACTATCGGCGGACAGCCCACCAAAAAGTGGACCTCCTCCGCCGCACAATCTCTCATCAGGTGGACGAGCTTCTTTGATGTGGTTCCTCTCACTATACTGTCATCCACCAGCCCTATCTTTTTGCCCTTCACCTCTTCTATTATCGGGTTCAATTTGGTCTTCACGGCCGTCTCCCGCGAAGCCTGGTCCGGCATGATGAAAGTTCTACCGATATACCGGTTCCTTATCAAACCTTCCCGATACGGAACGTCCAGTTCTTCGGCCAAGGCGAGAGCGTGGGTTCTAGCGGTATCGGGAACCGGGATCACCACGTCCAAATTGTGCCTATTCTTCTTCCATTCTTTCGCCAATTCCCTCCCCAATCGAAATCTAGCCTCGTAAACGTTTATGTCTTCGATGGTAGAATCGGTTCTAGCGAAGTACACCCATTCGAACATGCAGTGTTTCGGCATGATGTTCTTTATCTGCCTGGATAGGTAGGATTTATCTTCTCTTATCAAGATGGCTTCGCCGGGCATCACGTCTCTCAACACTTTGTACCCGAGGATATCTAAAACCGTGTTCTCCGAGGCTAGTGCAAAACTAGTTCCATCCAAAGTCACTTTCTTTCCGATTATAAAAGGTCTGATACCCCGAGGGTCTCTGAAAGCGAAAAGCCCGATACCTGGTATGAGAGTTACAACGGAATAACTTCCATTCAAGTTCTCCATTGTCCTTTCGACCGCAGAAAATAGCGCATCTTCATCTACTTTTTCTTCCTTTTCAAGCTCTTTAGCAAATACGTGAAGGATCAATTCTAGATCACAAGTAGAATCCAAAGAAAGATCATACTCGTCGATCAATTCCTGATAATTGACTATATTTCCATTATGAGCCATCCCCATCTCTATGGGTTCTTCCACCATGAAAGGCTGCGCGTCCCTTTCGGCGTCGGACCCTATGGTAGGATACCTCACGTGGCCTATACCTCGATCTCCATCCAACTTTTCCAAATCATTTTTCTCGAAAATATCTCCAACCAGCCCTTCATCTTTCTTTAGCTTCGTGTTCTCGTCGTCCGCGAGGTACATTCCTGCTCCGTCCTGTCCTCGGTGCTGTATAGCGAAAAGTCCAGTATAAAGTTCAGAGGAGACGTTTTCCGAACCCAATATTCCAATGATGCCGCACATCTTGAGCCTCTTATTTGTTAAGGGATATCTGTTCCATGAAATGGGGGTTTTTAAAACTATCGTTGTTACTCTTCACAGACTTTGGTGAAATTTTCAAATATCTCTTTCCCATGTTCGGTATGTTCGACCTCTGGATGGAACTGGATTCCGTAAAGTTTCCTGTCTTTATGCTTAAAAGCTTGAATGGGACAGGAGTCCGACGAAGCGAGTATTTTCATCTCTGAACTCAACTCTTTGATCTCATCATTATGAGACTCCCAACCGACGAAATTTTCCGGGATATCTTTGAACAGATCGTTCTTTTCTACGACCGTCACCTCGGTTCTACCGTACTCGGGTGTTTCCGCACTACCCGTCTCTCCACCGAAGTACCTCGCGATGAACTGGGCGCCCACACAGATGCCCAATATAGGTATATCCAACCTTTCTAGGTATTCGCTAGTTTTTCCGAGTGTCAGATCTTTATTAGCTATCCGTGGAGCTCCTCCAGAAAGAACTAGACCGTCGGCTTCGATCTTGTTCACCGGTGTATCGTTCTGGATTATATCCGTTTCGATATCGAGATATTTCAGCATCCTCCACTCGCGGTGGGTCCACTGCCCGCCGTTATCTACAACGTCTATCTTAATCGTCCTCGCCCTCCTTCTGGTCTAACATAGAATTTACGAACTCCAAAAACAGCGGTGCGGGTTTCATCGGTCTCGATTGAAATTCGGGATGGAACTGGCAACCTATGAAGAATGGATGATCTTTCAATTCCAATATCTCCATCCTCCTTTGGTTGTGAGAGTGAGCGCTGAAAACAAGACCGTTCGATTCTATTTCATCCTTGTAATCGAGATTGACCTCGTAACGGTGCCTATGTCTTTCTGATATCTCCGTCTTCCCGTATATATCGTAAGCTTTCGTTCCCTCTTCGACCTTGATCTGTTCGGCACCTAAACGCATGGTACCCCCCATCTTATCGATGCCTCGCTGGCGTGGTAAAAGATCGATAACGGGGTGAGGAGTATCTTCGTCGAATTCGTAGCTGTGGGCTCCTTCGTAACCTAGAACGTTCCTTGCGAACTCAACCACGGAAAGCTGGAAGCCGAGACAGATAGCCAGAATAGGGATATCGTTCACTCTAGCATAGTTGATGGCGTCGATCTTACCCTCAGTGCCACGGTCTCCAAAACCGCCCGGTATCAATATCCCGTCTAGGTCCCCGAGTAAGTTTTCAGGACCGTCTCTTTCTTCCAGTTCTTCGGATTCTATGTATCTTATATTTATCTTAGTCCGGGTCTTCGCTCGACAGTGGTTCAAAGCCTGTTCGTGGCTCACGTAAGCGTCTTCAAGATCGCAGTACTTTCCGACCAACGCAATATCTATCTCATCAGTAGGATTTTCAAATCTCTCTATAAAATTCTTCCAATCTTCTATCCTGTGGCCTTCACTTACCGACACATCCTCCTTCTCATCTAAAAGGTCGTCAAGAGCAAGTCGATCCATAACGCAGTCCGTCAAGCCCTCGTCGTCCAATATCAGCGGTACCTTGTAGATGTGTTCGGCGTTGGGAGACGAGGCTACAGCTTCTTCCGGCACATCGCAGAAAAGCGATATTTTTCTTTTCGTGGAATCCTCTAGTTTGTTTTCGGAGCGCCCGACGATTATATCCGGCTCTATACCGATCTCCCTTAACGCCTTTACCGAGTGCTGGGTGGGTTTAGTCTTCTGTTCTCCGACGACATCTAGAACAGGTATAAGGGTCGTGTGTATAAATATCGAATTGTTCTTTTCCTCTCCGACCTCCATGTGGAGCTGTCTAGCCGCCTCTAGGAAGGGCATGCTCTCTATATCACCGACCGTTCCTCCCATCTCGATAAGAACTATATCCGCCCCGGTCTCATCGGCTACCTCCCAGACCCTCCTGTTGATCTCGTCGGTCACGTGGGGGATGATCTGGACAGTTTTACCCAGGTACTCTCCGGCTCTCTCCTTCTCGATAACGCTCCTGTAGACCTTTCCCGTCGTTATATTATCAAGACCGAACAGTTCCGTATCTAAAAATCTTTCATAATTTCCTAGATCCTGATCGACTTCAGTTCCATCTTTTAATACGAAGACTTCTCCGTGCTCGAAGGGATTCATGGTTCCGGCGTCGCAGTTCAAGTACGGATCTACTTTTATCGCAGTGACAGAAAAGCCCTTAGCTTTGAGTAATTTTCCGAGAGAAGAGGTCACGACACCCTTTCCTAGTCCCGACATGACGCCGCCCGTGACGATTAT
The DNA here is from genome assembly GCA_964462425.1 of uncultured Thermoplasmata archaeon. GTDB lineage: Archaea > Thermoplasmatota > Thermoplasmata > Halarchaeoplasmatales > Halarchaeoplasmataceae > Natronoplasma. Next base: position 6,149 of record CAYWYD010000008.1, read on the forward strand.
GAATTTTGTCATCTTTCCACGGGAACAATTGAAAGCGATAGATAGGTTTAAACTTTGGGATTCTCAGAAGAAGAAAATTGAAAAAAGAAGGTTTTTCGAGCTATTCGCCGCTTTCAACTTTCACGGTTTCTTTTTCATCGTCGAAGGTCTCAACTCGACCGTTCGCAAGTTCGAATCGGGCCTTCAGCTTTCCCTCTTCATAAGATATCTGTGCAGTTTTCAAGTTAGATTTGTAGAGCCAGATCCTTTTTCCATCCTGGGTGAGCGCTCTTTCCTCTTCCTCCAGTAAGCCCAAGTCTACAAGCTGGTTTATCCTTCGATAACAGACCGCGATCGGGATATCATTCTTCTTAGATATCTCCTTCGCGCTTTTAGCTTTGATATGAGTCGATGAAAGTATAGCGACGATGTAGTCGTCACTTAAAAGCTCTACAGCCTTTTCCTTATCGACGCTTTCGAGCATAGGTGAATGTTTCTATTCCAAGATATTTAAATCTTGTTGTCAAATTTGAGAATCA
>CAYWYD010000008.1:6766-20271 GCA_964462425.1 uncultured Thermoplasmata archaeon
ATCTGAGTTCAACACTACCATATGTAAATGTCCGGCTGTTCGATCTGCTGGTCGCACTGGGTGTTCTAGTGGTAGGTTTCTTTCTCGCCAAGCTTTCCGTATATCTTTTCAAAAAGAGCCTCAAAAAGACCAAGATGCCTCCGCTGATCAGAGACTTTTTGGGAAGGTTTTTCAGTATACTCCTTTACATCGTCATCCTTTTCGTCGTCCTTGGAGTGTTAGGAATAGATGTTAGTTCCGCGGTACTCGGTCTTTCAGCGGTCCTGGGACTAATACTCGGTTTCGGTCTTCAGGATACCGTGAATAATATATTCTCAGGGGTCTGGATAGCTACGCTGAGACCTCTAGATAAGGATGAAAGGGTCGAAGTTCAGGGGGAAGAAGGTATAGTCACTTCGGTAGGTCTCATGTCCACCGAGCTTTTGAAGCCCGACAACACCCGGATAACCATCCCGAACAAACTGATCTGGGACGCACCGATCGTCAATTATTCTAGGATGGAGAAAAGAAGGATCGACATCCCGGTCGGGATCAGCTACGACGGCGATGTGGACAAAGCAGCGGAAGTCGCGATGGACTTCATGAAATCTCACGAGGACGTGCTGGACGAACCTGAACCACAGGTTTCGGTGAACGACCTAGGTGACTCTTCAGTAAATCTTGTGCTAAAACCGTGGACCGAGAAAGACAAATACTGGCTGGTCAAGTTCCAACTCACTAAAGGTATCTTCAAGGCTTACAACGAGGCCGATATAGAGATACCATATCCTCAAAGAGACGTACATATCGATGGAGAACTGGGCTCGGATTGAGTCTTGATAGAGCGCTCACTTAACGATAGACCCCGCTAGTTCGATCTCGTCTCCTATCGGCTTTCCCGAGACGAATATGAAACTGGACTTTTCCGTCCCACCTACAGATAACCGCTCCTCTCGATATGGAAAACAAGCTCTTCCTTCCGATACTTTTACCTCTTCACCGTCATCTCCTTTGAGGATCACTTCACCCCGATAAACGTAGAGAAAACCGGTATAGCCTTCCAAGAACTCGATAGAGGTTGAACCACCCTTCTCTAATTTCATGTCTTTATATAAAACGGGTGTTTCGAGTTCCACCGGGGATCCTTCTCCGACGACCGTCCTTATCCTGGTATTTCCTTCAACAATCTCTAGGACCTCTTCGGCTTCAATTCTCTGGTAACTGGGTTCCTGATCCTTTTTATCTTTAGGGAGATTGATCCAGAGTTGAAATCCATGCGCTTTTTCCTCACTCCCGGGCATCTCTGAATGTTCTATCCCGCTTCCGGCGGTGAATTTCTGTACTCCGCCATCTCCGACTGTCGAATCGTTGTCCAAGTTATCTTTATGCCTGAAACTACCCTCCAACATGTAAGTCAAGGCTTCAAAACCAGCATGGCGATGCGTCGGAAATCCAGTATCGGGATCGACGAAGAACTCATCTAGAAGCACGAACGGATCGTGATGTTCCATACTTGAGGAAGGAAAAAGTCTCATGACTTCAGCACCAGCACCTTCACTTTTATTCTCAGGCCTCAATATCTTATATCTCAAATACCCACACCTCATCCATCGTAAAGGACTTATTTGATATATATATCTGAGGGGGTAAGACCATTAGAACCGCTGAAAATGTGAAACTATATAAAGGGGTGCCGTTCTCGTTTGGTCGATACGCGAGGAGATAGGTATGAATAACGATAATCAACGATTCGAAGAGATGTCTTTGGACAGGAAAACACTTTCTGCACTGGAGGCTATCGATTTCGAAAGACCGACCGACGTTCAAGAAGAGTCCATATATCCAGCGATGGAAGGAAACGACGTGATAGTTCAGGCAAGGACTGGTTCTGGAAAGACCCATTCTTTCTTGATACCCATATTTGAAGAGCTTCAAGGTAACAGAGGGGTGGAGGCGATCGTATTGACGCCTACCAGAGAGCTAGCTCAGCAGGTGGAACAGGAAGCTGAAAAGATAGGAGACCACCACGGTATAAACACGCTGGCGATCTACGGGGGTGCGAGCATACAATACCAGATAGACCACCTGCCAGAAACATCCTTTGTTGCTGGAACACCCGGAAGAGTTATGGACCTGATGAGAAGAGGAGAACTCAAACTGAAGGACATCGATTTCTTCGTCCTAGACGAAGCGGATAGGATGCTGGAGATGGGGTTTTTGGAGGATATAGAGTGGATAATCTCGAGGACTCCGGCGGAAAAGCAGATAATGCTCTATTCCGCCACGATGCCGAAGGAGATAGTGAACTTGGCAAACGATTACATGGAAGATCCAGTAGAACTCAAATTGAGCGAGGACGAGATCTCGGCCAAGGGGGTCGCCCAGTATTATATCTCGGTCGGGAGGAAGAACAAGCTTTCCGTTTTATCTTCCCTTTTAGATAACGAGCCCGGTAAATACCTCATATTCTGCAACACGAGAAAATATACCAGGATACTTTCGGATAAACTGCAGAAGCACGGCTACAAGGCACATTCGATGCACGGCGATATGAGCCAGTCCGCGAGGACCAAAACGATGAACAAGTTCAAAGCCGGGGAGATAGACATCTTGGTATCTACCGACGTGGCTTCAAGAGGTATAGACGTGGAAAACATCACACATGTGGTAAATTACGATATACCGAAGTACGAGAAAGATTACGTCCACAGGATCGGAAGAACGGGAAGATTGGGGAAAGAGGGGAAAGCGGTCACGCTAGTGAGTAGAGACGAGATGGAGTTCCTAGATAGGATCGAGGATTTCGTCGATTCCGAACTTGAACACCTAGAGGTCGAGAAAGAGGGAAGAGTAGAACACGAAGTGGACTACGAACATCAATCGGACCTCTTCGGTATGGTTTCCTTCAGATTTTCGTTAGATGACGGTTCGGCGAGCCGCTGGGAAATAAAGAAGAAAATGGAGAAATACGGGATAAAAAACGACGAAGCTGAAGTGAACAATCTGAAAGAGAACAGTGGAGAGATAAAGATCGTGAAGTCCAAAGCGGAGAGGATACCGAAGATGGATTACTTCGACGAGGTAGAACTGATCGAGAGAGACGCTAGGGACGAGTGAAAGAAGCATAATCTTGAGCTGTCCGATCTTGTAGGGGGTCACGGCTCAAAATAGATGTGGTTAATCTAATGGAGCCGCTACTTTAGGGGACATCCAAAATATTAATATATAGGAATAATTTATTTGATAAGGTGTTGAAATTGTCTAGTAGAAAAAAATTATTCGCACTGATTCTCACGTCGCTGCTGATATCGGCTTCTTTTTTGATTGTTACTAGTGAATCATCCACTGCTCAGAACGAGATGATTTGGGAAGATTCTGAGAAACTTAGAGGAGGCTTTCTTTTAGGTGGTGACGGCGACGGCAACGATCTGATCGTCTACGGACGGAACGTTTCTTATAGTAAAAACGGCGGTAGTGATTGGAAGGACTGTTCTGTTCAAGGACACTTCGACGTGAACGATGGGACCATATACGGTGTGAAGAGGAACGGGAGCGATTATACCGGCAAAACTTTACAGTTCTTCAAGAGTGAAGACGATGCGGAGAGCTGGTCAGATCCCGTCGGTATATTCACACTAGAGGGTAGAAGCGACGGAGCCTACGGCATCGAAAAGATAGGTTCTCACCTTTACGTTTATTCCTACGATAAATACGAAGAGAACTGGACGATAAAGGTTTCTAGAAGCGACGACGGCGGCGAGACCTGGAGCGGTCCTTTCGTGATGGTTTCCGATCTCAGTTTGGATGATCCCATGATCGGTCGAGAGATCGTTGAATTGGACGGAAGATTGTATTTCAGTTACTATACAAGGACGGGGGAAGAGAGTAAGGTAATGCTCATCAGCAGCGGCGATGAGGGAGAGAGCTGGGGTGATAAAGTCAAGATCGGGGACAGTGGAAGAAGACCCCGACTAAAAAAAGAAGAGGGGCGTATCTATCTTACCTATCTCAAGAACGAAAGCCTCTATTTTACAAAGAGCACCAACGGGGAAGATTGGGATGATCTGAAGAAAATAGCTGAGAGTCAGGATACCATCCCCTTTCATTCGATAGTAGTAAGGTCGGATCTCATTTTCGTGAGTTACTTGAATCCTATAGACGGGTCTAACTACAGCGTCTGTATGAATTACAGCGAAGATCGTGGAGATACATGGCAGAGGATAGAAAACATCACCGAGAGCGAGGGGGATCCTAAAATGCCTATACTACTCACGAGCGAGGAGAAACTCCACCTTTTCTGGACGTCGTCTAACTGGGAATACTATCACAGGCCCGCATCGATAGGTGAGATGGTGGACGATGACGATACGAGTGATGGTTCCGACGATTCTGGTGACTCAGATGATTCTACCGACACTGACAATTCTACTGATACTAGTGGTTCTATTCCCTCTTACTCCGCCCCGATGCTACTATTCGTTCTTATGATCGCGGCTCTGATCTATCACAAAAAGGAAGGGTCAAGTTAGTCATGAGACAGGTCTTTCAAGCCGAGTAGTCATCCCAACTTTCATCGGCCCCTCCTTTCAACATACAAATATCTTCTATCGAATGATATCTTTACCGATGGAGCAGAGCTTACATCTCTCAAAGGGAAACATCAAGGTGCTGAACGGAAGAACCCACGAGGCGGTTTCTTCGGCGGCGGTCTTGGTCACTGGAGAGACGGGAAAAAGATCTTTGATTTTAGATGGAAGCAGGACCGTCGATCCCTACTTCATGGTCCGCCAGATAAAGAAGATAGGTCAATCTGTGGATCGAGTACTAGGAAAAATAACGATAGCTAGAGCCTTCACCGCCTACCAGCTCAAAGACCTGGTGGATAAGGCCGAGAGGAGGTTGAGTGAAAACGAGGATTTTGCTCTTCTAGGCACCATCGGGGTCAGTGCGAGGTTTGAAGACGACGAGTTGAGCGACGAGGAGGGAAGATGGCTCCGCTCAAAGGTCTCTAGAAAGATAAAAAAGCTGGTCGAAGAGGAGTCTCTATACGGAATCGCAGTCGATACTGACCCAGGGATATTCAAGAACTGATCCGCTTCAATCTCTTCTTCACCTTTTCAACGTCGTAACCAAAAGGTCTCAGCACTTCTTCGACCGAACGGAACAGGTGATCTTCGTAATACTTCCTATCGTAACCTTCGGGATTCTCCTCCTTCACTCTCACCTTGTCTTCATCATCTTTAGCTCCTTTTCTTACCACGTACTCGACCTCCTGTCCCGGTCGAAGATTGATTCCTAAATCCTTGTAGCGGAGGAGCGCCGCCTTCGTCTCAGTCATGTGGGTGTATCTTTCGGGTTTTTTGGACGCGGTCTTAGCGAAGTAAAGCTCGTCTATCCTCACATCCTCTTTTTCCAGCCTTCTCCAGTGTTCCTTCGCGACTTTCAGAGCGTCTTCCAACTTCCGATCCAGTTCTTCTCGACAAGAGGCGGTTGCCATCTCCTCCAGCATCTCTTTCTGAATCTTCTTGAAGAACGCGGGAACGTCGCTTCTCTTCATGTACAGACCTTTGACCTCCAACTCGTCATCGAGTACACCATAATAACGGTTGAGAGCTCCGACTTTGGAGTTTTTAGAAGGCAAAAAGACCACCCAATCGTAAGTGCCTTCTTTTTCCAGTTGGATCTTCGTCTTCTTCTCCACTCTTTTCAACAGTTCATCTATCTTCTCTTCTTGTCCTTTCAACCACAGCGAATCCACTATACCATGTATCAATTCGAAACCTTTTTCCTGCGCCAGCTCCGAAGCTTCCAGTAAGATCTTTCTCCCGTAGGCGGTTATGCTTTCATGGACCTCTATGCAGTTGAAACGGGCTTTTTTATAACCGGTGTAGCCGAAACAGGTCACCAGCAGCCATTTTAGAACGTCGGCTCTTCTCTTGAAGAAATCGTTCTTATCTGAGAGGCGCTTGTACTCCTGCCTCCTCTCTATCAGCGGCTCAACCACCTTGGGGATCAGACCCCTTTTCTGTTTGCATACTCTGTAACCTAGTTCTGGAACCTCTCGATAGCTACCGCAGCTACATCCGATGGTTTCCGGAGAGAGGTTGTACTTATCTATGATAGAGGGATACATGCTGGCGAAGTCCAGTTTGATGACGTCTTCGTGTACACCCATCTTCGGTTCGAAGATGTGGCCGCCTCTATCTGCATCTATCAGGTGCCTTCCGTTCTTGAAGTCCTCTCCTATGTTCCTTTTCCACGGTACCAGGTGATCCTCTTTCAAAGCCTGCTCTATCTCCATGGCGTTTATCAGCGACCCCGGACTCCGTCTAGCCAACCTCTGAAGAGGCATCCTTGCTAGTCTTGAAAGTTCGATCAGCCCGTCTAGACCTCCCTCTTGAAACAGAAAAGAATTCTTGACATCGATGTGAAGTCTTCCTTTCAGGGGATAGGACGGGGGCTTGTAGATCACCCGGCCGTAGGACTCGTATGTGCTTCCGCTCCTGCTGGAATGGATCGAGGGTTCTCTGCCCAGCTTCAACTTCATCTCGTTCACTTCCGCCCTGTGGAACAGATAAGGTATCACGGGAGAGTCACCTCCCTCGGTTAGGATCACGTCCGGATCCTTCCTTTCCAGGGTCCTATTCAGCGTTTGGATGATCTCCTTTTCCTCTCCACCGATCTCTTCCCCGTTCAGTTTTATTCTCTCCAGCTCGCCTTTTTTCGACCTGTCGTTCTTCTCCACTTCGAGCTTTAACCGGACTGTCCGCAGAGGCGGTTTCGAGTAGTGGATGTCCGGATTCTCCTCTAACTCCCTCCAGCCACTGTCCTTTTCAACCAGTGAAAATGGTTTCACGCCCTTCTCGATGAGGTATCTCTGGTCTAGAGGTATATCCACGTTGTAAAACCGATCGTTTTCGTAGCCCCGGAAGAATCTCCACGCCTCCAGCTGATCTCTCGGATCGAAAAGATGAGGCGGAGTTATCTCCAATACCTCTTTTGTACCTGATTCGTGAAGACCGGCCTTCCTTTCAATGTAGCTGGTGTTGAAACCTTTGCTTTCATAAAAGTCCTCCAGCTCTTTAGGTCTTCCTTCCTCGGCCCTAACGTAAAACGAAGGGGCGTAATCCTCTCTTACCCTGTAACAATGCTTTTTACTCCTTACCCAGATCACCATCTTCTTCCTTCTCAGTTCCGGATATATATCCAAGATCCAGCCCTTCATCTTTGACCACCCTCTCCAATCTCTCTATCTTCTTCTGCTGCTCCAGGAGTACTGAGATAAAGAAAGACTCCATGGGATCTGGAGCCGCCTGGTACTGTGAAGCGGAGGCGTGCTTCTTCGCCTTGATGAAAAGTTCGTCGAAAGTGTCTTTCTCCTCTTTTCTCAGCGCCTTCCTGTATCTTCTCCATTTTGACTCTATCCTTTCTAGTTCTCGTCTAAACGTGGGCACGCTCTTTCCCATCCTATCACCAGAAAGAAGCGATACTTCTCTCTACCGTAACATCTCATCCTTACTACTTATAGCTCCATCGAGGGGGGTAAGACGAAAGTGCAAAAGGGGTTCTCACATAGAAAAATCTAAGGGTGAAAGTAGATATTAAAAAGATGACTAAGAAATTCTACCAAAGATTTAATTATATAAGTCTATTAAGAAACTGAAGTGCCATGAAAAAAGAGGTCAAAGTCGTCCGAGATCCAGAGGACGTTAAGTTGGCTCTCGATGACACGCGAAGCGATATTCTTTCTCTGCTAAAAGTAAAAGACATGACCCTCTCCCAGATGACCGACTCTTTAGACAAAGATCACTCAACTATCTACAGACATGTGAAAAAACTGGAAGAAGCCGGATATCTGGAGGAAGTCGGAGAGCAGAGAGATCACCATATCCCGAAAAAGATCTATTCTCGCACCGCGAACGCGTTTCTTCTAAATCCCAGCTCGATAGACGAAGGCGAACCCGCAGACCTGATGATCGAGTGGGAGAGAGAAAATGCAGAAAGGCTCTTAAATTTCCTTACGGTGATGGGGTACTCGATCGAGGAAGAGGAAAAAGAAGAATTGATAGACGATCTATCGAATCTATTTATAGAGTTGAAAGACAAGGTGATCGAACCTATAGAGGAATCTGAAGACGAGATAGGAGAGATAAGTTTTCCTTTACTGCTGAGATTAGAGGTCCTGATGTTCTTACTGGAAAAGAAAAGGGACGAGGAACTCGAAGAAAGATTCGAAAATATCCTATCTAGGATCAGATAAAAAATAAGGAAAAGATTGGGTGACTTCCGTAGGTCTCGAACCTTTCTTTTTACCGGTTTTTCACTCCACGAATTCGACGTTCAATTGATGAGTTGAACAGGAGATGCATGGATCGTAAGCTCGAACGAGCATCTCTAGAGTCAATTCGATCTCGTCTTCGGGTTTTTTCCCGATGATCTCGGGGACCATCTTCTCCATATCCTGTTGTATATTCCCGTGGTTCTGGTTCGTCGGGATGACGCAGTTACCTTCTACGCACTTGCCTTCTTCGTCATATGTGTAATCATGGAACAGTATACCTCTTGGCACTTCAACAGCGGCTATCCCTCTTCCCGCCTTTGGCTCTATGTCCGGTGAGTTATATTCTCCTTGCTCTTCTAGACCTCTATCCAGCAGTTCCTCGATTATATTGATGGAATCTTCTACGCTGTGGACCACTTCCACCAGTTGGGCTATGGTGTTCATGTATGGATTATATTCCATGGGGTCGAGATCAAATTTTCCGGCTATCTCCTTGGCCATCGGACTTAACTGCTGATAATTGTTGTTCAACCTTGCTAGGGCGCCCACCATGTAGGATTCTCTATTGTTCTTGGTGTACTTTGCGGTCGACTGGGGCACGGTGTACTCGTTCGTTATATCGAGATATTCATCGACGTCCGTAGTGCCGGTATCGGAAGAACAGATATCCCCGCCGTAAAGCCCGTACTCGTCTTCATGCGTTAGGGAGATGTATTCCGTTTCTCTACTAAAGTCGGGTATCTTCGGAGCTAAGTTTTCTAGCAGATCGGCAACGGCCTTCAGATCGTCAACAGAGTCCTCCAGCTTCTCTTTCAGCTCCTCCAGTTCCTTCTCGCTCGGTATCTTGGTAAAGCCGCCCGGGATCAACCTTTGAGGATGTGTAGTCCTTCCCGTGACGAGGTCTGACATCGTGTTAGCCAGCTTATGAAGTCGGATAACGGTCTTTACCTCTTCAGTGTGTGTTTCGGTCAAAGGAACAACGGACTTCGAATCCATCAGATCGGGAAGAGCTAGATAACCCACGTGTAAAACATGGCTCTGCATGTTCTCAGCGTGGAGAGCTAATTTTCGCAGCTTCTTGTCCTGCTCTGAGATCTCGATATCCATCGCATCCTCGGTAGCCTTTAAAGAGGCGAGGGTATGGCCGATCGAACAGATACCACATATCCTCGAAGTGACGTGGTGAAGCTCTTTCCAATCTCTATCCACCACTAAAGATTCAAAGAACCTCGGTGCCTCTATAACCTGCCACTCGCACTTCTCTATCTCGCCGTCTTTTGCATTGACTTCTATATTGCCGTGACCTTCGACACGGGTAAGATATTCAACGTTTACATCTATATCGTCACTCATCTTCTCTCGCCTCCTGTTGCCATGAGAAATAAAGATCAAATTTCTTTATCACTTCTTCAGCGGTAAGCCCGTACTCTTCAAGGACTTCTTCGTGAGCATCTTCGTTCGGATTATCTACCAAACCTCTGCAGCCCCAGCAGATCGCACCTTCGTTCACGCAGCAGGAATCGCAGCCCGCTCTAGTAACGGGCCCGACGCAGAACTCCCCTCTTTCAAAGGCACACACGTTCTCGTTCAACTTGCATTCAACGCAAACTGGATGATCTGGAATATTAGGCTCACGGCCCATCACTATGGACTGGACCACGTGTAGGAATTCTTCTCTATCTATGGGGCAGCCGTGGACTTCATAATCCACATCGACTACCGCCTTCGCGGGTTTAGCCTTCTCCCAAGCCTCGTAATGTTCTCTTTCGTCCCCATAAACTCTCTCCTGCACTTTTTCGAAGTCCTGGACATTCCTTATGGAGTTTATACCGCCTATTGTTGCGCAGGCTCCTATCGCGACCAAAACATCGGCGTTCTCTCTTATACCTTTCAACCTTTCTTCAGCGTGTGAGTTCGTGATGGAACCTTCGATGAAAGCCACGTCGTAATCGTCACTGTGTTCGGTCATGACCTCTCTGAAACTTACCACTTCAACTATGTTCAGCAGATCCAAGATCTTCTCTTCCAGGTTCGCGACTTGCAACTGATCTCCTTCGCATCCCGCGAAATCGAAGAACGCGGCTTTAGGTTTCTCTTCAGGTTTCATTATAACGCCTCCTCGAAATCCTTGATGACATCATAATTGAAAACCGGCCCGTCCTGGCAGACGTAGAATTCTCCTTCATTTCCGTTTATCTGGCAGTGGCCACATTTGCCTACACCGCACTTCATCCTTCTCTCGAGAGAAAGATATATCCTATCGTCCGGGACTTCCTTCTCATTCAGTTCCTGGAGCACGAATTGATACATTATCGGGGGGCCGCACACGACGGTGTAACTGTTATCCAAGTCGATATCTATACCCGGAATCAAGGTAGTGATAACGCCCACGTTTCCTTCCCAGCAGACATCATCGGGGCACTCGTCAACGGTCTCTCTATAATCGATCTCGTCCATGTCTCTCCACTCTTCCACTTCGTCTTCGTATAGGAGTTCACAAGGCTTTTTGCACCCATAGAGGATCTTGACGTCTTCGAATTCCTCTCTTCTATCTATCGTATAATTTATCAGCGAGCGCAGCGGCGCTATGCCGAGACCGCCGGCGATGAATATAACATCGTGGCCTTTCAATTCTTCTACAGGAAAACCTTCGCCGTAGGGACCTCTTATACCTATCTCGTCTCCTTCCTCGAGGGTATGGATCACGCCAGTGACGTTACCGACTTCCCTGATACATAACTCGAAACTGTTTCCTTCCTTCGTCGGGGATGAACTTATGGATATGGGAACTTCACCGACTCCAGGTACAGAAACTTCCACGAACTGACCGGGGTCGTGATTCAACGCTTCCCCGCTGTCAAGTTCGATCTCGAACAGCTTCTCATTTTCGGCCATCTTATTTACATTCAATATAGTAGCGTTTTCAGGTATATAGGGTGAATCTTCTTCATTCATCTTTACCCCTCCATAATTTATTGAAGATATCAGTTGGATCCGCTATATCCGGAACGCACTGTGAGGAACATCTTCCACAGCCGACACAGGCGATGTCCCCGAATCTATTGTAGAGGTATCTACCTTTCCTCATATATCTATGCCTGTAACGCTCGGCTCTCTCTTCTCTGAAGTTCTCTCCTCCCGCGACTTCCGCAAAAGCTTCTAACATGCATCCGTCCCACTGTCTTACTCTTTCACCTTCTTCCAGCGAGATGTCGCTGAAGTCCTGCACGTCGAAACAGTAGCAGGTCGGACAAACGATGTTACAGGTTCCACAGCTGTAGCAGTCCTCCGCGTTCTCTTCCCAAAAATCATCATTATCATATTTCTCCGCGAGTAGCGAGGGCAGTTTTTCCGGTGAAAAGTCCAGTTCTTTATCGAATTCATCCTTTATCTCTTCTTTTGCTTTTTCGACCTTATCTATCTCTTCTGGACTTGCATCTCTAACGTCCTCGGAAACCTTTTCTAAAAGGGCGCTGCCCTTTGAAGAACCTATCTCGACCGCGTATTTTTCACCTAGATCAGTGAGCATCAGGTCGTAGCCGTCATCGACGGTTGCGGTACCCATGCTTCCCGCAAAGGAGCACTCGGAGGTCTGCTGCATGTTGACTCCGATCAGGATCGAGTTCTCTCTCTTCTCTAGATAATTGCTGTCTTCCGGAGAATCAGCAAAAACCTTGTCCATCTGCTTTATAGCTTCAAGGTCGTAAGGATGTATTCCTATGATTATTCGAGGAACGACTTCATTCACCGGTTCCATATCTAGACCTTCTCCAGTTTTGTATTCGACTAGTGTTTCTCTCTGCGGCATGAAATATTTCTTCGGCGGTAGTATCGTTACATCGTAATCCAGTTCTAATTGTTCTGCCTTTTCAAGCTTATCGAAAACGTACTTCGAATCCTTTGATTTTACCCCCACTACTTCTCTATCCTCGTTTTCGATGAGCCCATCAACAAAACCATCGAAATCCTCTTTTTTTATCACTTTCATATATCTCATCTCGCTCTTGAAGCCTTCTACTACGGAGCATTTAAGCCGTATTTTTAAACCTTTCGTTGTTATTCTATGAAAAGCTGTAGACTTATAACGATGTTACATCAAAAGAGCAAAAGATACGGCAGAACCGAAAACCCTCGACTGTAATTCACTCACCCATCCTTCTGTGCCTGTTCTGATAGGATCGGATAGCTCTCAAGAAGTCTATCTTCCTGAAGCCCGGCCAGTAAACATCGGTGAAGTAAAGCTCCGAATAGGCCGACTGCCAGAGTAAAAAGTTAGATATCCTCTCCTCTCCGCTGGTCCTTAGTATCAGATCGGGATCGGGAAAGTTAGACGTGTACAAGCTTTCAGCGAACACTTCCTCATCAATGTCATCGATATCGAGATCTCCAGATTTTACATCCTGGGCGATCTTTTTGATACCCTGCACTATCTCTTCACGGCCTCCATATCCTATAGCTATGTTGAAGAAATACTCGTCGTAGCCCTCGGTCTTTTCTTCCGCATAACGGATCGACTCTCTCACGTCTAGAGGTAAACTTTCAACATCACCGATGGCGTTTATCTTGACTTCATGTTCGTGTACCCTCTCGTCTTCGGCCGCCTTCTTGAAATTCTTCTTGAAAAGTTCCATCAATCTTCTTACCTCTTTAGATTCCCTCTTAAAATTTTCAGTGGAAAAAGCATATACCGTCAATACCTCAATCTCTAATGCCATACACCAGTTGAGCATCTCTTCCAATTTTTTTCGTCCTTCCACATGACCCGATTCTTCGTCCAACCCCAACTGCCTAGCGAACCTTCTGTTCCCGTCCATTATCACAGCTATGTGGGTAGGGATATCTCCTCTCTCTTTGATCTCTTTGAGGAGTTTCTTCTCGTAGGCTTGATATGCCGTGTCCGATATCGCCTTCGATATCTCACTGATGGCGGCTCACCAGCCTTTATATGAGAAAGGAACCCTATAAAAACATATTGGATAAGAGCATAGAGGTTATTCAGCATAGATGAAAAGATGGTTAAAATCCTACCTTAACATAATCATTATATACACATAGTATTATGGGTGACCAGGTGGTTTATTATGAAGCATAAAAAGTTGTACATCCCCGGCCCAACGGAAGTTAGGAAGGAGGTAATCGAAGAGATGGACGAATACATGTTCGGCCATCGGATGGAAAGGATGACTGATCTTTATACTACTATCGTGGAAGACACGAAGGACTTTTTGGATACGGATAAGCATGT
>CAYWYD010000008.1:20371-25607 GCA_964462425.1 uncultured Thermoplasmata archaeon
GGAGATTATGTGGATATCGACGGAAGCGGTATAGACGTTATATTCACATCGGTCCAGAAGGCTTTCGCGATGCCTCCCGGTTTAGCCGTTTGTGTGGTGGACGACGATGCTTATCAGCATGAGAAGGAAAAAGATTCGGCCTCCTGGTATGGAGGTTTTCAGAGAAGCATAGATTACTACAAGAGAAAAGGACAGACTCACTCGACCCCTGCGATCTCCCTGATGCTCGCTTACAGGAAGCAGATGAAGCACATGCTTGAAGAAACCCATGAAGAAAGAGATAAAAGGCACAGGAAGATGGCGGAGTACACCAGAGACTGGGCCTATGAACATTTCGATATGTTCCCCGAGGAGGGTTACATGTCTCAGACGGTAAGTACGATCGAGAACACGAGAGGGATGGACGTCGCGGAAGTCATAGAAAAAGTGAACGAAAAGTACGATCTTGTCTTCGCGAACGGCTACGGCTCCAAGCTTTCAGAGAAGACATTCAGGATAGGACATATGGGAGATCATGAAGTTAAAGATGTGAAAGAGCTGACTGACGCTATAGAAGATGTTGCGGGGTTGTGATAACCATGGCAAAGAAAGTTTTGGTCTGTAATCCGATAGCTGAAGAAGGAGTAGAGAAGTTGGAGGACGCCGGACTAGAAGTTGAAAAAGAATTCGGCATGTCAAAAGAAGAGCTGACCGAAAAGGTTCCGCCGTACCATGCGCTTGTGGTAAGGAGCTCTACAAAAGTGCGAGAACCTACACTAGATGCCGCGGAAAATCTAGAGGTCATAGGAAGACCCGGTATAGGCCTCGATAATATAGACGTGGACTATGCTGAAGACAAAGGTGTAGCGGTTCACAACACGCCTACCGCAACGACCATCTCGGTGGCTGAACTGACAATGACCCATATCCTTGCAACTTATAGAGATATCATAGCTGGAACGAACAGCTTGAGAGAAGGAGAATGGATAAAGAGCGAATTGGCGAGCAACGAGATCCACGGGAAAACATTGGGTGTGATCGGTTACGGCAACATTGGACAAGCCGTGGCTGAAAGAGCCCACGCTTTTGGAATGGACGTTTTAACCTACGACGTTATCGATATCGAGGAGCCTGAACCGGCGGAGATGATCGATCTGGATAGGATATTCGAGGAGAGCGACGTGATAACCGTACACGTACCTCACATGGAAGCGACCCACCACATGGTAAGTACGGAAGAATTCGAAACGATGAAAGAGAACGCCGCGCTGGTTGACTGCTCGAGAGGCGGCGTTGTCGACGAAGACGCACTTTACGAGGCTCTCAAGAGCGGCGAGATCCGTTTCGGCAGCAAGGACGTCTTCGAGGAAGAACCTCCAGGAGACAAGAAATTGTTCGAACTCGACAACTTCCACGCCACCCCACATATAGGTGCGCAGACGGAAGAGGGCCAGATCAGAGCGGGTACTCAAGCCGCCGAGAAGATAATAGACGAGCTCCAATAGGGAAATAAAAGAGGTGCAATAATGGTAGAACTAAGGCCGTTCAAGGGTATACAATACAGCAAAGAAAAGATAGAAGATATGGACAAGGTGATAACTCAGCCCTACGACAAGATCTCCGACGAGATGCAGGAGAAGTATTACGAAGAGAGCGATTACAACTACTGCAGGCTGATACTCCCTAAAGAGGAAAACAGGTACGAGATCGCGGCTCAGAGACTCAACGAGTGGATGGAAGAGAACGTTTTACAGAAGGAAAAGGATGCGGGCATCTACGTTTATTACCAGGATTACGAAGTACTAGGCGAAAAGTACACCAGGAAAGGTTTCGTTTCAGCCGTAAAGCTTTATCCCTTCGATGAAGAGGTCGTTCTGCCTCACGAGGAAACTCACGAGGGGCCGAAGATCGACAGGCTGAAGATGTTAAGGGCGACGGAGAAAAATCTAGAAGCCGGATTCATGTTATACAGTGACGAGGAAGAAACTTCCATAGAACTCTTCGACGAGATAACCGAAAAGGAGCCCCTGTACGAAGGGACCGACGATCTAGGGGTGCACAGCAGGGTCTGGAAGATAGAAGATGAACAGAAAATCAAGAAAGTGCAAGAGGTCCTAGAAGATGAACAGGTCGTCATCGCCGACGGCCACCATCGATACGAGACCGCGGTCAACTATAGAGACGAGATGAGGGAGAAGAACCCGGATTACGAGGAACGCGAAGCGTTCAACTGGAGGATGACCTACATGGTCCCGGTAGAAGATCCCGGACTCAACGTTTTACCAGGTCATAGGTTGCTTTTAAAGGAAGAAGTCGAACAAGAACATATCGAAGAACTGAAGAAATACTTCGACGTCAGCGAACTTATGGATGGAAAGGAAGAAGAATTTTTGAATAAAAACGACGATAGGTCCTCATTCGTACTTTACGACGAGGAAAGGACTTTAGGACTGAGGCTCAAAAGCCAGGAAAAGATAGATCAATTCCTTTCTGAAGATTATTCCGAGGATTACAAGAAGCTGGATGTTGTCGTGCTGAGAGACGTGATCTTCGAAGGAATTATGGGGCTGGAAGAACTCCATATCGACGAGGATATCTCTTACGAACGTTGGGCTGAAGATTCGATGGAAAAAGTAGAAAATCGTGAAGCGGAGGTCGCTTTCTTGGTCAACGCGACAAAGCCTCAAGAGGTACTGAGCGTTGCGAAGAATGGAGAGAGGATGCCCCAGAAATCCACGGACTTCTACCCGAAAATAGATTCAGGCTTCATGATGATGGACATACAGGGTGGAGAAACGCTTTAAAAAACCTTTCTTTTTTTCAAATTTCTGAATATTTCTTCGATCGCATCTAGGCATATAGCGAGCGATATCAGCAATCTTCTATCGAGCGTGAACTCGGGATCTCCCGTGACCTGTAATCTGTAAGCCTTTTTCATAGAGAGGAAACGCTGCTTGTATATCCCGACTCGCTCTCCATCATGATATATCTTGTATCTGTGGGGGAGTCTTTTGAGTTTTTTTATCCTCACGGCTTCCTTGACCAACGAATCCGTGACCGCTCTGCCGATCCTTTCCTTCTCCGGGTTCAATATCGTCCATTCGTCGTTGATCACCGATCTGACTCCCTCTCTTTTTAGATGACCTATGATCTTATCGGTGCCGCCCTCGAAGACCTTGAATTTTCCCGTAAAATTCATCACGTTCTCCTGCTCTATCCTGAAAAGCTCTTTTTCCTCCGTTTCATCCGTGAATATCCTGATATCTTCTCTGAGCTGCATCGATTTTCTGCTGCAGTACGCTACCTGCTTTCTCTCGCTATTTTTGATGATATACTTTTTGCCTAACGAGAAAAATTTTTCCTCGATTATGAAGTCGTCGTCTTTTAGAGAGGCAGGCATCGACATCTCTCTTGGATCATTTTCATCTTCCGATTCCAAGTCCCTCACCTTTTTTCGTCCTAAAGCATCGGGATTATATATTTTCTTCGAACTCCGCCGCCAATGACTTTATCCTCCCGGCACTGGCGTGGTGACCCGCTTCCTTCGTCCTTTCTATCATCTTCTCCAATCTTTCTTTTCCACCCGCGGTGTTATCCGCATGACAGATGATCTTCTCCTCGATAGACTCTGGAATGTAATCTTTACTAGGTAGACCTTGCTCTTTAGCTTCCTCCTTCGTTATCCCTCCTCCTATATGCCTCTCCACAATCTTCTGGAGTTCCCTGTCCCAGCCTTCTTCCTCTATAAGTCGTGAACCTTCGATCCCATGTTCCAATCCATGTGTTACAGTCCTACCAACATCGTGAAGAAGGGCTCCGGCGATTATCAACTGGAGATCGCCGCCCCACTTTTCTTGAAGTTCCAGCGCCCTCTGTAAGACCTTCATGGTATGGGCCATGAGATCATCGTCCATCCCCTTTTCCCGTACAAACTTGAAACATTCTTCCGCCGAGGGAACGTCAGAATATTCCACCACTCTTTTCCCTTCAGAGGACGGCAGAACCGTCATACTTCCTTCGGATATCGCGGGCAAAGACCTCTCGTTGTACCTATCCATGAAAACGGCTAAAGCGGCCACTTCCGAATGAGGTTGGTTTCCCACCGAAACGTTATGATCAGCAAGGTCATAGACATCCCTAGGGACCTTTTCAGCTCCGATTATGACCAAAGGTTCTTCTACCTCATTTTCAGAGAAAAATTCATCTACCTTCGTCCCGTACATGGTAAGGTGGATCGACTCTCCATCCCACTCCTCTATCAATCTCTTCCAATCATCTCTCTCTTCTACCTCAAATCTACCGCCGAACCTGTCACTGACATCATCTAGAGTCTTTTTCAATCTGGGATCCATTTTTGGGAGGTACATCCTCTCCAAACCGAAGGCCCAAGCGGTCAGACCGACGTGAGTCGTCAGCCTCCTGTCTCTTTCTTTACGGTGGCCCAATCTAAGAACAGCTTTCAATCAGCTCACCATGGTTCGTTCTCTTGAGAAAAATCCTCTTTCTCTTCTGGCTCTTCGGCGTCTTCCCCAACCTCGTCGATCTCGTATTCAAATTCGTCCTCATCCCCTTCGATATCCTCTTCGATCTCATATTCAAACTCATCCTCATCCCCCTCGATTTCCTCCAACTCTTCCTCCTCGATATCCTCAAATTCTTCTTCATCACTCCCTGACACCTCAAAAGTCGTATCTTCTCCTAACAAAGGAACTAGAACTCCTTTTGCCAGAGGGAGCGCTGAAGCAAAACCTAGAAAACCGAGCAGTACTATCTCTGGAAGCGAGGATATTCCATAAGTGCGACTGACATGGAACAAAATTACTCCGAATATAGCTACCGTTAGTCCCGTTATCAGCTTGCCAACAACGTCGGGCAGCATAGTTATGCTAGATAGATAAAATGAGATAGAAGCTACTACGGAGACGATCAATGCAGAGATAGAAAACACAAATATCATCCGCTGGTCCGATAACAAGGGCCATACCTCATAGATAATAAACGTGATAGTGATAATGATGGCTATACCTGACAGTAACGCGAGCATGCCATCGGAAAACTCCGAAAAGGCATCGTCAAGGTTTTCCCAATCCATCTTTTATTCTTCCTCCTCTACTTCTTCTATCCTATGTCCTTTATAACTGAGCCGAACAGACCTTTTTACTAAGCTCTTGAGAGTAGTGTCGCTGTGACCAATTTTTCCGCTGATATCGTTAGCGAATGTTTCCCCCTCTCTAACAGACCCTAATATTTTTTCCTC
>CAYWYD010000008.1:25707-48144 GCA_964462425.1 uncultured Thermoplasmata archaeon
GTATAAACGTCTCTCTTCGTTTTTGTACTGACGGCTCTCAGTATAGGTACCAATTCTGAAACATCTTTGATTACTTTTACTCGGCTCATCGTGATTCCAACCCTTAATTGGATTATAAAATTTAATATTTTCCTATAAACTACGACAATTTACGTTCGAAATCATCATATAGAGTTTTCTTTGCCCGGTCTATAAAGGATGGGATGCTCTCAACATCCTTTATCTCTTTTTTTACGTATTTGACGATCTGTTTTCTGTACTCTACGTCATACGCTATCATATTGGATTCACAGGCTTTCTTGATCTTATAACATAATCTCCTACCAGTCGAGTCCCAATCGGTGAGTATTATCACTTTTTCATGCTCTCCTCTCAAGCCTTCTATGATGCGGAATATCGATTCTCCTTTTTTGATCTTGATTATCTTTCGGTCGAAACCGAGTTTCTGAAGAGCCTCCTTATCTTTCTTCCCTTCCACTATTACCGGTATGTCTTTTTCTTCCTGCTTGATCCTTTCGAGTATATTGAGCAATCCTTCCAGTTCTTCTTCCAATCTCATCATTTTTCTCCTATTTTCTTCGAGAGGTGGGAAACTATCTCTCCTTTACCTACCCCGAAGATGAACACCCTCTTCTGTTTCGATCTTTTTCCCTGAACTATCTTCATATTTTTCTCAGATACTGATAATCCGTCTGCCAAAAGCGCGATGATCGAGTGGTTGGCTTTCCCTCCTTCCGCTCTTTCTTTCACGCCTAGTTCCACATTATTTCTCCATCGGTTGACCCCCTTTATCTGACTTGCCGGGGAATCTGGAGAGACAGTTATATCCAAGTAAACACCCTTTTCGCTCTCTTGAATACAGGAGGACAATATCTCTTCATCCATTATCTCACCTTCATTTTACTTCTGAGAAAGTGCTCTCATCAGTGACTGGTTCGATGCTTCGTTTATCCAGTCCGGCTATTACAGCCATCATCTTTAACTTCTTTTTGTAGGTATGGTCTACTCTCGCACCAAAGATGACGGAAGCATCTGGGTCCAATTTCGAAGTCACCCTTCCCATGATATCGTGCATCTTTTTGACGGTGAAACCGTTCGATTCTCCAGTCAAATGGATCAAAGCCTTCTTCGCTCCTTGATAATCCGCGTTCAAAAATGGATTTTTCTCCGCATTTTCAACGACTTTGTCCGGGTCCTTAGAATGAGCTTCACCTATCATAAGAGTTGAATACCCGCCACCACCTAGTACGGATCGAAGATCGTTGAAGTCAAGATTGATCAACGACTGTTTCGTTATGGTCTCTGTGACACTTTTGATCAAGTTAGATATCACGGAGTCCATCATGCCGAATCCCTGATCCAAAGGCATGTTCGGGCTGACTTCTAGGAGTTTATCATTATCTAAGATTATCGTTGAGTTAGCGTATGACTCTATCCGCTCTACACCTCGCCAAGCCAATTTTTTTCTATTACCCTCGACGGAAAAAGGAAGTGTCACTATAGCTATGACCATCGCCCCACATCTTCTAGCGATCTCCGTTATCACGGGTGCGGCACCAGTTCCGGTTCCTCCGCCGAGTCCGGTGGTCAAAAAGACAAGTTCCGCATCGGAAAATAGTTTTTTGAATCCGCCAGAGGCTCCCTCCGCACATTCCTGTCCTACGGCAGGATTACCACCTGCCCCCATACCTTGGTTGTGGGATGCACCGATCAGCATCTTCTCATCGGCTTTTTTGTTTTCTAGATGCTCTCTATCAGTATTTACGGATATGGTCCGAGCTCCATAAACACCCATCCTGCTCAATCTATCTACACTATTGTTTCCACCCCCTCCTACTCCAACAACATAGATGGTAAGATCTGAAGATTTTCCCTTCTTCCTGCCTTTCTTTCTTCTTTTCATATCCAGACCCATATATAATACTCTCGAAGAACCATGCAATTCAGCTATAGTCAGTTGCAATCGAAGATCCGTTAGAGATCAAGATTCCTCGATATCCCTCTTATACTCCTTTATCCTTTCTCTGACATATTCCCGGACCGCAGTTCGGATAGCATCGTCGACGTTCACCGAATCTCCTTTCTCTACCAGATTTTCGATCTCCCCGACCTTTTGTTTAGGAAGGTCTACGGTGATTTTGGAGATATGCTCCGGCGCGTTCTTATTCTTCACAAAATCATCTATGGCCGTTCTTATAGCTTCTGAGGTTGAAGAGTAAGCACCCTCTTCTACTAGTCTATCCAGTTCTTCGGCCATGTCTACGGGTATTCTGACAGTGATTCGCTTAGTGTCGGACACCTTTAATCCACCTTGTATATTTAGTCCGACGTAAAAGCCTAATACGTCAGACAAATATGTAATCTACGTCATACTTTATAAAGATTTCGGAGATTGTCTTAATAAAAGTGAAGATCTACCTTGTGCTCACTCGTAGATCCATCCCTCTTCTACTCTTTCGTACTCCTGGTAGTCGCTTTGGTCAAAAAAGATATCGAGTTCCCTTTCCGCGCTTTCCGGTGAGTCTGCGGCATGGACTATATTTCTTCCTACGTCGATACCGAAATCTCCTCTTATAGTCCCGGGGTTTGCGTCCTGCGGGTCAGTTTCACCGACCATCTTCCTGATCAGAGAGATCGCCGAATCTCCTTCGACCGCCATCGCCACCACTGGACCGGAAGTTATGTACTCTAATAAAGGTTCGTAGAAATCCTTGCCTGCGTGTTCAGCATAATGCTCCTCGGCGGTATTTCTATCGAGGTGGATCATCTTCATGGCTACAATCCGCAGACCTCTATTTTCCATGCGTGAAACAACATCACCGACGAGTCCTCTTTGAACGCCGTCGGGTTTCACCATCAAAAATGTTCTTTCCATCGTTTCACTCTTCTTTTTTCTTTATTATCTTCTTTTTACCGCCTTCTTCTTCCTCGCTTTCCTCTTCTTCTTCGTCCTTTCGGTAGGTCGTTATAGCTTTTTCCTTCGCGTGCCTCCTGGTCCATCTAGTCTCTCTAGCTTTTCTACCGAGCTCCATCATGTTGGTCCTACATTTATTGCTGCAGAAATGATAGGTCTGACCACTGTTCTTGATATGCAGAGTCCCTGTGCCGGGCTCGATCGCTTCGCCACAAAAAGTGCATTCTCTTTTCTCTGGCATCTTATCTCACACCTATTTCCTTCGCTTCTCTAGCAGTCTCTCTGAGCATCAGGGTGTCGCCTTTTTGAACTGGCCCCATCACGTTCCGAGTGATGATCCTCCCTTCGTCGTCTCCCTTCAGCACTCTGACTTTAACCTGGGTGGCTTCGCCGGTCATGCCGGTCCGACCCACGATCTCGACAACTTTTCCCGGAATACTATCGTCTGCGGCCATTCAAGACACCTTTTATTTGAATCATTTCAGATCTTCTAATCTGCTCTTCAAGTCTTCGATCATCTGTTCCCCGTCACCGGGATCAACGATAGCTACTGACGCCGAAGACGCATCGATACCCGATGCGGCTCCAAGTTCATCCTGAGAAGGTACATAGGAATAACTCACGTCTTTTTCCTCACACAGAAGCGGAAGGTGAGCGAGTATTTCCGGCGGAGTGACGTCTTCGGCTAAAACAGCAAGGACCGCTTCACCGCGCTCTATATATTTCGTCACTTCGTTCGTGCCTATCCTCACATTGCCAGTATCTCTGGCTATCTCGACCGCTTCGTACGTTTTATCCGCTATCTCGTCGGGAACTTCAAAGTTCACGTATACTTCATCTGCCATTCTTAACACCTCATTTCGGACAGAAAAAACTGTCCACACATATCATCGGTTTTTAGTGTGACAATCCTACCTGAGGTGTAGTATAAAAAAGTTTTTACAGGTCATTCTCACGGACAGAAGGGAAAGAACATTTCATTTCAAAAGTATCCCCGGTTTTCCGGGTTCCGCTCTTTTAGCTTTGTCAGTCTCTAAGCTTTCCGCTTTTATGATCTCGACTCGAGCCTCGAACTCTTTCTCCAGTCTATCTTTGAGTTCCTTTAAAGTTGACACCTCGAATCCATGATCGACGTATCTATCCAAAATATTTCCGGGATTTTGAACCGCTTTTTGTGCGATCTCGCTCAACTCTTTTTTCTTCTCTGGGTATCCGTCGGCGAGTTCACCCATGATGATACCCATCTCGGGTTTGTCCATCCCTTCTAAAAGTTCCTGTATATCTTGGAAAGCGTCGAATTTCCATCCCTTCGCGATTATGATCTGGATGTGAGCGGCTTCCTTCTCCGTGATGTTCTTTATGTGGATGATATCTTCTCTCAAGTTATGGAACATCTCTTCGCCTCTCTCCGCTTCTTCGTCGATCAAAGACTCTTCAGATTCGGGCCATCCCACTTCGTGGATCAATTCTTCGTTACCCAATCGTTCCCACATCTCTTCGCTCAGGTGAGGAGCGAAGGGGTACAGCATCCTGACGTAGGTCTCCAATCCCTTGTAGAAAATATTCGATGTTTCAGATGCCTCTTCCCTTTCCTCGCGATATTTTAAAAGCTCGTCGAAGAAGTGCTCCATCTTCTTCAATCCGTCGCTGATCTTGAAGTTCTCTATATCATCTGCTATCTCATCCTCGATCTTCTGCGTTCTAGAAACTATGTACCTATCTCTCAAACTGCAGTTTTCAAGATCGATCTGGTCACTAGAAGTCTTACCGATCTCTTCGGCGGTCCGCCAAACCTTTCTCAGGAATTCAAATTTTGACTCGATCCCCTCGTCGCTCCATTCGACTTCTCTTCGAGGGTCCGCGGCGGAAAGTATGAAGTAGCGTGAAGTGTCCGCGCCGTACTTCTCGATCATGTTCCCGGGATCGACCACGTTACCTTTCGATTTGGACATCTTCTCTCCATCGAGTAGGACCATTCCCTGGGTGAGGAGTCTTTCAAAGGGTTCCTTGATCTCGCACATACCCATATCTCTCAACACTTTAACGAAGAACCTAGAATACATCAGATGCAGTATAGCGTGTTCGATCCCTCCTATGTACTGGTCGACCGGCATCCACTTTTCCAGGTCTCCTTCGTCGAACGGCGCTTCGTCAAAACCCGGCGAACAGTACCTCAGATAGTACCAGGAGGAATCGATGAAAGTGTCCATCGTGTCAGTTTCCCTTTCTGCTTCTCCGCCGCATTCTGGACATTCAGTTTTCAAGAAATCCTCGTCGTTTTCCAGCGGATTGCCCGCCACATCTATATCTATATCGGTCGGGAGTTCTACCGGCAGTTCATCTTCCGGGACCGGAACAGTACCGCAGTCGTCGCAGTAAATCACCGGTATAGGACAACCCCAGTACCTCTGCCTCGATATGAGCCAATCTCTCAAGCGATAGTTGATCTCTCTAGTCGCTTTCCCTTCCTTTTCGAGAGCGCTGGTGATCTCCTCCCAAGCTTCTTCCGAATCCATACCGTTGTAATCTTCAGAGTTGATCAGGACTCCCTCGTCCTCGTAGGCTTCGTATAGGTCTTCAAAGGCCTCTTCACCCTCCGGCTTTATCACCGGTGTTATGGGAATATCGTGTTCCCGTGCAAATTCAAAGTCCCTCTGGTCGTGGGCGGGAACTGCCATTATCGCCCCTGTACCGTAGGTCTCCAGCACGAAATCCGCGATATAGATCGGTATCTCCTCTCCGTTTACGGGATTCACGCCGTATTTGCCGGTGAATATACCTTCCTTACCTTTCTGTTCTCTCACGCTGGCCTTCAGCCTTTTCGCTCTTTCGACGAACTCTTCTATCTCGTCGTTTTCCTCGGCTAGTTCTTCCGAGATCTCGTGTTCAGGAGCTAATACCATAAAAGTACAGCCGTAGAGTGTATCGGGTCTAGTTGTGAAAACCGGTATCTCTTCTCCATCTGTAGTTTCGAATAATACCTCGGCGCCCTCGCTCCTCCCGATCCAATCCTGCTGCATCTTCTTCACTTTTTCGGGCCAGTCTTCCAGTTCTTCAAGATCTTCGAGCAGTTCGTCGGCATATTCCGTGATATTGAAGAACCACTGATCGAGGTCCTTCTTTTCGACTAGAGAGTCACATCTCCAGCATCTCCCACCTTCCACCTGCTCGTTAGCTAAAACCGTTTCACACTCGGAGCAGTAATTCACTTCCGCCTCCTTCTTGTAGGCGAGGTCTCTCTCCAGGAACTTCAGGAAGAACCACTGATCCCACTTATAATATCCTTTCCAGTGAGAGGCGACTTCACGATCCCAGTCGTACGACAATCCTAAAGAATCCATCTGTTCCTTCATATCCTCTATACATCTTTCAGTCCACTTCTCCGGACTTACATCGTTCTCTATAGCCGCGTTCTCCGTAGGTAGACCGAAGGAATCCCATCCCATCGGGTAAAGCACGTCGTACCCGTTCATCCTTTTGAACCTTGCTATCGAATCTCCTATCGAATAGTTCCGCATATGACCCATGTGGAGCGTACCTGAAGGATATGGATACATCTCCAAAAGGTAATATTTCGGTCTCTCTGAATCTTCTTCCGGTTTGAAGATACCCGATTCTCTCCAGCGCTCTCTCCACTTTTCTTCTGCACTCTTCAACCTGTCGATGAACGAGGTCATGGTTATCGGAGTTAAGAAGTGCTATTTTAATATTTTACCCATGGAGATGTGATGTAAGGTATCGATAGAGGCTCTAATCAACTAGGAAAGCACAAAAAAATTATAGTAACTGCTGGTATAGCGGAACCGTATGTACGGCTGGTGGAATAGACTTGCTCGAGTTAACCTATCAACTGGTGAAGTCAAGTTCGAAAGCATAGGTGAAGAAACTCTCAGAGAGTTTATAGGAGGGAGAGGTCTAGGGGCAAAATTACTAGTGGATGAAATCGATCCAAAAATCGATCCTCTCGAAGAGAACATGCTAGTTTTTGCTGCTGGCCCTCTCACCGGAACTTCCGTACTGACCGCGGGCCGATTCTCTGTGAGTTCTAAATCGCCGCTGACCGGAACCATCGCGGATTCTAACGTCGGCGGTTCGTTGGGGAAAGAATTCAAGAGGAGCGGGATAGACGCGCTGATCGTCGAAGGTGAAGCCGAGGAACCGATCCGGATAGATATAACGGATGAAGAGATAAGTGTTATAAAAACGGATCTTTGGGGAGCGGAAACGAGCGATACTCTCGGAACTTTGGAGGGCGAAAGCGCCGTGATAGGGCCGGCCGGAGAGAACTTGGTTAAGTATGCCTCCATAGTGACCAACGGACACAGAGTCTTCGGCAGAGGAGGGATGGGCGCTGTCATGGGGAGCAAGAACTTGAAGGCTATCTCGATCTCCGGTTCGAAGAAAGTGCCGGTAGCGGATGAACGCGCCCTCAAAAAGTACGTGAAGAAAGCGGCGTCGAAGATCGATTCCTCCCCGGTGACTTCTAGAGGACTGAAGAAGTTCGGCACTCCCATATTGGTCAATTTGCTGACCTGGTTGGGCATGTTCTCCAAGAACAATTACAGGGAAGCGGCAGCTGAAAAAGAGGCCGATGACCTCTCCGGAGAGAAGATGAAAGAGGATATAGTCCAAGAACACGAAGGTTGTTATTCCTGCCCTATAAGATGTGGACTCAAGACGAAAACGAAAGAAAATAGTGGAAAAGGCCCCGAATACGAGAGCGTCTGGGCCCTCGGCTCGAATCTCGGTATATTCGATCTCGAGGAGACGACGGAACTGAACTACCGCTGCAACGAGTTGGGATTAGATACTATCTCGACCGGAGGAACTATCGCCTGTGCGATGGAGATGAACGAAGAAGGCGTGTGGAACAAAGATGAAGTGAAAGGTTTCGGTTCCTCTCCCAAAGAGCTTTTGGACAAGATAGCCGAACGTGATGGAATCGGCGACGAATTGGCTGAAGGGTCCAAAAGGCTGTGTGAGAAATACGACTGCGATCTCTCCATGAGCGTGAAAGGTATGGAACTTCCGGCCTACGATCCGAGAGGAGCCGCGGGTCAGGCACTTTCCTTCGCAACTTCCAACAGAGGAGGCTGCCACCTCAGAGGATACATGATAGGAGAGGAGATCTTTGGGGTCCCCAAACTCTTCGACAGGTTCAAGACCAGCGGAAAAGCACAGGTCGTCAAAAGATCACAGGAGAGGAACGCCTATCTCGACTCGCTGATAGCCTGCAAGTTCGGCGCATTCGCATTGAACGAGGAGTACTATTCACGATTTCTACAGAGCGTCACCGGAGAGAAATACACCGTCAGCGAGCTACATGAAGTCGGAGAGAGGATATATAACCTGGAGAGACAGTTCAACGTGAAGGCAGGGTTCGATAGGAGCGACGACAGGCTTCCGGAACGTTTCGATGAACCGCTGAAAGAAGGGGCGTCCTCCGATAACGTTTTCGACATGGAGGCAATGCTGGACGATTATTACGAGATCATGGGATGGGACGAAAAAGGTAGACCGAAAAAGGAGACTTTAGAAAGGCTGAATGTCCCGAAGTTATAGAGACCGAAACCTCATCCGTCTCGATCGCTGAACCCCTCTATGAAAGCTTTGACGTTCTTTCCCAATACCTGATGATTATAACCCCCTTCGAGCAGAGCGAATCTTCTGCCTTCGCACTTCTCTTCAGAGAATTCCTTGAGCTTCCTTCCCATCTTTCTGTAATCTTCCGTTCTCAGCTTCCCGCCCCAATCCTCGACGTGCTCGTCGAACCCGGCGGAGACACCCAGGATGTCATATCTCTTCTCCCTCTCAAGGCGTGACTCTACTTCTTTCATGTATTCCTTTCTCTCCCCGGACCTTGGATTCATTATGGTTATATCGGGATCGTCCCCAAGGCAGTTTATGTTCCCGTCTCCCCTATGGAGGTCGAAATCCATTATGAAAGCGGTATCCACTCTTCCCGCGACTCTCAAACTTTCTAGCGCTACCGCCATATTGTTGAAATAGCAGAAACCCCAGCACGAATCCGGCGAAGCGTGATGGCCCGGAGGCCTGATGACCGCAAAAGTTGGCTCGCCATCGCAGGCCACTTCTCCAGCTTTTCGTGCTCCCCCGGCAGCTAGTAAAGCCATACGGTAGAGCCTTTCGCTTTTCTCTTTGATCCGCTTGATATGATCGGAGGAATGAACCCTTCCGACATCTTTCGTTTCGGTAGACTCCGGTTTCGAAAACTCCAGTTTAGAATCTCTCTTGAGTTCGTCGATGATCGACTGTATCCTTCCTTTCTCGGCGGCGGGATTGGCGGCGTAGTCCGAGTTTTTGAATTCGGGATGGTAGATGACTTTCATCATATTTTTAAACTCACTAGGGCGTTTTAATTTTATTCCCTCGCTATCCTCTCTCAAAAAACATTATTACCACCGGGGAGTTTCTTACCATGAAATAAGATCCAATACCGAGGCGAAATCATGGATGAAGACATACTCGAGGAGATGCAGAAATACGGTGAGTTTCTCGAAAACAGAGGGCTTAACCTCTCGTCACACAGCGGCAATATCAGCGTGAGGAGAGGCGATCGTATCTATATAAAAAGAAGAGGTGCCATGATGGGAGACCTGAAGGAAGAAGACGTGGTCGAAACCGGTATTCAAGAAGACGACAGCGGTGTGATAATCGCATCTACTGAAGTGGGCGTCCACAGATCTATATACCAACAAACCTCTGCGTTAGCCGTTATCCACGCTCACACACCTTACGCGATCTCCCTTTCACTGGTCAGAGATGAGATAGTACCTATCGACGACGAGGGGCAGTATCATCTAAAGAAAGTTCCGATACTAGATGTCGAGGATTCAATAGGTTCCGACGAAGTGGAAAGAAAATTGCCGAAAATACTCCAGGACTACAACGCGGCGATAGTCAAAGGACACGGTACCTTCGCCTACGGTGAAAATCTAGAAGAAGCCTACAACTGGGTTACCGTCGTGGAAAGCATCTGTAAGGTGATATACTTGGTAGAAAATCTAGGAGGAGATACAAGACGGGAGGTGGAATGGTGACATTCCACTACATCGAGTTTCAGGCTTACTGCCACGCCACCGAAGACCAGGAAAGGGTCAAAGAAGCGATGGAAAACTTGGCAGGAAGAGAATTGGAGACGGAGATATCCGACGCGGAAGGTTACTATGGCAATCCGATAAAGATATTGGAGGCGAAGATATCTCGGAATCCGGAGATGGACGCTTTTTTCGAAGATCTTCCGGAGCCGATACTAAAAGAACTTCATGACGAAGTGGAGCGAAGGATAGATGAAAGATGTAACTTTTTTTTCCGGATCGATAAAGGGAAGGCCTATGAAGATGAGCTATCACTGACTAGAGGAGGTAACAGCATCAGGGTCCGAGCGCGGGTCGAGAGTTACCCCTCCAGGAAAGAGACCGCGGTGGAAAAGATGCGGGAGTACTTGGATCAAGGATAAAAAACTTTTGGAGAAACATTTATTTGACCGCTTGTTTTAGAAGTACCGAGGACATAATCATGGAAAACGTTGAGAAACTGTTGGAAGAAGCGGAAGCCTTGCTGAATCGGTTCGAGTACGAGGAAGCCCACGAGAGATTTTCCGACCTTCTCGAGGAAGATATCGAGGACAACATAGAGGCGCAGGCCCGTTTCGGCAGAGCGGAAGCATCTTTGGGGATAAACGAGATAGAGAGCGAAGACGTCCTAGAAGACTACGAAAAGGCCATAGAACTGGACGACAATCCGTTCTATCGTCAGGCGGCCGCCGGTTTCTGCATAGATATAGGTAAGTTCGAGAAGGCCGAAGAGCATTATAGGAAGGCAGCTGAACTGGATCCGGACAACGAGCATCATTACCTTTCAGATCTCGCGGTCGGTTACAGGTACAAAGCGCCCATAATGATGGAGGAGTACGTTGAACAAGCGGGTGAGGATATAATTTTAAGGAAGTCCCTGAACTACATGTTGGAAGCGCTAGATATAGACAAGGAAAAAGCGGTCGAACTGCTCTCTTAGAAAAACTATATATCTCACCTCTAATCCTAAGGGATGTGAAAAGATGTTCTGTCCAGAATGCGGGTCTTTCATGAAGTCATCAGGCGACGAGTGGGAGTGTAAAAACTGCGGTGAGGTCAAGAAAAAAAGCGAGGACGATGACGACAAGATTCGTTCCGAAAAAGAAGAGAAAAAAGAAACGGTGGTGGTGGAGGATGATGAGAGTACTCTGCCAAAAACGAAGGTTAGGTGCCCCAACTGTGATAATAACGAGGCTTACTGGCGGTTAGAACAGACTAGAGCCGCGGATGAACCCGAAACCAGGATATATAGATGCACGGAATGCGGTCATAACTGGCGAGAGTATTAGTTTAGGGAGGTGAATAAAGATGTTCGAGCTTGGAAGGATCAGGTTCCGACCATTCAGTGAAGAAGATCTTTCAAATCTGGAAAAGTGGGAGAACACTCGGGATATCACCCTTTACTCGAGAGGGAGACCCTATGTTTTCAAGAACATAAATGAGATCAAGGAAGATTTCGAGGAATATCAGGAAAATGAAGATAAGCAGCAATTTGTAATAGAGTTGAAAGAAAACGATAAAAAAGTGGGGATAGTCAATTACGAAAAAAAATCGGACATGGTGAGAACCGCTGACATAGGCACCTACATCGGTGAGAGGGAATACTGGGATCAAGGGATCGGAAAGGAGATAACCCTCGGATTGTGCGAAATACTGATATATCATAAGAATTACGACCGGTTGAGCGCTTGGAGTTCGGCATTCAATAAAAGGAGCCACAAGGTGCTCAAGGCAGTTGGATTTAAAAAAGGCGGGAGAGCCCGGAAAAGTGGATATCTTTTCGGCAAAAGGGTCGACTGGTTGATGTTCGATATCCTGAGGAGCGAATACCTCAACGAGAGAGAAGCTATCCTGGAGAAAATCTTGGGTGAAGAGAAAGAGAGGTATGTCGTTTCGCAGTGCAAACTGCGTGTGGAAAATGAGAGACTTCAAGATGAAGAATAAAGAAAAAAATTATAGCCGAAGAGCGTAGTTACTCTTTTGAGATAGATGGTCAACATTTCGTCGATAACTTACAAACAAAAAGTTCTACTTTACCTTAAACGCTACCAGAACCGTAAAGAGAGGACGGAGAGATCCGAAGACGTCACTCAGAAAGGTATAGTCGAAAATGTAGGCCTATCTCGAAGCCATTCATCAAGGGTGGTAAAAGAGCTGATCGATGAAGGTTTCATAGAAGTGGAAAAAACCTCGGTGGAGGGACATGAGAAAAAGTTGAAAACATACTACTTGACTCAAAAGGGGTTAAAGAAAGTTCAAAGTATCTTTTCTGATCTATCCGAGATAGAGGTAACTCTCGTCGAGGAGGGGGGAGAAAAAAAAGTACCATTGTCAGATTTAGAGGATGAAAACCATGACAATATAAATCTTCTAAACGCTATCTCAGTTCTAGAGTCTTCCGAAGATCGAACCATCAATCTAGATGAACACCAGCCCTTTAAAGCCGTAAAACGGAACGAAAACGCTCCCGAGATAGAGGAATTGTACGGAAGAGATGAAGAATTAAACAAGATGGAGGATTGGATTAAAGGAAATACACCTATATTAGCTCTGCTGGGTCATAAAGGATACGGTGCTTCGAGCCTAGCTGCAAAATTTGTCGAAGGACTAGAAGGAAGGCATGTTCTATGGATCGATTTAAAAGAAATTTCAGGCAATGAAACAGAAAAAGAAATATCATCATTTCTCGAAGAGATCGGTGAAGAAATCGAAGACCCTTTTCCAAAACTATTCCATCAGGAAGCACTTTTAGTTTTCGACGATTACTATGAAGTTGACGAGGAACTAGTAAGCTTCTTGAATCAAATATTGAACAAAATTGATCGATCATGTCCTCTGAAGATCATGATAACCGGTCGCAAAGGTACCCCTGTCTACGAAAGGTTCTATCAGCCAAAAGACGTCGAAAACGGTCTAGTCAGAGAAGTAGAACTTTCATCTTTAAACGAGGATGATGCCCAGAAAATATTGGGAAAGAAGATAAAGAATAAGGCCCTTGAACGGATAATGATGTTCACTAAAGGTTCGCCTCTGATGTTGAGATTGTTGAAAGAGGGAAAAGAAGAAAGATTGTGCGAACTTACACCCTGGGAAAAGGAGCAGATATCGCTTTTGATGTATCTCAAGACGGAGACCCGGGATTGACAAATGTTAAATATAGACCGATATATTTACTATGCGATAAAATGTTGATGCCTAAGTCCGCTAAAATCTTCATAGTGTTATTAGGGTTTATCTTCATAATTACGGCTATAGGCGTCTCGCTCACATTCGATTATCCGAATGTCGTTCCGATAGGTATCAGCATCGTAGGCCTCTTTCTGATCATCCTACCTTTCACCTACCAGGGGAAAAGATAGAAATATTTTTATTTCAGAAGCTCCGTAACTCCACCGATCAATATGTACGAAGTCTTTGAAGTAGGATCGGAGAAGAGCGATGTTATAAGCGATATATTATCCGACGACCTTATCAGCAGGCAAAACTCCAAAGTGAGGGACGGAGAGAGTTTCGGATTTAAAGAGAACGTTACCTACGTGATGGTCGAAGGAAAAGAAGAGGCCGTTGAGAAAGCTAAGGATCTTTTCGAGGAAGAAGGAGTAGAAGTAGCTGAGAACAGGGAAGAAGTAAAAGAAAAATTTGAAGAGGAAGATCAAGCCGCGGCAGAGGGTGTAGGTACCGTTTTCGGCTGATCTCTAAATTTCATGATCCGGCCAATACGACAACTCTAGTCCTTTCGCCTATCGAGGTATCTTTTCTCAATCCCCACATTACGTTGGCGTCGGGCCATTCAGCCTGTACCTCCTCCATAGCGTCTTGAGCCTCCACCTCGCCGCTTCCTTTCCCGCTGGTGACCACGGCTAGAACGGTCTCATAATCGTCAAAATCATCCAGCCAGGGGGAATCTAAAGCCTCTTTTGAAGCCCTTTTCCCTCTATCCCTCCCTTTCCCGTAGCCAGCTCCGATCCTAAACTCGTTTACGCTCCCACAGAACTGCTTAAGAGTGGGTATATCGCTTCGAGTCATCACCCCGTTCAGATCTTCCATGGGAAGTCTCATTATCGTGTTTATCACCTCAAATGCCTTTTTCATGGGTAAATGAGGGTCGATATCTAGAAGTTTGCTGTTGGGAAATATCGCCGCTACATCCACATGTTCCTGTATCCTTTTCTGAGCTTCGTCGGCGAACTCTCTTCTGCTTTTATTTTCATTCTTGAAAGGTTTTGCAAACAAACCGATAGTGAAAGCTCCAAATTTTTCACTCAATTCGGCACAGGGAAGCGAGGACCAGCTCCCGGTTTGACCTCCTAAACCGGAAACTAGATAAAATAGATCAGCACTTCTTATCCTTCTCTCTATGTTTTTCTCCGAAGTGGTAAGGGGTCTTCTTTTTATGTCGAGTCCAGACTCGTATGCATCTCTCATGTCTTCCTTTGAAATCTTTATGAAAGATATGTCGGGAGTTCTTTCTGAGGTTCCCACCTCGTACATCCTTATATTAGAGAGAGACTGAGAATCGATGTCTGAGATTATATTTCTACCTGCCCCTCCTATCCCTAGTGCTATAGTGGATGGCCTATCCTCCTTATCGGCCGCTTCCGCTCCGAATCTCTTTATCGACGTCATGCTTTCGGACCATATCGTACGGGTGGATAAAAACTATTCCTTTTTTTGAAGAAGCTTCTGGCTTTTTCTCGATGCTTTAAAGGTAGCTCTTTCAATTCCCCTTTTATCTTTTAACTCCGTCCATCTGCCTATCAACGCACCTATGAGGGGGCCTAATATAGCTGCATAGTAAGAACCCTCAGCCCCTTTCATATATCTGGTGACCCAAGGAGACAAAATCGCCCCTCCTAAAAGACCTAGCCATAGACCCATCGGCCATCCCCATCTCTCTCCGGATAGAGAACCAACGGTTGTCCCAATGATCAAAGCCACACCTAGCGCGGTGATAAAGGTAAATATATGATCGGTACCGTAAATACCCATGAAAGTGAGTATCACCCCTATCACTACTAGTAATCTGACGCTGATCTTTCTTTTGTAATCTGAAGTCAGATAGTTTTTTATCTTTCCTTTTACTATCCCTAAACTCAATATAATTCACCTATTTCTAATTTTTTGATAGTCTTTCTGAGATTTTTATTTTTTGGTCGATTTACAGTAAAGTACAAGTACGGTTATTTATATTATTAATTAACCCATGAAGAGAAAACTCTATATCTCGGTAATCATCCTACTGCTCCTTATCGGTGTCATCGGGACGGGGTCGGGCGAGTTCCGTGAGAGTAGAGTTTATTCTATCTTCGAGGACGGCCGAGAAGATGAGTTTGTCGGTGAGTTAGAGATAGTAAACGATTCCGCCCTTCGGGAGTTTGCCGATGAGCAAGATCTAAAGGGTAATGGTACAAAGAAAGAACCTTATTTATTGGAGAATTATACCATAGACGGCTCCGAAGAGGGATATGGTCTTTATCTTTCTAATATCGATCTTCACTTTGTAGTTAAAAATACGAAGATATATAATACATCTCAAGCAGGTGTAGGTCTCTTTCAAGTTTCTAACTTCACTCTAGAGGGTTGTTTTTTGGAAAATACAGAAATCGGAGTTTGGTTAGAGGATTCATCCAAGAACGAGATCTTGAACAGCCAATTTAACCAAAGTCAAACGGAAGGGATAAGGATCAAAGGTTCCAGCCCGAACAATCTTTTATCGAACAATGAATTCGAAGGTTGCGGTATAGTCATCGAAGGTGAAGAACTCACCATGAGGGGGCAAAAAATATCCAACAACACGATCGATGGCGATCCTTTATATTATTTTAAAAACCAAGTGATTAAAAATCTCACTGGAAACGTGGGGCAGATGATCATAGTCAATTCATCGGGTTCTAGTCAGAAGGATATAGGGCCTCTGAGGATAGACAGTGGAACGGTAGGATTGATCATCGCCTATTCCGAGAGTATTTCCGTTGAAAACGTGACCATAGAAGGGCAGAAGAAGCAGGGTCTTCATACGATTGGTAGTGAAAACATAGAACTTAAGAACTCGACTGTGAGAGAAAATCAAGGCGATGGTATTTCTCTTTCCTCTTCCACTCGACTCAAAATAGAAGAAAACGAGATATTTCTTAATGAAAGGACCGGTATCTACGCATCTTCGATCAGCGATAGTAAGTTTAAAGGCAACCATATAAAATCAAACGGGGAAAGAGGGATAGATATAGATACTCCTAAAAGTGAGATGAGCAGCAGCTCTCAACCGGCTCCATCTGAAAACAACACGGTCTTGAAAAATCTGATAGAAAGATCCGGAGGCTACGGTATCCATTTAAGCGGTAATTCTTTTGATAACGAGATATCCCTGAACGCCGTAATTTCAAACAGATTAAAAAGCCAGTATCAGGCATCATCAGAGGAAAATCAGGCCTTCGAGGATCTTTACAACACCACCCTATCTAATCACTGGAACAGTGAGGAAAAATTGGGAAATTACTGGGGTGAATGGGGCGGTGTAGATGAAGATAAAAACGGCATCATCGATAGTCCATACCACATCGAGGGGTCAGATTCAAAGGATAACTATCCACTGTCCTCCTCGATCGGACCACCCGAAAACGTGAGAGCAAGTCCTAGAGACGGTGCCGTGCGACTCAATTGGAACGAACCAAGGTATTCCCTTTTTGGTTCTAGAGAAAAGATCGAGATATACAAAGGAAAAATGGAGGGTAACGTCTCTTTTTATAAAAGTGTAGAAGGGAAAAGTCGGGGATATCTTGATGAAAACGTGACCAACAATGATACGTATTACTATGGTTTTAGAGCGTCCTTTAAAGAGAACTTAAGCGTAATGACCGAGCCGATAGAGGCGGCTCCCGACGGCACATCTCCGACGATCATTGGATATCAACCAAGCGGAGAAAATATATCTGTTAACACTGTCATCAAGGTTGGATTTTCTGAGATCATGAAGGAGGGAAGCGTGAACATCTCGATAGACGGGGTATCAGGTGAACTAGTAGGGGAAAAGGATGAGTACCGTTTCAAGCCGTCTGAAAACCTAAGTTACGGGACCACTTATCATGTGAACGTCACCGGTGAAGACACCGCGGGTAATCTATTAGAAGGACAAAGGAGTTGGAGTTTTACTACTATATCTACGGTTACAGTCCAAGGCAGGATAATAGACAAAGATGGAGAGCCGATAGAAGGAGTTTTACTTGACCCGGATAAGGGAACCCAAAATATAACGGACTCTAAGGGAAAGTTCGAGATAAAACTGGAACCGGGATCGAGATCTGTTCGGATATCAAAACCGGGGTATGTAGAAAAAGAAGTAACCTTTGAAGTAGGTGCGGAGGAACTAGGAGTTGAGAAGACGATCGAGGACATTGAGTTGGAAAAAGAAAAACCTACTATAGAGGAATCTAATTGGTTCTTGCCCTTGGTCATTATAGCTACAGGTATGTTCCTTTTAGGGTTGGTAGCCGCGGTGTTGTTCTTTTTGGATTGGGGGGTTGAAGAGACTCCTTCTGAGGAAGAGATATACGAAGAAAATTATGAGGATGTCTCCCAGGAAGAGTTCGAAAGTTGGTGGAACGAAGAGGATTGACAGGCTAGGTCAATAACTTTTTTATATAGTTTAAACCCTAATAGGCCGAGGTGAAAGATATGTCAAAATATGTCATTCTGTCCAATCTAACCGACGAGGGAAGAAAAACGATACTCGACAATCCTAGCAGGATAGAAGAAGTCAACAGAGAACTCGAAGAAAAGGGTGCCGAGATAATCGAGCAATTCGTGCTTCTGGGCCAGTACGATTTTATAACCATCGTAGAAGCACCCTCTCAAGCGGATATAAACAAGATAGTGATGGAAGTGGCCTCTCGAGGGTCTATAGATACGATGACTTTGCCCGCGATGGATGTCTCTGAACTGATAGGAAAAATAAAAGAGTGAAACCCTTTCTCTCTTTATTTTTAATTGTTTTGAATGGTGTGAAGAAAAGATTTATTACATCTCTATATGGTACATAACTGAAAATGAAAGAGAACGGCAAAAACCCCTCTAAAGTTGATGACGAAGGGCGGGAATGGTTGCTCTGCGGCTTGGAGAATAGTGAAGAGAGATTGAAAGATTATCTAAACATGAACGATGTTTTGGACCCCGAGGGTTTAGAGGATGACGATCTACCTGAAGAGGAAGACCCAAAGGTGAAAAATATAGATAGGAGAGCATGTTCCGACGGGTACCTGAGCGGTAAGTGGAAACTCTCCGTTTCTCCGAAAAACGTTGACGGTATTTGGAACGAGATCAGGAAATTGATCTCAAAAGGGAAAATATGGGGCGGTCAAGTAACTACCGAGTGGATCCGGAAAAAGCGAAATCAAGATGAACACCATATCCGGGTTTATACTCCGAATTATCTAGATGAAGAGGATGTTCTAAGAGTCGGGAAGCTTCTCAAGGAAAAATGCGACATAGATGAAGAAATCCGTTACAAACCCGACATCTACAACGTCCTTCAGATATATTCAGACGAGGGGAAAGAAAGAAAATTGCCTAAGGAGATAAGGTACAGGCTTTAAATCAGTAGAAGAGTGGCGGATCTCAAATATATTCTGATAAAACTTGACCGTCAATTACTTATATATTTGTGTCTATTTCACCCTTGATGGAAGGAATCCGCATAACTGGACAAAATTTGTTCTCTCAGGAAAGTATAGATAGCGCAAAGAATAAAGTGCACTCTCTCATCGCCTCAAAAGGGATGGATATAGAACCGGGGCCACAGGACTATCAAACTCAAACACCGCCTAGACCACGATCCCAAAACTTCATCCAGGCCTCTAGCACGTTAAATTCGATCGAGGTCCGTTTCCAACCCTATCAAGGTGGAACCAAAATAGAGGTCGATCACGGGATTACTACTATTGGATTAATATTGGGTGTTCTGGGTCTCATCTTCTTCGCATTGGGCCTTATAGCCTTTCTGCTCTGGTTCCTCAAATACAACGAGACAAAAGATGATCTACAGAGAACCTTCCCTGGATACCTACCACCTACACAGCAACAACAGTACGGAGGACAGCAGTCTGTCCCTTCTCAAGGACAAAGGAACATGGATTCACCACCTCCTGCGGATGAAACATCCGTTCAGATAAATTCTCCAGAAAAAAACACAGAAGAGTCACATGGCAGAGCTCCCGAACCTGAGGAAGACAAAAATGACCAACTAACCCCTGATGACTAGCGAATCGGGATGAATCCGATAATCCTAAGGGAACTCTTTTCACAACTCGGATCGATGAGTTTATAGTTTCAAAAACCATAAGCATTAATATGATTAATCGCTTGTCTAATCAGGTGGTAAGTTGAGTAACATGGATAAAAAATTAGGCCCTATATTAGAAGGTGGAGAAGAGCTGATAAATACTGAAAACTTGATCATGGAGGCAGTGGAGGATCTCATCAAGGACGAGATAAAGAGACACATCAGAAACAAAATAGAAGAAAATGAAGAACTAAAAAGCGAATTTAGAGAATATACAGAAGTTCTGATGGAAGCCAAAATGAAGGAAGCCTACGCATACGCTATGTTGGCTAAAACGAGCGCGGACCTCGGACTTGAACTGATCCCCCCAAATATGAAAGACGAGATGAACGATAAATTGTCTGAGTTCATGGAGAAAAAGATGGAAGAGATGATGGAGAATCGATAGATTCTAGACAAGGGAAATTTTAAATAAGCATGGTCCCATAGAATAAGTCGCCGATGGGATGGAAATAGCAAGATTCAAGGGCGGAGCGTAAATATATGTCTGAAAACAGTGAGGGAGTGAGATCGAACTTATATCTCGATCGAGAGGAGTCAAAAAAAGTTGCCAAGGAGATGAATGATACACTTACCGATTTGAAGGATCTACTTAAAGTGGCGGATTACCTTGGAGTGAAAACAGAAAATCAAAGAGGAAAGGATATAATAAAATATGCGGTCAATTCCGCTAAAGATGGCCACTATTGGGAAGCGCAGGATGCTCTTGAAGAGGGAAAAAGATTCTTGAAAGAGGTACTAGACGAGAAAATAGAAAATGAATTGATAGATCTTTCCCTTTCACTCGACGAAATAGAAGATGAACGAACCTCGAAAAAAGCGAATAAAAAGATCTTTCAGATCGAAGATGCAAGAGAAGAAGAAAGATATAAAGACATTCCTGAGCTCATCTATAAAGCATGGGATGAAATAGAGGGAAATTAGAAGTTATATAATGGTATTTTCTCTTGGCTATATTATTGGATAAAAACAGTTTATGCCGCTATTATAGGGGGCCTAGTGGGTTCCGTGTCTAAACATTATATATAACCTTTATTTTACCTCTATTGTGATTCAGATGGCGGGAGAAAAATTGACGGTAGCGGAATTCCGAGAGGAACTTCAGTCTATTTTAGATGAGCATGAGAACGTTTTAGATAACATTGAAAGAAAAGGGATGATAGAAGATTCCGTTGAGAATAGCGAGGCTTTCATAAGTGAAAGCGGTGCCTTAGCTACATGGACACCTCCTGAATCAACGGGGAGAAGCCCACAGGACACTACTATCGTGAAAAGAAACGAGATCAAAGATAAAATAGATTGGGACTCTCCGAACAATATACCTCTAGATCCTGACACTTTTAAAATGGCTCTTCATGACGCTCTAGAGACTCTAAAAGACAAAGAGAGGATCTATGTGACCGATAGGGTCATCGGAGCAGATTCGGATTGGTGCCTCCCAACGAAAACGATAACCAACAAAGCGTTGACGGCTCTTTTCACCGAAAATATGTTCAGACCGGTACCCGAGGATATAAAGGAAAGTGTTTTCTCCGATGAAGAATTTATCCTGCTAGCGCTTCCATACGATAAGCTCGACAGGGACAAATACGAAGGTCTTCTAAGAAAGACTGAAGAGGGAAAGACCTCGAACATGTTGGTGGCTATGGATTTTGAAAATAAGATCGGTCTAGTCTACGGTTCCGCTTACTGTGGGACTGTTAAAAAACTGATGTTCACCGTGATGAATTATCTGCTTCCTAAAAAAGGTATACTCCCGCTCCACTGTTCCGCCAATGAAGGCGAGGAAGGTGATCCAGCTCTATTGTTGGGGCTTTCAGGGACCGGTAAGACCACTTTGTCCGCTGATCCCTCTAGATCACTTTTAGGTGACGACGAACACGGCTGGAGCGAAAACGGCATAGCGAACTTCGAGAACGGCTGTTATGCGAAGATGATAGATATAGA
Organism: uncultured Thermoplasmata archaeon; assembly: GCA_964462425.1. Taxonomy (GTDB): domain Archaea; phylum Thermoplasmatota; class Thermoplasmata; order Halarchaeoplasmatales; family Halarchaeoplasmataceae; genus Natronoplasma. The sequence continues at coordinate 47,000 of CAYWYD010000008.1, forward strand.
TGAAGAAAAAGAACCGGAGATCTACAACGCGGTTATGCATGAAGACGACTGGAAAGAACACGGCAGTATAGTTGAGAACGCGATGATGTATCCAGACGGAACTTTCGACTTCTACGATGACCGCCTGACCAAGAACTCGAGAGCCTCTTATCCTCTAAAGTACCTTTCGAATATCAAGCCATCGTCTAAAGCAGATCATCCAGAGACCATACTTTTTTTGACAGCGGATGCCAACGGAGTGATACCGCCTGTATCTAAACTGACAAAAAAACAGGCGATGCTGTGGTTCTTGATGGGATATACGAGCAAGTTGGCCGGAACTGAAACCGGGATAGAGGAACCTATATCGGTATTTTCTCGATTCTTCGGCGAGCCCTTCATGCCGAGAAATCCCGACGTATATGCAGAGATGCTCGGGGAGAAGATGGAAAAGTACGGAACGGAGGTCTATCTGATAAATACCGGCTGGACCGGCGGACCTTACGGAGAAGGACACCGTATAGACATAGACTATACGAGAGCTATGGTGGATGCTGCACTAAAAGGTGATTTCGGTGGTGCTGACTTCGAAAGATATCCCTACTTCAAAGTTATGGTGCCGAAAAAATGCCCAGATGTTCCAGACGAAGTGCTTTGGCCTAAGAACACTTGGGAAAATAAAGAGAAGTATGACGAAAGGGCGAAAAAGGTCGCGGACGATTTCAAGGAACATTTCGACGAAGCCTACGGTGACAAGGACATAGAAGAAGAAGTAGCAGAGCAGTGCCCGGGAGTATGAAAAAAATCAGGCTCTGATCTCTTCAACCCTCACCTTTTCTTTTCCTTCATCGATTCTCAAGTCTATACTGCCTATCTTTTTATCCGGAAGGCAGTACCCCTCCTTGAATTCCTTTAAACTCAATTTTTGACTGTCGAATGGCGGGAAAAGTGACGATTCCAAAGCAAGCGTAACGCTGTAGGGCATGCCGTCTGAACTGAATATGAGGTCATCTCCGGGAACGAATCCTACTTCGTCTATCAACATCCTGAACGGATTGTTCTTCTTCGCATATTTTTTGGAGAGTCTATCAGAATAGTGAACGGAATCATGACTGAAGTTGGGCTGCATAGATAGGTTGATACCTAACCTTTTAGCCTTCTCGGCA
>CAYWYD010000008.1:48244-65521 GCA_964462425.1 uncultured Thermoplasmata archaeon
AAGCGAAGGATATATTAATATTTGTACAGTTAAAGCGTCTCCATGTCGATAGAATATAGGACGCCCACAATAGACGATCACGAGAGGATGATCGAGCTGTGGGAAAAGAGCGATATCCCATGTAAGCCAGAAGGCAGGGATAGGAAGGAAAATATAGAAGAAGAGTTAGAGAAACAGCCGGAATACTGGATCGGAGCCTATGACGATGATGAGATGGTGGGGATCATCTTCGGTACCGACGACGGTAGGAAGGGATGGATCAACCGTTTGGCCGTTGCAGAGGACTACAGAGGTCTAGGTATAGGAAAGACCCTAGTAGAAAAGTTGGAAGAAGTGTTCGAAGAGAAAGGTTTCAAGATATGGGCGGCCCTGATCGAGCCGGACAACCCGGAGGGAATGGACTTCTTCAAAGAGATGGGCTTCGAGGAGGGTGGAATAAAGTACTATTCTAAAAGAGAGAGCGATAAGGTCTAGGTCTACTGATCTAATTCCTCTAAATCTAATTTATCAGGTTCTTTTACAAAATAGAATATTATTATAGTGCCGAGGATCCCGACTATGAAGGCGAAGATGAAGGGAGATTCCCTTCCGAAACCGTCCGATATCATCCCGCTCACGAAAGAGCCGCCGGCCCAAGCCATATTCTGGAAGAACGTGTATATTCCCATCCCTTTCCCGCGGTTCTCTTTACTCGTCAAAGAAGTCACTAGTGCCGGGATCGAAGGTCTAGCTAAGGAGCGTCCAACGGTGTAAAGGGCGATTATAATGGCCAGGGTATAAAAACCGACAGCAAAGATTATAGCGCCGATAAAGACCGAAGCTATGAGGGAACCCGCGACTATCATCTTTTTTCTACCTACACGGTCTCCCAAGCTGCCTGAGGGGAACATGAAAACGACCTGGACAGCACCGATTATCGTAAAGATATAACCGATCTTAGCCAGACCGAGACCGAGTTCATTTTTGCCATATATCGGTAGCATCGGGTAAAGGACGGCTAGACCGAGAAATACAGTGAAGGAGCCGAGAGAGATGCCGAGAAAAGTTACATGATAGGGCGTTATACTTTTGAGATAACCCATGGGTTTGGTGATCAAATTTTTGATAGCTCTGCTCTTCGTTATCGTCTTTTTAGAGGACTCTTCGCCTTCGAACGACTCCTTCAGACCGAACAGTAAAAAAATACCGCTGACAAGAGCAAGCCCGGACGTGAAGTAAAACGGCGTAGCTAGTGCGAAATTACTTGCGATCAAACCGCCCAGGATAGGCCCGATCGCATTTCCTGAGGCGAACGTAAGAGTATATAATCCCATGGCCTTCCCCCTATCTTCCTCTTTGACCACGTCTCCGATATAAGCCATGGCCACGGGCCAAACCAAACCCGAGGCGGCTCCTTGAGCCCCTCTATAAAGGAAAAGCTCGGGAAGAGAGTCCGCGAGTCCGAACATGAACATCACCACGGTGTATAAAAACATCCCAAGAACTATCAGAGGTTTCCTACCGATCTTATCCGAGAGCCATCCCCCCACGGGAGAAAAGACTAAACGGACTATCGCAAAGATAGCCATCATCCAACCTATGTAAGTGTCGGTCGCGCCGTACTTTTCGGCATAGACCGGTAAGAAGGGCATCACTAGTCCAAACCCGATCATGCTCACGAATACGGCAAAGCTCAGTATCAGTAACTCTCTATATTTGAGGACGATCTTCAGGTCGGAGATGACGGATCTGAATCCAAATTTTTCTGGTTCTTTACCTTTTCCCATCGAAGAAAAAAGAATCTGACCAGTTACTTAAACATTTGCATAATGATACAAACAAATTTTCTATAGGCAAAGTCATTTAACAAAAATATGGCGGAAAAATTGGACGTCGTGAACGAAGAAGATGAAGTCATCGGAGTAAAGACGAGAAAAGAGGTCCATGACGAGAAACTGAGGCACAGAAGCGTGATGTTCTTCATCTTCAACTTCAGAGGAAAAGTCTTGATGACCCAGAGAAGCAAAGATAAGAGATTCTACCCAGGTCACTGGAGTATCGTATTGGGAGGTCATGTAACTTCCGGACTCAGTTATAAAGAAGCGCTGAGAAAAGAGATGAAAGAGGAGATCGGAATCATAGGAGAATACGAGGAGATGGGGCGATTCAAGAAAGATATAGAAGAGGAAAAAGAGAACGTGAAGTTATACAGAACCGAGGTAGATCCACATCAAATCGAACTCTCACCTGAAGAATTCGAAAGGGGAAAATTCATCCTTACCAGCGAGATCGAAGAAGAGATGGAAAAAAAGGATTTTGTTCCTGAGACGAACCAAGTTTTAAGATTTTTAAAAGGATAAACATCTATTTCCTATACTCTAGGATCTTATCAGCTAAGTCCTGAGAGAGATCTATTATTCTTTTACTGCTTTGGTTTGAGACAAAGATCAATTCACCCAAAACTATCTTCCTTATCCGATCTTCATCTTCTAGATCTTCCGTCAGCTCCAAAATGTCATCCGCGATATTTTCGAGAGATTCTTCATCCCTTCCCGGCATGATCTTTCTGATGTCTTCGACTATAGATCCTTTAAGTCTTGGATCTTTATCCATCTATCTCACCCTGGTAAATTCGAACTTGTTTAAAATACCGCATAGGATGTATTTATATCTGATTATTGGAGATAGATTACGATCGAATCGTGAACAGAGCCGAAAATATATAATACACTGTCGAATCATCATAAAATCGATGGCTGAGAAACTCGAGGACGTCAAACCGACCAGGATGGAACTTCTACGTATCAGGAAACGAAAAACTCTCGCCGAGAACGGTCACGATCTTCTGAGTGAGAAAAAGGATGCGCTGATAAACGAATTTTTCAAGATAGTCGACCAGAGAGAAGAGGTCAGGGAAGAACTGGAGGAAGTGCTCGAGGAGAGTTTCGACAGCCTTACTGAAGCCCAGATGATTATGGGTAGCAGCGAGATAGAGTCGATAGCTGACGGGGCCGAATCCATAGAAGAGCTCGAGATAAGTTCGGACAACATCATGGGAGTCGAGGTTCCAGAGATAGAGCCCGAGTTCCCTGAAGAAAAATTTTACGGCTACGTAGACACTTCGGTAAAGCTGGATGAAACGGTCGAGAATTTCAGGAAAGCGTTGAAGCTGTCTTTGCGGGCAGCAGAGATCGAAGGAAAATTGAACAGGCTCGCTGACGAGATAGAGAAGGCTAAAAGAAGAGTCAACTCGTTAGAGTACAACTACATCCCCAAATTGGAAGCCACCATAAAATACATAGAAAGACAACTGGAAGAAAGAGAGAGGGAAGACTTCTTCAGAAGGAAGAAGATCAAATCCATGATGGAAGAGGAAAATTAAATCAAAAAACCCGCGGGTGATAGGCTGAAAGAGCTGATAGAAAGATATTTCGACACGCCGGAGAGAAAGGCAAAACTCTATATAATCATAACTCTCGCACAGATCTGGGCCGTCATCGGGATCATGATCGGTGTCGGTGTGTTCATCTATTTTCTTTTAAAAAATGCAGGTCTACTCGTGATAGATATTCTGTACTTAATCTAGATCTTCTTCTAGCTCGTTATCATCCTCGTCTGTATCTTCCGTGTCCTCTTCCGTGTTGCTGTCCTCCTCGTCCGAACCTTCTGTTGATTCCTCAGTTTCTTTCTCCAAATCTTCCTCCTCGGTATCCGGATCACCTTTCGATCTGCTCTTCATCCATATCAACGATACTAAAACTATAGCTATGATGAGAACGATGTATATCAACATATCTGAGATCTTCCAGCCTACTGTAGACCCTTCAGAATCATCGTCTGTATCTCCATCTGTTCCATCCGTAGTATCATCTCCGTCAGTTCCGTCTCCGTCAGTCCCATCTCCATCAGTACCTGAATCAGTTTCGTTGAGTATTATCAAACCAAGGTTCTCCGTGGATCCGTTCTCAACGTATATCTCTCTTGTGTAATTCTGATAACCGGATCTGTTCACCGTTAGTAATCTTTCTCCGGAGGGTACCTCCACCGAAAAGTTTCCATCGGAATCAGTCATGACCACTTCACCAGAATCAAATATGATCTCTGCTCCTTCGATGGGTTCTTCATTCACATCACAAACCTTTCCCTCCACAGTTCCATTATTGTCAGGAACACTTTCAAAAACTGTCGTAAAACTCCAACTGAACGTATCTAGATCGTTACCATAGGTGTCCGTTGCGTTCACATAAACTGTATAAGTGGTCTGGTGCTCCATGGGATCTGATGGAGTGAAGGTTACATCGGCACCGGATATGGTGGTACTGCCCTGCAAGCCAGGAACATGGATATCAGCAGATCTGATATCGGCCGAATACGTTACCACTATGGTGGACTCTATTGGGACTTTATTTCCAATAGGTGAATAGTTTATAACCGTCGGAACTTCTGATCTATTGAGTATGATAGAGCCTAGATCGTTAGTAGTTACCGGTTCGACAAAGATATTACGTTTGTAAGTTTCATAGCCGGCCTTTAGGACCGTTAATTCCCTTTCACCAGAAGTGACCTCGAGTGAAAATGTTCCAGAGAGATCAGTGGTTGCGCTCTCACCAGAATCGAAATTTACGGTAGCTCCCTCTATTGGGTCTTCATCTGAGTTCAATACTGTCCCTTCTACGGTACCGGGCTCTGGAGATTCGACCGTTACATTCCTGGTCGAATCTGCTTTATTTCCAGCTTCATCTGATATAGTCAAGGTTACAGTATAATTTCCCACAGTTTTAAAGATATAACTTTGAGTAGGACCGTATAGAACTTCTCCGACCTCCTCAAGCTCCCACGTATAATTAACAACGCCAATATTGTCGTAGGATGCGTCTCCTTCGAGCTCCACTGTTTCACCGACTTTTACAGACCTTGGGACCTGCATAGATATCGTCGGAGGGTCGTTATCTATTATATCGACCTCGAAGATATCCGTGGATGCCCACTTCGTAGAATCATATCTCACATGGTATGAGTAACGCAGTATTTTACCATCTGGTGGGATGTTTATCGGTTCAGTCAACTTTTCACCGGTGAAAGTTTTGGATCGATTATTGACATCTCCAGAATCAAACGACCATTCGATACAAACCGTCGAAACTCTATCAGGTTCAGACACGTTCACTTCCAACACGAAACTGTCACCCGTTGTCGGTGTACCAGAAGTAAGATCTATTATCTCTGGAGAGACCAAGGCAGGGGTAGTAAACGAGTAATACACTCCGTCATTGTCGTCCTTTACCCTGTTTCCTACGGTATCGTTCGAAAGCACTTCGAAGTAATAGGTGGTGTTCCGTTCCAGTCCTTCTAAATTTATAGAGTGCGAAGTGACATACTGGTATTTATAGATGGAAGAGTGGTTGGATAGGTCGGGATTTACAGAGTAATTCACCATGCTGTCGCTGACTTCATCTGTATTCCACGTGATTCTCGCCGTGGTAGTCGTTATTTCCTCAGCCTTTACCGATGATATGACTGGTGAAGTTTCATCCATAGGCCAGGGCTCCATGAGGGGATAATTATCCGAGTTCACGCCGACGCTGTAACTCGTATCTCCTATCCCATCGCGACCGGGTTCGTCTTGATCCGGACCGGAGCATCTATCGTCTCCTTCATAGTCGTCCCAGTAGTTACCACCAGAGGGATAGCCGTCATCATAGACATTGCTACTGAAGGCTTTCACATGCTGAGTATTGTTTATAAAATTGTTATGATATATCTTGTTATCTGCATTATTATTGATATCCAGCCCGGCTTCACGGTTGTGCCGCAGCGAGTTATTTTTTATGGTGGTATGTTCCGAGAGAACAAAGTATATCCCATTTTCGTTAGAAGAGATAAAGTTATCTAAAATTTTGTTATATGAAGATCTAAAGAGATAGATTCCATGCCTGGAATTATCTTTTATCGTGTTGTTTGAGATCGTATTATTATTTGAGTAACCGAGTAAGATCGAAACACTGCCCTGAGAAAAGGTCTTCTCTTTTACCAAAATATCGCTGGAGTTAGCCAGTATCAACTGGCCGCAGTTCGAGGAGACTTCTGCATTGTTCTGATCTTTAAGGTAGATCAAAGGTTCACCGTTGACCTGATTAGATGTATCTATCGTGTGGGTATTCCAGTTATCTACAGTGTAGCCGATGACCTCAAGTCCAGGCCCCGTCATCTCGTTACCTTTGAGAGTGATGTTTAAACTGTTGTCTAGAACGATGGATGAAATATTATTAGCGTTCAATCTGTTGTTCATAAGAGTGACGTTTCGAGAGTCTTCAATATAGATACCATCTTCCTCGTTCATGTTTATGGAGTTGCTAGAGAGCGAATTGTTATCCGATTTATCCACATTGATCCCATATACAGGATTGGACTCAACAACATTGTCTGATATAAGGTTATTAGAAGATCCACTCAAAGATATGCCGTGATTGATATTTGAAGAGGCTGTATTATTCGATAAGGTATTGTTGAACGAATCCATTAAATAGATACCGTCCTCGCTGCTCGTCACAGTATTATCCTTCAGCTCGTTATTATCCGATCTATCAAGACGTATGCCCTTCAATTGATTGAAATCTGCAGTGTTGTTGTGTACGGTCGTGTTAGTGGTGGAATACAGCGTTATACCGTGGTGATTATTTTTTGAGACGGTGTTGTAGCCGATAGTACAGAGATCAGATTTGATCCACATAGCGTTATCATTCACGGTGTATTCGACCGTGTTTTCCGCAACGGTGTTGTTGAACCCAACGTCAACGCGGATACCCTGAAAGCTGCTGTTTTCAACCGTGTTTCTAGTCACGGTATTATTATTCCCATCCATCAAGAAAACTCCGGCATAACTTTCCAAGATCATGTTGCCATAGAGGATATTGTTGTCCGTACCCATGACTTCTATCCCTGGTTGAGATGTCCCGTCTATCGTATTCTCACCGATGTAGTTGTGGTCACTATCATCAATCAGATAAACACCCATCGAGCTGTTCGATATGGTATTATCTCTGATCTGGTTCTTCAAACTGTATTTGAGATATATGCCACCCGTATTGGTATCCTCTATCAGGTTGTTTTGGATAATATTATAACTGCTGTATCTCAGGTAGATAGATTCATCTCCAGAATGATAGAACTCGTTATTTTTAACAGATGTGTCGTACACCTGAGACAGGTATATATCTTCGCCGGAATTGCTGTCGAAATAATTGTGATTTATATTGATGAACCGTGAAGATAGGGCATAGATGCCCATGGCACTATTATTGACAAGCTTGTTATCAGTCATACTTATATCATCTGCGTCTTGAATATGAACCACTGTAGAGAAATTGGTCATGGTGAAATTACTTATCGAGACCAAAGAAGCGTCTATATCATAACATACACCGCTACCACCTCCTACTAAGAACGTTTCTTGAGTACCGTTCAAGGCGTTGAAAGTCACGTTGTTTTCAGCCACTGTTAAAGGATAGTTCTCTACCGTCGCGTTGTACGTACCGGCTTTCACGTTGACCGTAGCGTTGGTAAGGTCGTAGTTATCCACAACATAAGATATATTTCCAGCGGGACTACCTTCTATCTTTCCATCTCCAGTACCACCCTCTTTTACCCAGTAGATATTATCTTCATAGATGTCCCAGAGTGGATAGTAGTCTGTGCTCGCACCTCCCTGAACATCATAAGGTGTGTCCCCAATACCATCTCCGTCCAAATCACTGCCCGTGTAATCATCCCAGTAGTTACCTAGAGAAGAATCGTTATAATCATTTTTAAATGAGACGTCCATCGCGTTCTGAGCATTTTCTATAAAATTGTTGGCAAAGATGGAATTGTTTGAAGAACCGGATACGTACAATCCATACTCAGTGTTATCTAAAAGGTCATTACTTTTCAATTCGTTATAGCAGCTGTCTCCATAAAGGTATAATCCTCTATCATTATTGGTCAGTTCATTACTCAAGATCGTATTGTTAGTGGACTGGTCCATATATATACCTCTCGTGTTATTTTTTATACGGTTTCGTTCTATCCTACTGTTAAAATGTGACTCTTCTAGATAGATACCGGTATAGAAGTAAGAAGTGTAGTCTCGAGTTCCATATACGTAGTTATCCACAATTTCAGTCCTGTTAGATTTTCTGAGATATATACTGCGGTTATTGTGCATAAATTCGTTATCTTTTATCGTTGTTAGCTCACTTCCAACTGCCGCAGAACTGTCCGGTCCAGAGCGTACTCCGTTCTCGTTATTATATATCTCATTTCTAGAGATCATATTGTGTTTCGGGTATCCCGTACTTTGGCCTTCCAATACGATCCCATAGTTATTGTCGTACACACTGTTCTTCTTTATTATGTTATAAGTGCAAAGATCTCTGATAAGGATAGCCTTGTCATGGATAAAGCCACCTACATTGAACACTTCGTTTTCTTCTACGATCGTTCTATTCGCTTCAAATAGATGTATCCCCCTTGACTCACTACCGTTTATCAGATTTCTAACGATCTGACAGCCGTTCGATTGCTGTATGTAGATGCCCGTAGCGTCACCATACATCTCGTTATCTTCTATCAGATTGTTCGTACTCTTATCTCTGATCCAAATTCCATAATCTGAATTATTGGTGAAATAATTACCTCTAATTGTACTATTGATGCTTTCCTCCCAGAATGTTATACCATTCGTATTTTCTGAAAATTCGTTATCGATTATCCTGTTATCTTCAGGAGCATATGAATCAGGACGTGCATAAACACCGTCGTCATTGGAGGTTATATTGTTTTCAGATAATGTGTTATTCCGTGAACCCCACAGCCAGACTCCATATCGTGAATTGTTCGTTATATCGTTATGTTCGATGACGTTATTATTCGAATACCTTAACTGGATACCATCATCACTACTGTTATCGATAGTATTATTATGTATGTTATTAGAGCCCCAGTGCTGATAGATACCTATCGAATTATTATAGATGTGATTTAGAGTTATTTCATTATTATCACAATAATGATTCATATTTAAACCTTCATTAGAATTGTTCAAGATTTTGTTGTTTTTAATAAGATTATACTCGGAGCCTTTTTTGATCGTGGGACCTGCTAATATCCCTTCATTATTTTCTTCTATACGATTATTTGTTATATTGTTATAGTTATTATCAGTAAAAAGTAGCATACCCTTATTATTGCTGTAAAGATGATTCTCGTCAATGGTATTGTTCTCAGAATAGGACATATAGATACCAGTTCCCGTATTATTTTCCATATCATTTTTCTCTATCATTAAATCATGAGAGTTATTTAATGTGATACCTCTATTATTATCAACGAGTCTATTATCTCTGATAACACCATTAGTAACGTTATTCAAAAATAAACCAGATGGAGACGAATGAGGTGCAACATTACTTGAATTATGAAGGTGATTGTTCTTAAAAACAAAATGGACTGTCGTATTCCCGATATAGAAACAATCTTCAGTACCATTACCATCTATCTGGTAGTTCTCTATTATATACGGGTCTTCCTCGGTACCGGACCCATTCCACCCTTCAGAGATAGCGGTATCCTCAAAATCCGTATCGCTGTCTATCCTGAAAGGTTCATGAGATTCATAAGCGGATATAGTTGTAGTTCCAACATATGGGATTACAGAAATCGCCATCGATAAAACTACCAAGCATGAAATAATTTTGCTCATTTTATCTCTCCTATATCAAAGATAGGGAGGTCATCCGATATATAATTTACTAAAAAGTATAATTTTTATATGATTCTTTCATATGTAAGTAATGATAAATATCCGGTCTTTGTTTTTAGGATGAGACATCATGTCGATAGAACTCATTGTGAAAAATTGTTCCGAGCTGCACACATTAAAGGGGCCGGACAGAGCGAGGAGTAAAGAGGAGATGAGAGACACTGGTTTGATAGAAAATGGTGCTTTAGTTGTCGATGGAAGAAAGATCGTTGATGTGGATAAAACAGACAGAATCATTAAGAAGTACGACGCAAAAAGAACCGTAGATGCAAAGGGAAAAACAGTCGTTCCTGGCTTTGTAGATCCACACACCCATCTAATCTTTGCCGGCTCTAGAGAAGACGAACTAGAGATGAAGATAAAAGGGAAAACTTATATGGAAATTTTGGAACAAGGCGGAGGTATACTTTCAACCGTCACTTCGACCAGAAATGCATCTAAACAGGGGTTGGAGGACGAGGCCCATGGAAGACTCAACACGATGCTATCCCACGGAACAACGACAGCGGAAGCAAAAAGCGGATACGGGCTGGATAAGGAGAATGAAATCAAATCTCTTGAGGTCATAGAGGAACTGGATAAGAAACATCCCGTCGATCTGGTTTCCACTTACCTCGGGGCTCATTCCATGCCTCCCGAATTTGAAGATTCTAAAGAATACATAGATTTCTGTATAGAGGAGGTCATACCCGAGATCGCCGATAGAGGGCTGGCTGAATACTGCGACGTTTTCTGCGAGGAAGGTGTTTTCACCGCGGACGAGAGTAGAAAACTGCTGGAGAGTGCGAAAGACAACGGTCTGAAAGCGCGGATTCACGCCGACGAGATAGAGAACATAGGATGCAGTCGGATGGCCGCTGAAATAGAAGCTGTTTCCGCCGAGCACCTGGTAAAAACCTGTGAAGAAGACATAGAGATGATGGCTAAGAGCGGTACTATCGGTATATTATTGCCGGGCACGCCTTTCATGCTGATGGAGGACGAGTATTCTCCCGCTAGAAAGATGATAGAAAAAGAGATGCCGATCGCCTTAGCTACCGACTTGAATCCAAACTGCTGGACCGAGTCGATGCAGATGATCATCACCCTAGCCTGTTTACAGATGAAGATGACTCCGAGCGAAGCTCTTACAGCCGCTACAGTCAACGCGGCAAAAGCCGTGGGAAGGGATGATATCGGTATCCTCGAAAAGGGAAAAAAGGCCGATTTTCTTATCTTGAACGTACCTAACCACATGCACTTACCATACCGCTTCGGAGTGAATCTCGTTGAAGACGTTTATAAGAACGGCGAGAGAGTAAAACACAACACTTATAATCCTGGACCGAACTATTAATATCGGGTGAACAAAATATGGAGATGACCGGTCCCTGTCACGTATGTGGAAAACCCGCTACCCGATCCTGCACTATGTGCGGCTCCATAACCTGCGATAAACATCTAAAAAAAGGAGTCTGTGTGGAGTGCAGAGGAGGCGAATTCGGAGGGGAAGATTCCGGGGTCGATATATCCTCGGAGGATGTTTACTCTTGAATCACTCATCCTCGCTCTCCAGGAGGATTATCGTCTCGCCCAAGCTTATAGACTCTAATTCTTCTCCCTGATGGACCTTTGCCTTGCTGATCTCCACGTCTTCTTTATCCAGCCTGATCTCGTCTCCATCTGAGAGTTCGACGGCGAATCCACCTTCTTTTTCGAGTGACGAATGGATCTTCTCGGGATCCGTGTTCTCCAGTTTTGCAAAGACCTCTTTTGCTTTTTCTTTATATTTCGGTCCGATCTTGGAATGATCCGGTTCGATCTCGACGGCTTTCTCTTCGACCTGTTCTTCCTTGATTATCTGGAGGTCCGAAGCTTTCAAAGTCTTCAATATGTCTTCTTCGAATTTTTTAATTTCCTCTTCAGGAGTGATGATCCTCAAGCTTCCTATCTCCTGATTCAAAGGTATCCCGTGATCGGATTTCCATTTCCTGACCTCGGCTACTACGTTCTTGGCCAGTTCGCCGATGTTTTCTGCTGTTTTATCCACATAGCTCTCGTCCAGTTCGGGCCATCCCGTTTCATGGATACTTTTCGGACCTTCTCTCTCTTCGAACATCTTACTGTAGATCTCTTCGGTTATGAACGGTATGATCGGAGAGAATGCCTTCAAGATAGAAAGTAAAGTTTCGTGAAGCGTGTGAAGAGCAGCTTGCTTTTTTTCCTTCGAGATATCTTCATCTTCATACAGTCGGTACTTGACGATCTCCAGGTAATTATCGCAGAAAACGTGCTTGAAAAAGTTGGTCATCTTTTCCCTGACCTTGCTTATCTCGTAATCCCTGTAATGCTCCTCACACTCATCGATGATCTTTTTGGTCTTAGATAGTATCCATCTATCGATGGTCTGAAGCTCTACTTCATTCTCCTCGTAATCATCCGAATGCATATCTACCAGGCGGGAGGCGTTCCACAACTTGGTCAATACTTTCTGTCCTCTGATAACATCTTTTTTCCTGTAAACGATGTCCTCTCCGGTGGCGGCCCCCGCGGCCCAGTACCTTAAACAATCGGCACCGTACTCGTCTATTATCTTCTTCGGACTGACTCCAGTTCCCTTGCTGCTGCTCATGCCTTCCCCTTCTTCGGTATATACGTATCCAGAGACAGCTATATCCTGCCAGGGTATAGAATCGTGGTGGAAGTTTGATTTCAGTATAGTATAGAACGCCCACGTCCTTATTATGTCGTGAGATTGAGGTCTCATGCTCATGGGGAAGTTCTCGTCGAAAAGATCGCCGTCTTTCCACCTCAAAGCTATCTGAGGAGTCATCGAAGACGTCATCCAGGTGTCCATCACGTCTTCTTCCGGTTCTAAGTCCTCGGAACCGCATTCTTCACATTCATATGGTGCCTCTTCTCTCCTAGGATCTAGAGGAATATCTTCTTCATTTCCGACCACTGCGTTTCCACAGGACTTACAGAACCAGACTGGAAAGGGCACGCCGTAATATCTCTGCCTGGAGATGCACCAATCCCACTTCAGATTCTCCACCCAGTCTTCATAGCGGTGCTTGTAATAGTCGGGATACCAATCGATCTGATCACCTAGTTTCAACATCTCATCTTTGTGATCCAGCGTTTCGACGAACCACTGTTCCGTAGGTATGAACTCGACCGGCGTTTCGCACCTCCAGCAGACGCCGACATTCTGCTCCAGTTTTTCCTGATCGTAGATTATACCTTCCTCTTTCAGGTCTTCTATGATCTTCTCTTTGGCTTCCTCTATCTTAAGACCCTGGTATTCATCAGCGTTCTCATTCATCCTGCCTTCTTCATCGATAGAGATCCTGAGAGGAAGGTCGTACTGCTTCCACATCTCAACGTCGGTATTGTCTCCGAAGGTACAGACCATCACCAGCCCGGTACCGAATTCGGGATCGACCTCTTCGCTTTCCTTGATGGGAACTTTGTGGCCGAAAATAGGGACTTCCGCCTTTTTACCCACCAGATGACCATACCGTTCGTCTTCCGGGTGAGTGAAAACGGCAACGCATGAAGGCAGTAACTCGGGTCGAGTGGTCGCTATTTCAAGGTTCCCCTCTTCAGATCCAAAGTGAAGATAATTCAGGATCGTTTCTCTGTGAGTTTCCTCCACTTCTGCCTGGGCCAACGCCGTGCTGTGATGAGGACACCATATGGTCGGCTCCTCGTCCCTGTAAAGCTTATCCTTTTCATGCAGATCTATGAAAGAGCGCTGCGCCGTCTTTATAGATCTCTCGTCTATGGTCTGATAGAACGTGGACCAGTCCCACGACATCCCTATGCGGGTGAACATCTCGGTCATGGAATCTTCCAGTTCCTCTGCAGCTTCTCTACATTCATCTATGAATTCGTCACGATCCATATCTCTTTTGCTCATCCCTAGTTCGTCTTCCACGTACCTCTCCGTCGGAAGACCGTTGTCGTCGTATCCGACAGGGAAAAACACCTCGTAGCCCAGCAGTCTTCTCGCTCTAGCCACCATCTCGAATTCAAGATAATTCTTCGCGTGGCCCATGTGAAGAAAACCCGAAGCGTATCTCGGCGGTGTATCGATGGAGTATACTTCTTTGTCCGATTCGGGATCGAACTGATAGAGGTTCATCTCATCCCATCTTTCGATCCATTTTTCCTCGACCTCTTTGAAATCGTAGTCACCAGTGGTTGACATGATAGATAGAGCCAAAAGGTTAGATTACTATTAAATTTTCGGAATTCGCCTCTCTGCTGAGTTGAAATTCAAATAAAAAAGAAAAAAAGTTTTTTGTTTTTAGATCTCAGTCTCTTCGGTTTCCGTATCTCCGCTCTCTACTTCTTCAGTCTCTATCTCTTCAGCCTCGGTATCTCTAGTCTCAACTTCATCAGTTTCGTCGAGATCGCTGACTTCATCCTCATCTCCGGCATCCTCAATTTCTTCACTTTCCTCGATCTCCTCTTCTTCCGTTTCTTCTTCTAACTCTTCTTCACTCATTGCCATAAAGACCGTCACTGCACCTACGATCGCCAACAGGAGGAGCACCAACCAAAGGTAACTCGCCAGGAATCCATCCTCTTCCGCTTCTTCAACAGTTACCTGAGAAAGATCATCCGGGTCATCTCCAGGAACCCCGATCTCGTACTCTCCCGCAGTATCGGGTTTCCAAGTGAAATTTCCAGTATAGTCCTCACCTGCTCCGAGGGTGAGATCCTCGTAAACCGTTTTCTCCTCACCATCTATCACGAACACTATATCCTGAGTACCCTCGGTCTCACCTATATTTTCTACTCTATATTCTACCGTAACTTCTTCGCCCTCTTCTATGTTTTCATCGTATTCCGTGATCTCGATCTGAAATACTGCTTCGCCCAGTTCTTCGAAGTGGGCCGTTATCTCCATGTCAGAATCCATCGTTACTGTGATCTCATCTCCTGTCTCTTCAGTACCTGTCCATTCGACGAATTTCCAGCCTTCATCTGCTGCCGCTGTTAAGGTCACTTCAGTCCCTTTCTCGTATTCGTCCTGCTCTGGTTCGACGTCTACCGAGCCCTCTCCTTCGACGTTTATCGTGAGATCGTATTTCGGTATTTCTTTTTCGAATACTGCTGTTATACTTTTCTCTTCATCCATAGTGATCTCTATCGTCGAGGCGGTACCGGTTTCGGCTCCTGTCCACTCGATGAATTCCCAACCTTTATCCGGTGTAGCTTCTACGGTAACCTTTGTACCTTCCTCGTAGGCGTGTGTACCTTCAGCGGGCTCGGTACTGCCTTGTCCCTCGATGTTTATCGTAAGGTCGTATTCTCCCGCTTCTACTGTCAAAGTCGTTGTGTTCATCAGTGTTCCGTATTCACCGGTCACAGTCCATTCACCAGCATTCTCAGAAGTGTATTCATTAGCTGTCCAACTACCTCCCGCTCCTTCATCGATCGACCAGTTGACTTCTCCTGTAACATTGAATTCGTTACCGTATTCATCGCTGGCTATAGCTGTATAACTCTGTGATTCCCCAGCAGTTATGGTAGAATCAGACGGTGTGATCTCCAGGCGATCCGCCTTCGGATCTGGAACATATTTCACGGTTACTGTCAATGTATCCGTATCCCAGTTACCCGCATCATCCGTCACGTTCAACTTGACTGTGTGATCCCCCGGCTTAGTAAAGGTATGATCTACTGTTATCCCATGATATTCACTTCCTTCTATCGTCCAGGTGTAGCTCACTATGCCTACGTTGTCCTCTGAGGCTGAACCATCGAACGTCACTTCGGTACCCTCATCTACCGTTTTATCTTCTCCTGCATCCGCTGTTGGATCGGTCACGTCCTTTACCGTGATATCCACACTGTCTGAAGACACCGTATCTGCATAAACGGTAAGTATATGTTGATCAGCCACAGTTGTAACTTTACCTGCCTCCACTGTAGCGGTATACTTACCAACGCTGTCGAGAGTTATAGTTCCATTATAGTAGACTTCACCATCATATTCTGAAGTTATATTGAAGTTATCAAGGGTCTGTCCTGCTGCTAGATTGCCGTACTGATCGGTTGCTTGAACTGTCAGGTCGAATGAATCTCCTTCAGTTATTGTCCCTGGATCTGCGGTGATCTCCATTGACTCCACACTGACAGCCTCTTCCCCAGGAGCTGGATACTGCGTGTTGTTTTGAAGATAGGGATAGGAATAGAAGCCACTTTCAGATTCCTTTATACTCCAGACCGTTTCGAAGTCCCAGTCTGCAAAAGTACCTTCATTCTTCATCTCAGCGGTGCTTTTACTTTCTCCACCGTTGGAACTTGATTGCCCGGTAGCATTCATGTCCCAATAAGCGTGGTTCACTGACGCACCGCTTTCTCTCGTGCCTATCAGGCCACCTACAATCGAGTCTCCGGAGACCGCTCCAGCGGCGTAAGAGTAGTTCACGAAGGAATCAGGCCCAGTCACGTTTCCGATCAGCCCACCGACAGTCGTTGTGCCTGAGACATCGCTCATGGTATAGGTATCCGTCACGGTGTCGTTTTCGACGAGTCCTATCAGTCCGCCGACATTGTGATCGCCCTCTACAGTACCAGTCGCATAAGACTCGATGACCGTTGGGGATGAAATACCGGTTCCATCGGATGAGCCGATCAGGCCGCCCACGTTCGTGGCGTAAGGAACGATTACATCGGCGGTCGCCTTCGAGGCGGTGATATAACCCTGATAATTCTGGCCGACGAGACCGCCAAAATTAGTGGGTGATGACGCTCCGTCTTGGACAGTTACAGTTCCGCTGGCGCTCGAGGCCTTGATGCTGCCACCCGGCTGTAAATTCGATTTTATACCGTTCTCGCCGACAAGACCTCCTACAAAGGTACTTCCGGTAACGGTACCTGTCGCATATGACCTGGTTACCGAGCCGCCCTCTTCGTTTCCGCCTACGAGACCGCCTACAAGGGCAGTACCAGTGACATCTCCTGTTGCATAAGAATCGATCAATGTACCGTTCCAGTTACCTCCGACGAGGCCACCAACGTATTGTTCGCCGGTGACACTCGCCGTCGAATAGGACTCAGTTATCTTGCTGTTCTCAAGGTTCGATCCGACGAGACCGCCCACGATGAAGGTACCGCTTACGCTCCCCGAGACCGAAACGTTTGTGATCGTGTCGAGCATCGCTCCATGATGTCCCGCCAAACCACCGACTCTGTTTTCTCCAGTGATGTCGACGGCTTCAAGAGTAAGGTTTAGCACTTTTCCGTTCATCTCTGATCCGCTTCCGACGTAACCGAATAGGCCGACGAAATCCTCGCTCGAACGATTGATGACTAGGTCCGATATTGTGTAACCGCTGCCGTCGAGCGTCCCGGTGAACGGCGTGCTCGAATCGCCGATCGGCATGAAGCCTTTGCCGCCGTTTGCAGTACTGCTTGCCAATTCATCGTAGCCTATGGTCGTGACGTTGAGGTTATTTATCAAGATGAAGTTCGCATCGAGATGGTTTCGTGTGTTGTTGAGA
>CAYWYD010000009.1:0-61147 GCA_964462425.1 uncultured Thermoplasmata archaeon
GCCTATGTGATGTGCATAGCACACGGAGGTATAGACCTCATGGTAGGAAATACAAAGGTGATAAGTAAATACATCGATAAGTACGATGAAAATCCCTCGGAGCAGGCATCTATTATCACCAATAATACGAAAGAATCAAAGGAAGCTGTTGCTGCTTTTAAAAAGGGGAATATCGATGAGTATAAAAAGGAATTTTGGGCGAAGCATTCTTTGGATGAATTTTGAATAAAGGTACGTCCATCTTTGTTATTAGTAAAATTTGAAAGTGGAACAGGAATTATTTTTGACGTTATGAACCTGAGGTATAGTGGGGGCACGGGGACCCGCAAGAAAGCTTGCTTTCTGAGGGTCAGAAGGAATCTTTGATTCCTTCAAGTGCCGCCGCTTTTTTCTCGGAAAAAAGTGGGGGCACGGGGATTTGAACCCCGATCAACGGGTTTCCTCCACGCGAGGAGCGACCTCACGCGTCATCGAATTACGGGTCACCGCTCCAGTTAGTCATCATACCATAGCTGGTCAGTAAACCCGATAGGCGTTCATCCCACGTAACTGGAGCCCGGTAGGATGCCGTGTTACCCTATACCCCCGAAAAGGGGATTTCTATCCGCTATTTTACGTATTCCTTTTTAGCTTTTTGGGTGGATTTTTGAAAATGTCCGTCCTCTTCAAGATAGTTGACACCATTCCTTTTAACTGCTTTCTAGGCGACTGCCGGAAAGATTTGCGAAAATATTTATCGGGTTAACCCTTTTTAATACTTCGATGAATCCGAATAGCGTGATAGAGCATCTGATGGAAAAGGGTGCGGATTATTGTGACGTGAGAAAAGAGATCTGGGACAGGATGTTTGTCACTTTAAAGTCCGGCGAGATAGACAAGATCAGCCAGGGTGGAGAAGAGGGGGCGATGATAAGAGTACTATTCAACAACGGATGGGGGTGTGTAGGCACCTCCGATCTGGACAATTTGAAGAAAGCCTCTGAAAGAGCTCTTTCCATGGCGAAGAGCGGCGACCAGTTCAAGAAGCAGGATATCGATCTAGCTAAATCAGAGGTCCAAAAAGACAGCGTTGAACTTCCGATGAAACAGGACCCGAGAGATATAGATTCAGAAGAGAAGATATCTTTTTTGAGAGATCTGGAAAAGAAATTAGATGAAGGGCCGGTTAACTCGACCGAAGTGAGGTATGGAGAGGCTATAGTTGAAAAGGAGATACTCACCAGCGAGGGTACCGAGGTCCGGATGAATATCCCTAGGTTGATGATGGCTTTGATGATTACGGGGAAAAGGGACAAGATACAGAGAGCCTCTGAATCGATCGGTGGGACTGGAGGGTATGAACTGACTGAAAAAGCTTACGAGAAGGTGGACGTGGTGAAAGACCGGCTCGAAAAACTTCTCGAAGCGGACACACCTCCTAGCGGCTCTTTACCTCTGATAATGGACCCGAAGCTGGCCGGTGTTTTCGTCCATGAAGCCTTCGGTCACGCCGCCGAGGGTGATCTCGTAGCGAGCGATAACAGCTGCCTCAAGGGAAAGATCGGAGAGAAAGTGGCGGCGGAAGAGATCACCATCAAGGACGATCCGACCCTCGAGGGCTATGGTCAGTTCCCCTACGATGACGAAGGTACGAAAGCGAAGAATAGAGTTCTAGTTAAAGACGGCGTCTTGAACGATTTCATCCTAGATCGAGAAAGCGCTTGGAAGTTGGATATGGAGCCCAACGGAGGAGCTAGAGCTGAGGATTTTAGAGTCAAGCCTTTAGTGAGGATGAGCAATACGATGATAGAACCGGGAGATATGGAATTCGAAGAGATGTTGGAAGAGGTGGACGAAGGCGTCTATGCAAAATCATCCAGCGGAGGCCAGGTGAGCCCGGCGGAAGGTACCTTCCAGTTCAACGCTCAAGAAGCCTATCTGATCGAGGACGGCGAGATCATCAAGCCGTTGAGAGATGTGAGCTTCAACGGGTTCACTCTCGAGACTTTACAAAACGTGATCGGTGCGACCGATGAGTTCATACAGGATATAGGTCATTGTGGAAAAGGCCAGACAGCTTCTGTAGGTCACGGAGGCCCCCATATATTGATCTCCGAGGTAACGGTGGGTGGTAGAGAATGAGTGAAAAGGTAATGGAAAGCGTCAAAAAGACTGTCGAGGAGATAAAAAAGAGAGGATTCAAAGGCGACGTTTACGGTGTAAAGAAGCAGCAGGTATCTCATAACATCAAGAAGGGCGAATTGAGCGATAGCTCGGAATACGAGGACGTAGGGTTGGGTATAAGAGTGATAAAGGACGGGAAAGCGGGTTTCGGTTACTGCGTTCCGGGTAAAGAGGAAAAAGCTATCAACCGGGCCGTCGAGCTTTCGAGCTTTTCAGAGCAACTAGATTTTACTCTTCCGACTGAAGAAGATGCACCAAACGTCGATACGTTCGACAAAGATGTGGTGGATATAATTGAGGAAGCAAAAGGCGCGGAATTGACCCAAAAGATGATAGACGGAGCAATGTCCATATCGGATGATATAATCCCGACCATGGGAGGTTTCAACATCTCTATAGGCACGAGGATCGTGGGGAACACGGAAGGTCTCTTGTTGAGGGAAAAAGATTCTAGTTTTTTTGCTTCTGTGACCGCTTCTATCGCGATGGAGGAGACCTCACTCCAGGCGTCTGATGTCTCGGCGGACAGCCGTTTAGAAGTCGACTTCGAACGGATCGGCTCAAAAGCCGCTGAAAAAGTCGACTCAATGCGGGAGAAATCTGAAAAACTCACAGGAGAGCAGCCTGTAGTTATCAGTCCCGATGCTCTCATCCAGTTGATAGGATTCGGGTTGATACCCGCCGTGAACGGCGAGAACGTCAGGAAAGGAAAATCCGTCTATCAGGATAAACTGGATGAATCGGTTGCCTCAGAACCTCTAACGATAAAAGACGACCCAACTGAAGATTGGGGTTTGGGCAGCGGTGCTTTTGACGACGAGGGTGTTGTGAGCGAAAAAACACCTATAATCTCTGACGGTGTTCTGAAAAACTTTATCTATGATCTTAAAGAGAGCGTAAAGAGCGGTGAAAAAAGCACCGCTAACGGCGTAAGGAGCAACTTCAAAAATCTCCCAGAAACAACTCATAGAAATATAGTCATCGAGGGAGAGGGTAAAAATACGAAGGAACTGATGCCCGACGAGGGTATCTACGTGGATAACGTCCTGGGCGCTCATACGGCGAATCCGGTCAGCGGTGACTTCAGTGTTGTAGCCAACCCCGCATGGCTGGTTGAAGACGGCGAGAAGAAGGGCAGGGTCGACGGACTAATGCTCTCGGGAAATCTACCCGAAGTCCTAAAATCGATAGAGATGGCCGACAAAAAGAAAAAATGCTTTTTGAGGATCGGCAGTCGAAGACTCATCATAGAAACGCCGACCGCCCTGTTGAAAGAGGTAACCGTCTCCGGTAAGCAATAAATCCTATCGATCCATCTTTTTCTTTTCTTTCAGTATCTTTATTCCAACGTTTTCCAGTTCTTCTATCATCTTGTCAAATACTGAACCTTTTATACAGTCTTCCGGCGGCACGATACCTTTTTCCGAGATCTCGCCTTTCGCGACCATCTCGGCGCTTATCGATGGCGGGAAGCAGGTGGTCCTCTGCATCGCGGTGAGCCCCATCTCGACATCTTCCCGATCCAACATGTAATAATCGATCCTTATGGCTTCTCCGTCCTTCTTGCCCTCGGCGGTGTTCCACATCACGCACATGTCTTTATCTCCTTCCTCGGGTTTCAATTTGGGCGTGATAACTTTGGAGAGCAGCTCTCTAGGCTCTACTTTTGACCCATTAACCTCCACAGGGTCAGTATCGAGCAGACCACATTTTTTGAACTCCTTTATCGTATCATAATGTCCAGCCCATCTTATCGTCTTTTCGTAGGTGTTTTTCAGATCAGGTCTAGTGTGAAAATAGCTCGGCATCCCGGGTGTTACCGCACATTCTAATTCAAACTTACAACCGAATTTATCGAAGGTGAACTTTTCGTGTTCGGTCAGCGCCTCTAATTCCTTTTTTTCTCCGTTCTTTATAGCCGGTGATTTGATATTGTACTCTCTCAAAACGTGATCGAATGTCCAAGTTATCATGTACTTTAAAGGATGTCTCTGAGCAGCGTCCTCGTCTGGAATCCCTCCACATCTAGCTATAGCGGTTTCGCCTTCATCCATCTCTCTGAGGGCTTCGCCTAAAGTGAAATTGGTGATACCCGGTGCGAACCCCATCCCGGAGATGAAGGTAACATCGTTTTCTACAGCTCTTTCATGTAAAGATTCTCCGTACTCCTCCACGGTCATGCCCTCCGGGATCTCCATATCTTCCTTCTCGTAGAGATCCGGTCTTCTATGATATTCCTCCAACATGTCGATCAAGTCTAAACCAACATCGATGGCGGCCTCTGCAGTGGCGTAGCAAGTTTCTCTAGTCGGTAACGCATTGATTCCAACATCATATTCTTCCATGATCTCTTTCAGCTTTTCGGTCTCATCAATAACATTCACAACATATTTACCTAACTTTTTGCTGCCTACGAATTCTATTATATCATCTATAGGCTCTTCCGATCTACTCAAAATACCTATCTGATCAAAATCAGTATGATTCGCTAAATACCACGCAACACCTTCAGCCTGTCTACCTGCACCAAAGATCAAAGCCTTCATCGTTACCATCTCGGGCCGCCTATCGAGACCCACTCTATAAATCTTGTGCCCTCTTACCCATTTTGTTTAAAAAAATCACACGTCTTTCTTTTCGAAGGTTTTATAAGAACGACGCAGCGCCTCGACCCCCTCTAACTCTTTCCCTGTGAGGAAATTGATACATGATCCTCCGCCGGTTGAGATATGATCGATCTCCTTCTCGATCTCGAGGTTGCCCAATACGGCGGTACTGTGTCCTCCTCCGATTATGGAATAAGCTTCCGAATGGGCGATAGCTTTGAATATCTCGGAAGTTCCAATAGAGAACTCCTCCATCTCGAAGGCTCCCGCGGGACCGTTCAGAACGACCAAAGAAGCCTTTTCTATCTCCTTTTTGTACTCCATTATCGTATCGAGTCCTATATCGAATACAGGATACTCGGAGGGAAGTTTGTCGAGAGATATACCGTTCCTTTCACCTTCCTCGTTCAGGACCACGTCCTGCGGAATCTTGATCTTGTCGGACCATCTCTCGAGGAGTTCTTCAGCGTCTTCTACAGCCTCTTCATAACCGGGGAGTTCTTTCTCCAGGAATTCTCTGTTTCCCTCCCCGAGTTCGTGCCCGGAAGCCATCAAAAATATATTAGCGGTGACACCTCCCGTGAGTATCTTGTCTATGTTCCCATCCTCCAGCATATGCTCGGCGACCTCGATAGAATCGTCGGCTTTCATCCCGCCTAAAAATGCCACCTTGGGAGACTCGTCCATCTGGAATATCTTGCCCATGTTCTCTATTTCTTTTTCCATCAATCTACCCGCTAGAGAAGGCACGATCTTCGAGAAGCCGACCAAAGTGGGTTGGGCTCGGTGGGCGGCGGCGAAAGCGTCATGTACGAAAAAATCGATCTTCGGCCCTAATTTCTGGACTATATGGCTGTTCTCGTGTTTCTCCCAGTCGCTCTCCCCCTTGAGATAGGTCTCTTCGGCAAAAAATCTAGCGTTTTCCAGCAGCAGTATATCACCCTGAGACATGCTGCTGATCTCGTCCAAGACGTGTTCCTGAAACAATCCGTCCATATATCTCACTTTTTTTCTCAGAAGTTGAGACAGCCTCTCCGCGTGAGGTTCTAAAGAGGTGTAATCGTTTTTACCGGGCCTGCTCTGGTGCGCGACTATTATCAATTTGGTATTCCTCAGTTCTTTTATCGTCTCTATGTGGCTGTTCAGCCTGTGATCGTCCAATATCCGTTTAGAACTCGGATCGAGTGGAGAGTTTATATCCACTCTCAACAGCACGGTTTTACCTTCTAGGTCGAAGTCGTCTAGGGTGAAGAACCTATCACCGGGCGCTTCCATCTTATCGTCCGAAGATTAAGTGGTGGTGATATAAATCTTTCTTTCGATAGTGAGTTCACCTGAATCGGCAACCAAAAATTTACATAGTTCTGTCTATTGGTTCTCACCATGGATTCAGAAGAGAGAGTCGACCTTATAAGGCGGAACGTAGAAGAAGTGGTGACCGAGGAAGAGTTGAAAGGCCTTTTTCAGGAGAAAAAGAAACCTAAGGCTTACATCGGCGACGCCCCCACCGGAAAGATGCATACTGGTCATTTCATCACTCACCGCAAGATAGCCGACTTTTTGAGAGCAGGTTTCGAATTTACTGTCCTATTGGCGGACATCCATGCGCATCTGGACGATCTGAAGAGTCCCTTCGACCTTTTAGACGCTAGAAGCGAGTATTACGAAGAATGCGTCAAGGGGATGATGGAAGCGACGGGAGTGGACTATAACGACTTGAATTTTGTAAAAGGCAGCGAATTTGAACTGGGAGAGGACTACATGTTGAACGTTTTGAGGATGGCCGCGGATACAACTCTCAACAGGACCCAAAGAGCCGCCGCGGAGGTCGTGAGATACGGCGACAATCCAAAGCTGGGAGGATTCATCTATCCGCTCCTCCAAAGCCAAGATGTTTCCGCCTTGGACGCTGATCTGGCTTATGGAGGTATCGATCAGAGAGGTATATACATGCTTTCAAGAGAGATACTGCCGGACTTCGGCTACAAAAAGCCGGTCTGTGTTTTCGCTCCTTTACTAACTGGACTGACAGGTGGAAAGATGAGCTCTTCTATCGAGGGCTCTAAGATAGACCTCCTAGCCGAGCCTGAGATCGTAAAAGAAAAGATAATGGACGCCTACTGTCCGCAGGGAGAAAAAGAGGACAACCCCGTCCTGGAACATCTACAGATGCTGGTTATGCCGGTCCTAAAATCGGAAGGGAAAGATTTTGTCATCGAACGGCCAGAGAAATGGGGCGGCGATCTCGTCTATGAAGATTACCAGGAAGCTGAAGAGGATTATCTTTCAGGAGACCTGCACCCACAGGATCTGAAAGAAGCTCTCGCAAGAGAATTGATCGATATATTGGAACCTATCAGAGAAAGATTCAAGGGTAAAGAAGACCTGATCGAGAGAGCCTATCCGGGATGATAAACTGGTACAGGTAGTGATACCCAAGATCAACTCTTTCACAGTCATTGATTATAGCTTCCCGGCTATCTCTCCTAAAACACAACATACAAATCAGGTCCTTCTTATCATCAAACATGCTCATATGCGAAGCGTGCGGGAAAGAATATGATTTAGACAAAAATATACACGTTTGTAGTTGCGGTGAACCGCTGCGCATGGAATATTTTGATGGAGAGATAGGTGAAGAGGACGACATCTGGGCCAGGTACGGTTCTTTCCTTCCGTTAGAAGTGGATGATTTATCGAATCTGGGAGAAGGGAATACACCTCTTTCGAAAGCACCGAGCCTATCTAAAAAACTCGATATCGATCTTCGCTTGAAGAACGAGACTATGAATCCTACCTGGAGTTTTAAAGATAGAGGAACTATCCTGAGCCTTGAGAGAGCTAAGGAACTCGGCAAGAAAAAATTAGGGACGGTCTCAACGGGCAACATGGCGGCTAGCGTTTCGGCCTATGGGGTGCGGAGCGGATTGAAGATCTTCGTTCTAGTCCCTTCCGATATATCGGATAAAAAGATCTCCCAGATCGAAAACTACGGACCTATCGTTATCAAAGTTGACGGTGACTACGGCGATCTGTATTACGAGAGTTTCGAGTTAGCTGATCGAGATACCTACTTCACAAATTCTAATTCGCCATTCAGAATTGAAGGATATAAGACCATAGCGTTCGAGATATACGAAGAGAATGTTCCGCACTATGTTATAATACCGACGAGTTCAGGCGGCCTTTTCAGGGGAGTGATGAAAGGGTTTAAAGAACTGGAGAAGAGCGGACACATCGATGAGATCCCGGTACCGATCAGTGTTCAAGCTGAAGGATGTTCTCCGATATACGAAGCCCACGAGTCAGATGAGAGAGAGATAGAAAGGTGGTCGGAACCCGATACTATAGCTGATGCGATTTCCAACCCGTTCCCTCCCGGAGGTAACGACGTGCTCGAAAAGCTGGATAGGTATGATGGGATGTGCGAGAAAGTATCAAATCAAGAGATGGTCGAAGCCCAAAAACAGATAGCTAGAGAGGGGATCTTCTGTCAGCTAGCTTCAGCCGTCGGAGTTGCAGCTTTGAAAAAACTGATCGAAAGAGGAAAGATCGAGAAAGGCGCAGAGGTCGTTTCCATAATCACCGGTTCCGGGCTGAAAGGTTCGCTCTCGGGGCAAAATGATAGATCGACATACAACTGTGCTATCGAGAGTCTCGAAGCGTGCGTCAACAGAGCTTTCGAGTGAAGGCACTGCTCAGATTTTTACTTTTACCCTCTATCTCATCCAATCTCTCTCGACCTCGGCTTCCTTTTCCTCTTCATATTGGTCTAGAAGTTTATTTACCACATCATCCGACGATTCGTCAACTTTTTTGAGTTCCTCGAGTCGTTTCCAAGTCGACTTTTTGATCTCGATAGTTTTGACTTCGTCGTTTTCTACCATCCTATCATCTATAATTAATACGGTCGCTATGCTTAATACTTTTGTTTGAAATAATTCGGTAATAGTGAAGATATCATCCCCACTGCTTTCGACCTAGACAAAATTTATAACCCTTCCTGTTTTTACTCAAAAAAGAGGTGAAAGTGGATGGCTCTAGATTCGGATAGGTGCCACTTCTGTGGCAATTGGACGAAGGAGTACAAAAGGGTCGGGGATAAGAGCTTCTGCAAGGATTGTGTGGAAGATCTGATGGAACTGATAAAAGACGAACTCGATTGAACTATATTTTTACTCGATCTCCATCCCATAAATATCTTCTGGATTCTCCTTATGGATCTTCCATATATCCTCTTCCGTCAGAACGTCCTTTTCATAAAGGAGCTTGGTTTTCTTCGGAACGTTCTTTATCCCGAGAACTGCACCGGGCCTTTCCGGATCGTCAAGATAATCCGTTTCCAAGAGGAATCTATCGCCCTTAGAGACCGCTTCTTTGATGTTGTCTTCGTTCGCCAGTATTGAAGGGAATAGACCGTGATTTTCATCTTCATTTACCAGAGGCGGGGAGTAATGTTTGACGACTTTACCTCTCTCTAAACCGACTCGATCAGCCATATCGCCTATCTCACGGCATACCTCGGGAGAAGTGCTTTCCGTGTGTAATACCACGGGACACTCGAGATCTACAGCTAGTTCCATCCCGTGCTTCATTATACGGTTAGAGGCTTGAAGTATCTCTTCGGAAACGTCGAAGTGCGGCCTGCCGATCTCCCCGAGGGCGATAGCTTTTCCCTCTTCAACGTATTCCGCAGCCAGTTCCATGCCATCCATCAGTATTTCCTCACCCTTTTCGAGGCCTACCTTATCTTCGAGATCGACCAGATCTACGGGATACGGTCCGAGTGTTACAAATATCTCCACGGAAGTCTTCTCCATGCATCTCTCGGCCAAACTAACGGTCCTTTCATAGATGGGTCTGTAACCTTTGGTGTCCCACTCTCTCAGGTCATTGTAGGGTAGATGTGAAAGTATCAGGTGAGTACCGCCGGCCCTTTCGAACTTCTTCACCGCTTCTACGTTATCTCCCTGTTCCTGCAGATGTATATGGTTGTCTAGGATAGGGAATTCAGTATCTTCAAGTTCCATAATGAGACCTTATCAGACAGAAGGATTTATTGTTTTCGAAACGATGAAGAGTTCTTTTATTAGTTCTGGTTACCCCCCCCTCATCATAAATACTTTATAGTTTTCAATGATTTCAGAAAACATGGAGGAAGACACTCTAGACATCACCTTCCAGCCCGAGCTGATAGGGAGAGAAAAAGAGTTTAAAAGATTGAGGGAGCAGTGGGAAGATACCAAAGAGGGAAAAGGATCTACCGTATTCATCTCCGGAGAAGCAGGCATCGGGAAAACACGATTAGTAGAAGAAATACTGGATATCTCAGAGAAAAACGGTGCAAAGATAGTCAGGGGTGTGTGTTTGTCTGATAGTCTAGAACCGTTGATGCCGTTCAAAAAGGCTTTGAGAGACGCTGACTTATACCACCTGATCTCGGAAGAACCGCCGCCAAAAGTTCTTGCCGTCTACTTGATAAACGATGCAGGTATGCTTGTAGCCAAGGCAGAGCGTGAGCAAGATACAGATATAGATTCCGATATATTCTCTCCTATGCTCAAAGCAGTCCAGGGGTTTGTAAAAGATTCTTTGTCCATGATGGGACGGGATGAGACGGGTGAATTGAATACTATCGGTTATGGAGACTATAATATCATGATCCAATCTTTAAAAGGTATTTCACTAGCGACTGTCATCGAAGGCTCGAAGAGCGAGTTTCTTCTGGATGATATGAGAGAAAAACTAGCGGGAAAAGAGGAAAAACTGAAAGATTGGGACGGGGAGACTTCAGAAGTTCAAGATATGAAATCGGAGATGCAATGGTTCATTGAGTCGGGTAAATATGAGGGAGAGTATCTAGTCGATGACCCCAAGCTCAAACAGGAGAATCTTTTTGATAACGTTCTTTTAGGTTTACAAAGACTTTCCGCTGAACAGCCTGTTCTGTTATTTTTAGACGATCTACAATGGGCGGACCCAACCTCGTTAAAGCTGATCCACTATCTTTCTAGAAATACGAAAGATGATAAAGTCCTCATCTTGGGGACATATAGGCCAGAGGATATAGTCGAGAGACATGATGGAGAGACACACCAGTTGAAAACAACGATGCAGGAGATGAACAGAGATGACCTCTTCGAAGAGATCGAATTAGAAAGGTTGGATGAGTCAGGTGTAGAGGAGTTCATCGAAAAGACGTTAGGCAAGATAGAACTTGAAGACGGGATGGTTAGGAAGATATATAAGGAGTGTGAGGGAAATCCATTCTTTTTGCTGGAACTTCTTCGTGAATTGGTAGAGGAAGGCCACTTGATAAAGGAGCGGGAGATATGGAAAGCGGATAAAACTCTTCAAGAAGTGCATATACCTGTAAAAATTTATGATCTCATCGTCAGAAGATTGGACAGGCTGACGGAAGAAGAGAGAAGACTGTTAGAATGTGCGAGCGTGGTGGGGGAAGAGTTCGAGAGTGATGTATTGGGCGATGTTACAGAGATGGATAGGGTTAAGCTCTTAAATGATCTAAACGAGATCGAGAGATATCACAATTTGATACGTTCCACCAAAAAAAAGTATAGGTTCGACCACAGCAAGATAAGAGAGGTGCTCTATAATTCGCTGAACCAGGAGTTGCAGAGAGAGTACCATCGGATGGTGGCTGAGAGCTACGAAGAACTGTACAAGGACGATGACGAGGTCGTAGTAGGAAAGATCGGTCAGCATTATTATAAAGCAGAAGACGAAAGAGCGGGTCGGTATCTATTGAAAGCTGGGGATAAAGCCAAAAGAAGTTACGCAAACGAGGAGGCTGAAAGGTTCTATGGCTATTCGATAGATGTGTTGGAAGAAAAGGAAGGATTAAAAGAGTCTTACGAGGCACTCGGCGATGTTCATAAGCTGATGGGGAAGTACGAGGACGCCTTTAAAGAATACGAAAAAGCAGCGGATCTAGTAGAGAAAACTAGCGAGGAGGCAGATCTCCACGGTAAGATGGCAAAAATTTACCAGGAGCAGGGTGAATTCGATAAGAGTTTAGAGATGTGTGAGAAGGGGCTGGAACGGGTAGAAGAACATATAAATGAATCAACTTCTGCAGAGAACAAGTTGAGGCTCCTAGATGTCAAGGGGTGGTCATTCTTAAGGATGGGAGAATACGATAGGGCTGAAGAAGCGTGGAGAGAAGGAGTGAGAATCGCTGAAGAAGCCGGTGATGATAAGGAGATAGCTCAGACTCTACATGATATCGGAACTCTTAATTTTAGACGAGCAGCGTATGATAAGGCCTTAGATTTGTTAGAGGAGGCTCTGCAGATCAGAGAGGACCTAGAGGATAAGAAAAGCATAGCCACCTCACTTAACAACATCGGAGTCGTGTACCAGAATAAAGCGGAGTTGGATAAGGCCCTTGAACATTTTGAAAAGAGCCTAGAGATCAGTAGGAAGATCGGAGATAAGCGCGGTATCAGTATGTCTCTCAACAACATCGGCATGATTTACCGTAACAAAGGGGAAGTAGAAAGAGGTCTCGAGCACTATAAAGAAAGTCTAGAGATCGATAGGAAATTGGGAGACAAGCCGGGTATCAGTATGTCCCTCAACAATATCGGGGAAGTATACAGCGATAAAGGAGAACTAGATAAGAGTCTCGAACACTTCGAGGAGAGTTTAGAGATCAAGAGGAAGCTGGGAAACAAGCGAGGTATCGTGATGTCACTCAACAACATCGGGGAAGTATACAGCGAAAAAGGAGAACTAGATAAAAGCCTCGATCGACACCAGGAGAGTTTAGGGATCAGTAAGGATCTCGGAGATAAACGAGGTATCGCAGAATCGTTAAACAACATCGGAAAGGTATACCGACAAAAAGGGCAGACCGAGGAATCCCAAGGATATCTCGATGAAAGCCTAGATATCTCCTCTGAGATAGGGAGTAAAAGGTTATCGATAGAGAATCTTTGCGAGCTAGCTGAAGTCTGCATGGACGAAGGAGAGCATGATACTGCTCTTCAAAATGCCGAAAGGGCGGTTAAATTGTCTACAGAGATAGGTGCGAAGCCAAAGGAAGAGAAAAGCCGCCGGGTCCTGGGAAGGATCTATCGGAAGAGAAGTGAATTGGAAAAGGCTGAAAAGGAGCTCAAAGATGCTGAAAAATCACTCGAAAACAGCGGTCTAAAGATCGATCAATTAAAGGTAAAGTACGAAAGATCTCTCCTGTTCATAGAATCGGGAGAGGTTGAAATGGCGGAGGAATATCTCAAAGACACTTTTGAATCGTTTAAGAAAAAGGGTATGAAATTCTGGGCGGAAAAATGTGAGGAAACCTTGAAGGAGATAGACGCTGACCAATATACTTGATTCATCCTTTTTCATTTTTTTAAGTACGCTCCTTAGTGTGGGATGAGAGAAAGAGACGACCGGGAGCGAAATCTTAAAAAGAGACCGCTGTTTTCGAGAAATACCTTGACTGAGATAGCTATAGTAGGAGGAGGCCCTGTCGGCTTTAGGGTCGCTCAAAAGACCGCTTCCGCCGGATATAAAACCACGGTCTTAGAGAACAAAAGCGCGATAGGAAAACCGGTCCAGTGCGCCGGTATAGTCAGCCCTAGAGTCATATCTATGACCGGGACCGAACACGTAATGGATAGGCCCGAGGAGGCTGTGATAAATTCGCCTTTCGGGAAACAACTTGTTCTCGAGAACGAGCCGGAAAAGGCGGTCATAATAGACAGGGCGGACTTCGATAAAGAACTGGCTGAGAAAGCGATAAAGGCCGGGGCGAACATCGAATTGGGGAGCGCGGTCAAAAAGGTAGAACATGGGAAAAACAGAAAACTTCATATCGAAAAGCGAGGAGAAAAGAAAACGATAGAACCTAAAATTATAGTCGGAGCAGACGGCCCTTCTTCTATAGTCAGAGAGTCGGGAGACTTCCCTTCTCCGGAAGAGTTACTTCCGGCGGTTCAGGCCGTCGTGGCTTCCAAGGATAGATCGGTCAAGATACATCTGGGTGATGAGATCGCTTCAGATTTTTTCCTCTGGGAAGTCCCGTACCGGAGCGGAAAAGTGGTCGGTCTAGCGGGAAGTAGGGATGTATATAGATCGCTGATGAGATTTCTCAAAAGTAAGGAGTTAGAAGATAAGGTGATAAGCTTTTTATCGGGTACTATACCGCTCGGTAACATGACAAAAAGTGTAGATGAAGGGGTGATGTTAGTGGGAGACGCCGCATGTCAGGTGAAGCCGATGTCCGGTGGAGGTCTCTATTACGGTCTGAAGGCGGCGGATATATGTTCGAACGTGGTCATAGATGCTTTAGAAGAAGAGGATGTATCTAAAGAGCGGTTGAACGAGTATCATGAAGAGTGGCAGAGAGAGATTGGGAAGCACATCTCCAAAGGGATGAGAGCTAGAAATATATTTAAGTCTCTATCCGACAAAGATCTAGACAAGCTGATAGAGTCTTTGAGTAAAGACAAGACCAGGCGAGTGATAGAGGAAAATGGAGATATCGACAATCCTTCAGCACTAGTCAAACCTCTTCTCAAGGTGTCTCCTGATCTTCTTAAATTTACTGGACCAGTTATCAAAAGTCTTTTCTAGCCGCGGAAACGACCCGTATTTTTCCTGCATGTAGAACATAACGGCCAGTACACCGGAGATTCCCACGACCGCTCCAAGTGCGTACTGGGGCCAACGCGGAAGAGTGCTTTTGACGGAGAAAGAACTGTCCGAGAGGATGCCATCCACGCCGAGCTTAGTAAGATTGAAACCGCCGGGATGTTCTTCATCATCTTCAACTTTTGTTTCCTCCCATTCTTCTTCGGCAAAACACCCTCTCGATTTCATGGTCACGTTGTTTTTGAGGTAATCGAATTCCAGCTCGAATCTTAACAGGTAAACGCCTTCTTCAGTCCCGTCTTTCGATCTAACTTCAGGCTGCAGTGTTTGTGCCGATCCGCTCTCTATCGAGTTCTCGGAAATAGTTATATTCGTTTTTTCACTCTCTTCGAAAACGGGTGGCTCATCGACCTCTGATATATCCTTTTCCTTATCCAAGTATTCATACCCATAAACGTCGATGGTCAAACTGACGTTCTCAATAGTTTCGTTGTAGGGATTGTTGAGAGTGATCTGTACCTCCCCGGAACTCCCCGGATCTATTCGAGGCGTGTTTATCTCCGGGATGATGTCGTTCACTTTCTCCGGGTCGGATAGAGTCGATGAGTGCGCGGGTGAAACGCCGGCTGAAAGCAGAATGGTTCCAAGGACCAGTAATACCAAGTATCTATTGCCCATCGTCAGATTTTAGTGATCGTGAGTATAAAATACTTATGTAGGTTGAGCTACTGTTCATAGATGATGACGGAAGAGGAATATCCGGTGCTGCGAGTGTCCAAGGAGAAAGGACAGGAAACTTTGGAGAGGGTCAAATCGGAGAACAATCTAGACCCGCGGAGGCAGATTCAGGTAAAGGGTGACGAGTTACTGATACCGGTGAAGGAAGGAGGCGACGAGATGAGAGATGATCTTGAGATCAGGGATACTGAGGGAAAAAATACACCCTACGAAGCGGTAAAAGAGAAGCTAGATATTTCTGGGAAGGAAGACCTGCCGGACAGGTGGGAGATGATAGGCGACGTGCTTTTTATAAAGTTACCTGAACATCTGCTCGACCACAAAGAGCGGATCGGCAGGGTCTATGCGGAGGAACTCGGTGCGAAAACGGTGATGCTGCAGGGCGATATCACCGGGAAAAAAAGAGAGCCTGAAGTGGAAAAGATCCACGGGGAGGAGACCGAAACGGTACATCTGGAGAATCAGATTCTATACAAGCTAGACACTTCGAAGATCATGTTCTCCAGCGGTAATATAGACGAGAGGGTTCGGGCGACAAAATTGGTGGAGAAGGACGAAGTCGTCGTAGACATGTTCGCCGGGATAGGTTACTTTTCATTACCCGCGGCGGTTCACTGTCGACCGGAAAAGGTCTATTCTTTAGAGATCAACCCTACAGCTTTCCGATATCTGGAAGAAAATATCGATCTGAACGGAGTGGAGGAGATGGTCGAACCGTGGTGCGGAGATAACCGAGACTTTTCATTCAGCAGTGCCGACAGGGTCTTCATGGGTTATCTCCACGAGACCTGGAAGTTCTTGGGAAAGGCTGTAGAATTTTTAGATCGCGAAGGGATCATCCATTATCACACCACCTGCAGCGATTCGACGTATCCCGAGCAGGTAGAAAAAGAGTTGGAAGAGAACCTCGATGTGGACTTCGAGATGATGAATACCAGGAAAGTCAAATCCTACGCTCCGCACGTTTTTCACGTTGTGGTCGACGTGAGAGTGGAGGGGTGAGAGGTTTTGTTCTTCTCGGGATTTTACCTGTGAAAACCTAATTTTTAAATACACATACATACATGTATAATTATGGCGTCAAAAACGATAACCATATCCGAGGAAGCTTACAAACGCTTGAAGTCAAGGAAAGAAGAAAAAGAAAGCTTTACAGATGTTATAAATAAGCTTACCAAGGAGAGATCACTCACGGAGATAGCCGGCATCCTATCAGAAGATGAAGCCGATAGATTGGAAGAAAGGATCAAGGAAAGGAGAGAGAAAACTAGAGATAGGATAGACGATATCAAGGACGGGATGGAAGATGCTAGCTGATACCAGCTTCATCATCGATGTTATGAAAGGAGAAGAGAGCGCAGTCAGGAAAATAGAAGAATTGGAGGAAAACGACAAACCTCTGAATATCACTTCTATCTCCTTTTTTGAGTTGTGGTCGGGCATAGAACAGTCAGATAAGCGAAAAAAAGAAAAGGAAAAGATCGAAGATGTCCTAGGATCTCGAGCAGTCCATGATTTTGACCGTACTGCAGGAGAGATAGGAGGAAGGATAGATGGTATGTTGTGCAAAGAGGGAAAAATAGTAGAGCCTCAGGATTCCATGATCTCGGGGATCGCTATAAGAGAAAACGAAAAGATATTGACGCGAAATATCGATCACTTTCGACGCATTTCAAATATATCAACCTTACAGATCGAAGAGACAGCCTCTCAGGAATAGATAAATTATTATTTTTCATAATATAAGATTCCCGGCTGAAGCATAACGTATTTGTAGAATGTAATCAATAATCCAATAGGATATCATGAAACGAGCTATGTTCTGGGAGGAAGGTGAAGACAGTGAGGTACGATGTCACCTCTGTCCGCATAACTGTTCGATCTCTGAAGGAGATAGAGGGTTCTGCAATGTTAGGGAGAATCGCGATGGTATGTTGTACTCGATGATATATGGTAAATCCGCCTCTTTAGCTGTCGACCCGATAGAGAAGAAACCACTCTACCATTTCCATCCGGGAACCCAAGTTTTATCATACGGGACCATGGGCTGTAATCTATCCTGCGATTTCTGCCAGAACGTCTCACTTTCCTGCGGAGATCCTGACAGTCCCCGCCTCCGTGAGTACTCGGTGGAGAAGATGGTGAGCGAGATCTCAAAACATGCGGGAATCGCTTGGACCTATAACGAACCATCGATCTCCTACGAGTTCAGTTATGATGTGTTCAAAAAGTTGAAAGAGCATCATGATAAATACACCGCATACGTGACGAACGGTTATATAGAGAACGAACCTTTGAAGAAGCTCGCACCCTATCTAGACGCGATGAACCTCGATATAAAAGCGTTCGAAGAGGATTTTTACAGGCGGATAGTCGGGGGAAAACTGCAGCCGGTGCTGGAAACGGCCAAGTTAGCGGTCGAAGAAGACATCCACGTTGAGACAACATATCTCATCATACCGAACCACAACGATTCTTCGGAAGAGATAAGGAGGTTTACTCAGTGGGTCAAGGAGAACCTAGGTGAGGACACCGTCGTCCACTTTTCACGTTTTCATCCGGATCACGAGATGACAGACGTGCCTGCAACTCCTTCCAAAAAGATGAAAGAAGCCAGAAAGATAGCGAAAAACGTAGGGCTGAACTTCGTTTACCTGGGCAACATCCCGGCGGATAATGATACCGAATGTCCCAACTGCGGCAGGAAGATACTTTCTCGCTCTTACTTTTCCTCAGGAAAACTAGACCTCCAGAACGGAAGATGTCCGCAGTGTGGAAGGGATATACCTATAGTAACCTGACTCAGAGGATCTCGTGATCTATGGAATACTCCTCATCGAGACCTCTATTCCTCTTGCTCAGCCTTTCTAACACTCTATCCGTGTCCTTTTCCGATAGCATGAAAAGAACGTCGAGTCCCTTCTCCGCGGCGTTGATCGCACCCTGTACCGGGGCGAATATGATGTCGGGCTCGATGTCAAGCATATTGCAGAGGCCGTACTGTTTTTCTCCCATGACCGCGATCCTGTCGTGATCTATCCTGTTCACTTTCTCTTTCAAGTCCTCAAGATTCCCTTCCTTTGCTTCTTTATCATCGGTCTTTAAGAGATAGAGTTTCCCCACATCCATCTCGGTTATCCCATGAAGGCCTCCGACCCTGATAGGCTCTCCGGTTTCGCTGTCGTGAAGAGCTTTTCCCATACTCGAAGATCCCTCCAAAGAGGCATGGAGAAGACCATCTTCCATGAAAAGGCCGACTTCGTCTCCTTCGCTTATATCCTCTGAAGCT
This sequence comes from uncultured Thermoplasmata archaeon, assembly GCA_964462425.1. GTDB lineage: Archaea > Thermoplasmatota > Thermoplasmata > Halarchaeoplasmatales > Halarchaeoplasmataceae > Natronoplasma. The sequence continues at coordinate 18,418 of CAYWYD010000009.1, forward strand.
ACAGCGGTACAGGTCGAGATAAAGCTTATCTCGGAATTTGCCTCGTCCAAAAAAGAGCCTACCTTGGCTAGGATCTCTCTGACGAACTCCATCCCTTCAGAGGTTGGATGATAAACGCCGCCGGACCTATCTATGAGTTCTTCCTCTTCCATCTCCGATATGTAATTGGAGGCCGCCTGCTCGCTCATATCCAAGTCTTCTGATATATCGGCCAACTTTCCCGGTTCTTCGACGGCCGCTTTGTAGAGGATCAAAAATTTGGTAAGAGTTTTCTTATCTCTCAAGACCTTCATTTATATCTGTATTTTAGATGTAGAGAGGATTATAAGTTGTTTTCGTTATGAATTTTGAATATTAAGTAATATTATCTAATACATAATAATATTTATATATGCCTATTTGTTTTCCCCTCTCATGGATTTTTGGAGATCGAACTCGAAGAAGGTGAAACAGGTCATCGCCTTATCGATAGTCGGGTTGATGCTCATCTCTACGTTCATGACCGTTACCAAAGGATTCGACGTGGATGATAAGGACGAAAGATTCGACGAGGAGATAGAAAGGCAGAAGCGGTTTTCTAAAACCATATCCTCCGTGGATGATGTAGAATCGAACCGGGCTCTGATCCGGACCATCGACGACGGTGAAGATGTGGGTGAACATACGTCTATAGATAATTCTAGTGGATATCTCTATATCAGCTTTTACTCGAGCAGCGATAACAGCTTGAAATTGGCTAGAAATGAGCTTTCAACACCCGATGAATGGTATATCTGGACCTTAGATGACGAGGGCGACGTGGGGAAGTATTCTTCTATAGATGTGGTCGATCAGGACGTGCATGTAGCCTATTATGACTCTTCGAATCAAAATCTCAAATATTTAAATTGGTGTGAAGGAGGAGACTCGAAGACAGAAGTGATCGATGATGAAGGTGACGTGGGTAAATATGCATCTTTGGAAGTCGGGAATGAAAAAGTCCACGTGAGTTATTATGACGCATCGGAAGGACGCTTGAAGTATGCGTTCCGCGAGGAAGATCAATGGGAGATCACATCTTTTGATCATGCTGGAGACGTGGGGCAGTACACCTCTATAGCTTTGAATGGTGGAGACCCGCACATCGCCCATTATGATTGGACCGATAGGGATCTGATGTACACGCGAAATGACGGAAGTGGTTGGGAACATGATAGCGTGGGAGGTTCGGATAGGCATATGGGTAGGCACGCTTCCCTGGCGCTCGACGATGACGGCAACGCTCACATGGCTTGCCACGAGTGGACCGACGATAATTATCAGCTCGAATATATAACAAATGCAGGAGGTGATTTGGACAGCGAGACAGTCGATGAAGAAACGCCTTTCGTCGGAACCCACACTTCTATCGCTATAGACAAAGGTGGAACGCCAGTTGTCTCTTACCATCGTTGGGATGAAGAGAATCTGAAGTTGGCCTGGAAAGAAGACGGTGAATGGTCCGTGGAGAGAGTCGATGCGGACCACAGAGTAGGGAGCCATACTTCACTGGTCATGAAAAGAAAGGGGGAAGCACATGTCAGTTATTACGACAAGGCTGAAGGGAACTTGAAATACGCTAGAGTGTTCACGAGGAATCGAACGCCTTTAGCCCCTCAAAACTTCAATACCTCTTCCGAGTACGGCGAGATACTTCTAGAGTGGGATGAACCTCTTTACGATGGTATCCCAGAAGGAGATGACAATATATGGGGATACAACCTCTACAGGAAGAACGAAAGTGACGGAGAAGAGGAGTTCGAGATGATCGGAGAGGATCTCACCAGACTCTCCTACAGGGACGATATCCCGACGGAGAATGAATCCGATACCTATGTTTACAAGGTCGCGGCGGTGAACAAAAAGGGTGAAGGAGATGAATCGACCAGGTTGAGGACGAAAGCCAAATACTTTGATTACGAGATGATAGGTCAAAAAACAAACAATTATACGATCGAAGATCTTTCTCCTTTAGAAGTGGAAGCAGACGGCGATACAGATAACTACGAGTTAAGGTGGGATTACCACTACAACGAGAGCCAGGAGGCAGATTGGGATAAGGAAAATACAACCCTCAACGATGACTACTATGTGACAAAAAAGTATGATGAGGCCGGGCTTAAAAGCGTTATGCTGGAGATCGAATCGGAAAGTAGGACGAGAAGGTGCCTCCAGAGTGCATGGGTGCTCGGCTACTATAATCTAACCTCCACCTACGAGATGGAAGATTCCAACGAAGTCTTCTTCCATATAAACGATAGTTTTGTACCAATTGGGTACGAAGGAACATCTGAGTTGAAGAACACGTACATATTCGAAGGTAACAAGGACTTGCCCTACCGTGCCGTGAATTTTACGTTCAATGAAAACGTAAAGCGACCAAGATTAGGAGACAAAATAGAGCCGAACTACACTGAAGAGGAAAGTGCATTTTGGAACGAGACGTTCACGGTCAGCGACGCTAGGGAGGATACTGAGGTCGTGGTCGAACCGGTACTTTACAACGAGCATAGAGATTCCTACGAAAAGCCCTTTGGATCGGACTTTGATTATAGGGACGATCAGAAGCAAAAAGATGTGCAGATGATCGAGAAGATGACGTGGGTCAATCTTCTCTTAAGCCAAACTGCCGATCTGAAAGTAGAAAATGTAGGAGATGGAGATTACTACCATGGATGGGAGTTAGAATTCGATGTAAACTTCGATGATGACGCCGAAAACGAAAGTTTTCTCAACTTCTCCTCGGTGATGCCGTCCGGCATAAACAAATTATCAAATTACTTCGGAGGAGATTACGGGTTCGAGGTGGATACATTCCCGGATGAGGCTATAAAGTTCAACAACAACGGAAGGACCGAGACAACACTGTTGACTTTTAGCACGGACGCGGGTGAGGATCGTGAGCTTTCAGGAGAGTTCGGGGAAAAATTTGGGAAGTCGATGGAATACAGCGGAGATACCGAAACTCAGCTTTCCGTTACTATCCCTATAGATATGGTTGTAAATCCCGTGGAGAAAAAAATAGGGGTGGAAGGCAGTTTAGAATTAGAATTCAATGCAGAACTCAAAATAGATATCCCCCTCCAATCTATCGGTATAGCCGATGTCGGATTGACCGCCGAGGTCGGCGGTGGGATCGGCGTAGAATTCGAGATAGGCGGTCTGTACTATGAAGCGGGGGAAGGAGTAACGCCGGAACCTCCAGATAAGATACCCATCGAGATGATGGTGAACTTCGGCGGCGGGCCCTATGCTGAGGTCGCAGCCGGCCTTGCGCGAGTCGAAGGCAAGTTCATCTGTGAACTCACGGTTGGAGTCGAGATACCCAGCGGAGATAAGGACCTGGGCTTAGAAGGACGATTCGAGGTGGTGGCGGAAGCGGCCTGGGGTCTCTGGGAAAAATCCAAGTCATGGGAGCTTTTCAGTAAAGATGTATATTCAAATTCGGCATATCCAGAGCTTCTTGCCGAGACAGAAGGGATTAAGGATTTTGAGATATTCAGCAACGATAGGTTATATACGAGAGACTATTATCAGAATAATGAGGGTTTAAAACCTAACTTATCACCGGAAACATCTGATGGTACAACCTCATTAGGAGAGAACGTCGCACCCGACTCTAACCCTCAAATAGAGTACCTAAATGATGATTCGGGATTGGCAGTCTGGGGGGATATTAATGAAAGTGGTGCGGATCCCAAGCTGTACAACCGAACCTATGAGAACGGAGAGTGGAGCGGGCCTGGACAAATTAACAACTTACCGAACACCGCCTACAATCCAGAATTGATAAGATGGAACGATGACAAGCTTATGATGTTGTACCAGGCTGTGGAGGAAGAGTTGACCGGGGATAATGCCGGAGAGCAATTCTTCCAGAATAATTCTATCAGGGCTAAAACCTGGTCTCCCTCCACGGGATGGTCGGAATCTCTCTTCAACTACTCGGTCGACGGTGAGCCGATCACTGGCTATGACGTGAACGCGAGTAATGAACAGCTCTACATAACTTACAGGGCCGGCGAATCTAAATTTGACGTTTTTAACGCTTCCTACGCCGCTGACGGCACTATTGGACTGATCAGGGCGGAGATGGGGGCTGACGGGTTAGAGATTACCGATGAGTGGGAAACCGAAGAACAGGAACGGATGTCCACCACTTCGATCCCAGCAGTAGAATATACGGGCAGTGACGCTTGGCTCTCCTACACCAGAAATGTCGAAGAAGATGGAGAAGAAGTAAAATCGTATAACGAGACTGTTCTCGTCAAGGTCGATAGTTCTTCCCAATCTATCGACGAGATGGAAAATTGTACCGTCCGTGAAACGGAAAATAGCACCTCGCAGGTCATCCTTTCAAAGGAGAACAACAAGATGGTGGTGTCATGGGTAGAGAACCACAGCACCATAAGGAGGAGAGAAGTGGAGAAACAAAATAACGGGTGGGATAAGTCTGAGATAGAGACCGTATTCTCTGGGAGAACCGTATCCAGCTTGGAATTCCATGAAAATGAAACCGGGAAGTTCTACACCTTCCAGGGCGGCGAGAATGCGATTCCGAGAGTTATCCAGTCAAAAGATGAAGGTTGGGGATACTTGAGGGCGGTATCGAAAGAGAACGCATATTCTCATGGACAATTGAACTCCGCCTTCAGCGTGCAGGATCCCAAGATGATTTATGTCGAGGAGGAAGAGGTCATCGAGGATTGGCACACTGCTCATTACACTTTCAACCATATCGAAGAAGATAAAGTCAAAGATGAAAGCGAGTATGGAAATAAAGGTGATTTAGAAGGAAATTACTCCATAACCCGCCATTCCAAAAATGGGACCCGAGATCACGGAGATTACATCCAATTTAGAAATGGAACGGGAAAGATGACCGTGCCGAGTTCGTCGAGCCTGAACGTTACCGAAGAGAGGGAAGAATTCACGGTCACGTCCATGATCAGGCTTGGAGAGAAAGACGAAGGCTCCTTTTTGAAAAAAGGCGGCTCTTGGGCGGTCAAATATGTTGACGATCAAGGAGATAAGATCTTAGTGGAACTTTGGAATGGTTCGGAAAAAGTAACTAAAAGATTAGAACCGCAAAACGTGGAGCTCGAAGAGTGGTTTTTCCTAGGTGTCCGGTATGAGCAGGGAAATAGCGATATTACTCACCTGAACGTGACGGTGATGAAAAAAAACGAATCTTTGACTTCTGAAAGGTTTAGAGATCATACTGAAACTTTCATACTAGAAGACTTTGGAGGACTCGATTCATCCTCGGACCCGCTAACATTGGCGGGCGACCATGAAAACATCAGCATCGACGATTTCAGATTAGTCGAGAGGTATTTACCTAATGCCTCTATGATGAAGATATACAGCGCTCTTTATCCAGATTTTGACAAGAAACGAGATATCAGGACACAGGCCGTGCCTCCTTACGTGAATTTTACTGTTTCAGGAGGAACTGAAGCCGGGGACCCTATAGAGTTCGAGGGTAAGAGTTCAGCGGGTGATCTGAACTGGACATGGACCTTCGATGAAGAGGAAAAAAGATACGGGAAGAAGGTAAATTACATTTTTACCGATACTGGACACCACAGAGTGAAGCTGAAAGCGATCCACAACCGAACCGGAGCTAGGGCTTACCATGAAAAAACGATCCATGTGATTGATACTACCCCACCCGATTTTGATGGGGTAGAAGATCACACCATATTTGAAAACAACTCAGTGGAATTGAGCTGGGAATCCGGTGAAGACTTTTCAGGACCCATAAAATATCGTATCCATCATGTAAAAGGTGAGGAAAAGTTTAATCAGTCATTCTGGGTTAAAAGCACATATAATAATTCTGCTGTTCTTGAAGAGCTGGAACCTGATGTAATGCACCAAGTAAAAGTCACGGCCGAAGACAAACTGGGAAACGTGAATAACGATACGAGGGTGGAAGATATCTTAGTTGAAGATAATCTTCCCCCAGAGTTCGACGGCGTTGAAAACGTTTACACTTCCGACCATCACGATAAAACTATAAATCTGGAGTGGAACCCGGCATCTGACCATTCTGAGCCGATCACCTACCGGGTATATCATTCTCGTGGTAAGAACTTGAGTTTTGAAGATCCTATAAAAGAAGTGAACAACACCACCACCTCTGTTTTCGTTTCCGAGATAGGTCTGCATTATTTTGCAGTTAGGGCGAAAGACGATGAGGGGAATATAGAGAAAAATGAAAAAATAAAATATGCGAAAGTGAAAGATACTGGATCACCTACTCTAGATATAATTAAACCGGAGGCGGGAACAGAAGTCAGCTCTACAGTGAGAGTCGAGTGGGAAGCTGAGGATGATCACTCAGGGATATCAAAATATTATGTGTGGAGCGATGATAACGAGACTCCGAAGATTGTAGAGACCAAGGCGAGAAGAGCCAACTACACCTTTGGAACTCTGCCCGACGGAGAACGGACTCTAACGGTAAAAGCGGTCGATGAGGCAGGTAATCATGTCAGAGATTCCGTAACCGTTGAAGTGGTCGGACCTCACCTTTCTCCTGAAGTGGAACTCGTATCACCGGAAGACACCTCTAAGTATGTCTCGACCTCACCCTCTCTTCAGGTGAACGTTACTCATTCAAAAGATGTAGCCATGGATGTCTCTTTTTACCAAGTGGGACCAGATGGAGATTCTTTGATCGGAAAGGAAAAAGATGTCCATAACGGAGAGACCGCTGCGGTCGAATGGAGTGGGTTGGAAGAAAATACCACCTACGATTGGTACGTGATCGTCGATGACGGGGAAGTCAAGACAAGATCAGATACTTGGTCCTTCACTACGATAGAGAGTTCGCCCCAGATAGAGATAAACGAATTCGATATAACGCCGATATGCGGGGAGGCACCTCTTAACCTTTCGATGACCGGTAAGATAGAAAATATTGGTGAGAAAGAAGGGTGGATTGACCTCTCGATAAAAGATGAGGAAAATTCAGAGGTGATCAAGTCGTGGACTTATTCTCTTGGTGCCGGTGGATCGAAGACGATCGAAGAGAGTTACGTACTCGAAGAGATCGGTAATTACACGGTAACTCTTGGAGAGGAGGAAGAGGGAGTTACCGTTAAGGGGGAGCTGATCCTCGAGACTCATTCTTTCGATGTACCGGAGGAGGTAACAGTAGGTGAAACGAGGACGATAGAGGCTACGGTCGAAAATCTAAAAGAGAGTGAAGAAGACGCTTACATTTTTGTCGGTAATGAGGAAGTGCACAGGGAAACAATCCCTGTAGGAGAAAATAAATCTTTCAAAACGGACTATACCTTCGACGAGGTAGGAGAAGTGGATGTAGAGGTGAGAGATGGAGAAGGCGATGCCCTCTCAACAGAGAGTGTGAGTGTGCTTGGCTCATCTATGATAGAGGTAGTTGATTTTGAGATCAATCGTACTACATACGGGGAAATACCACTAGAGGTCTGGATAACCGGAGAAATAGAAAACCAGGGCCAAGAAGAGGGTGGAATATGTCTTTCGATAAAAGATGAAAATTCAGAGGAGATCAACTCATGGACTTATTCTCTTGGTGCCGGTGAATCGAAGAGTATAAATGAGAGTTTTGAATTCGAAGAGGTCGGTAATTACACTGTAACGCTCGGAGAGAAGAACCGAAATGTGACAGTGATAGACGAGGGTGAGAGGAAATTAAAGGCTCATTCTCTGGAGACACCCGATGAGGTAATAGTAGGTGAGACGGAAACGATAAAGGCTACCGTCGAAAATCTGCAGGATGAGCAAGAAAACACTTACATCTATGTCGCCGGCAAAGAGGTCCACACAGAAACCATATCTGGAAGAAAAAATAGAACTTTTGAAACGGAACACACCTTCGAAGAGTTGGGAGATGTAGACGTAGAGGTCCGAGACTCTGAAGGCGATGTTCATTTGGAAGAAAGTGTAACCGTGGTTGATGCTTCTAAGATAGAGGTGACCGATCTCGACGTAGCGCCCCTAAAAGGAGAAGTACCTCTGACCGTTTCGATAAGTGGAGATGTGAAAAATCTTGGAAGCGAAGCGGGAGATGTTAACCTATCGATAGAAGATGAGTCGGAGGAGATCAAATCTTGGACTTACTCTGTCGAGCCTGATGGATCGTTGGGTATAGAGGAACATTATGAGTTCGCTAAGGTAGGTGAGTACGAGATAACTCTTGGGGAGAGAACACGAGAAGTGACGGTTGTAGAGGAAGGTGAAATAGGGTTGAAGCCCCATTCTCTCGATGTAACTGAAGAGATAAAGATCGGCGAGACTGGAACGATAGAGGGCACGGTCGAAAATCTACACGAGGGTGAAGAAAACGCTTACATCTATGTCGGCGGCGAAAAGGTACACGAAGAGACTATACCGGGTGGACAAAATAGGACCTTTGAAACGGAACACACCTTCGAAGAGAGGGGTGAAGTAGCCGTAGAGGTGAGAGACGAGGAAGGCGATCCACTCCTAAAAGAGAGTGTTCTCGTGCTCGAGTCATCACAGATAGACGTGAACGCCCTCGATATAAAGCCGATATACGGAGAAGTGCCTCTGAGAGTTTCGATAACCGGGGAGATTGAAAATCGTGGAGATAAGGAAGGAGAGATAGACCTCTCGATAGAAGATAACACTTCAGAAGAGCTCGACTCATGGACATATTCTCTTGGACCCGATGAAACGAAAACTATCGGGGATGATTATAATTTCGACGAGACAGGTAAATACACGGTCACTCTTGGAGAGAAAAATCGAAACGTGACCGTTATGGATGAAGAGGAGATGGAGCTCAAACCACATTCTCTCGATGTGCCAGAAGAGGTAACAGTGGGGGGAACAGGAACGATAGAAGCTACGGTCGAAAATCTACAAGAGGGTGAAGAAGACGCTTACATTTTTGTCGGTGATGAGGAAGTACACCGTGAAACCATTTCTGGAGGAGAAAATAGAACTTTCGAAACGGAACACACTTTTGATGAAGTAGGTGAGGTGATGGTAGAGGTGAGAGATGAGGAAGGCGACGCTCTCCTGAGAGAAAGTGTATCTGTGATCGAACCTATAATAGAAAATGCACCTGATGAACCTATCGATCCTAGACCGTACGACGGAAGTGAGGATGTATCCACCTCCCCTACTCTCAATGTTGAAGTTAACCATCCGGACGATGCTGCGATGGACGTTTCTTTCTATCAAAAATCTTCGAATGGAGATTCTTTGATCGGTATCGATCAGGACGTACCCAGTAGAGAGACTGCTTCGATAGAGTGGAACGGATTGGAAGAAAATACTACATACTCTTGGTACGTGGTCGTAGATGACGGCACCAACGAAAATACATCGGAGACATGGAGTTTCACCACCAGCGAAACGGGGATGAACAATCCGCCCGATATACCTACTCTGATAGGACCAAAAAACGGTTCAACCTCTGTGAAAACAAATGTTACCTTGGAAGTGGAGGTCACCGATAAAGACGGAGACCTTTTGAACGTCACCTTCTATGACGTGGAAAACGATCAACAGATAGCATCCACTCGATCCGGTGTTCCAACCAATTCAACGGTTGAAGTCGAATGGACCAATCTATCGCACGATACTACGTACGAATGGAAGGTCGTGGTGGAAGACGGGGATAATACGACCCACTCCTCGACATGGTCCTTTACCACCGTGGAAGAAGAGGACGATGTAAAGAATAAAGATGAAGAAGGCGCGTTATCTATCATACAGATGGTCCTAGCCGTCGCTCTGGTCGCGATGATCGGACTCGGAAGCTGGATGTGGTACAAAGAAAAGTATTATGAAGATGAAGGCGAGGATTGAGAGGTCTATCGTTAAATCCAAATATACCGACCATATGTAAAGGCTCATATGTTCAGGTCCGGTCGATCCAGGCTATTGATCATAATCCTTATCCTCTTGATTTTGACCTTTTTCTTTATCTGGTATGGCTCTCTGGGGCCAAATCCAGAGAAAGGCAGTTATCCGAACCAGGAACACCTGATCGAGGATTACGACGCCTACATAGGAGAGGAAGTAGAGGTCGGAGGAAAGGTGGTAGAGACAGATCCCGTAAGGATAGAGGCGGAGCACGGTGACGAATCTATCGAACTGAATATAACCGGCGTGGAGGAAAGTGTAGAGAAGGGAGATAGACTCACGGTCTACGGCACGGTGGAGGAAGAGCAGACTATCGAAGCGGAGAATGCAGTCATCCAGCCGGTCGTGAACTGGTTATATATGTACTTGATCTCTGGTATAGCCGCCTTTTGGGTTTTCCTCCGCATAGTCAAACAATGGAGATGGGACTCGGAGACGGCGAGTTTGAAAGTTAGAGAAGAACCATTGAGCCTAAAGGATCTGATAGCTGGTGAAGATGAGGGAGGATATGAAAATGGCTGATCTGATGACCCATGTTCTCGTCGGTTATACAGTAGGGATGGTATTATCGTGGAAATACGAGTGGGTCACACCTCCCTACATAACTGGATTGATGGCCGGGGCGACTCTACCCGATGTAATTAGAGTAAGGATACTTCTCGACTCGAATGCGATAGAGAGTTTCCTCGGAATACCTTTTTCATGGTCACCTCTCCATACGGCTGTGGGTGTATTCTTATCCCTACTGATACTCACCTCGTTTTTTACAGGCAGACGTGCTAAACGCATCTTTCTCCTAATCGGTTTAGGGGCTCTTTCACATCTAATTCTTGACTCATTACTCATCAGTGCCTCTGGTTTCTCTTATCCGCTGTTTTGGCCTTTGTACTCTCAACACCTACCCGCTGGTGGTCTTTACCTCAGTTCTGACATGTATCCCGCGGTGGCGGCGGCGTTTACAGCTTTTGTGGTCTGGCTCATCGATCAAGATCAAAGAACATCTGCGAAATAAAGGGATGGAAAGAACTTTATAAGGAATCTTACTCGACCAAACTGTAGAGGATCGTACTTGACCAAAAAGATTGAAAAGGTCCTTCGAAGTATAGATAGGATGGGAGAAAGATGAATGAAAAGGAAGATATGGATGAGGAAAAAGATGAGAGATGTTGGTTGATCGAATCCAAAGAAAAAGAAGGCAGTGTTTGTCTTATCCCAGAAAGGTGTAAAGGGTGTGGTTTCTGCATCGAGTTCTGTCCAGTAGATGCTTTGGAATTCTCCGACGATACCACGGAAAAGGGGTATAATCCGCCGGAGATGACCGGTGACTGTATCTTGTGCGGCACTTGTGAGAAGATGTGTCCAGAATTTTCTATCTATCTGAAGAAGAAAGATAAAGATGATGAAAAAGGAGGTGGATAAGATGATGGAGCCAGGTACATATTTTATGGATGGAAATACAGCTTGTGCCGAGGGTGCGATCGCAGCTGGCTGCACTTTCTTTGCGGGCTATCCGATCACTCCCGCCTCGGAAGTCCTTGAGAGGATGGCCGAACGTTTTCCCGAGTATCACAGCAGCTATCTCCAGATGGAGGACGAACTCGCCAGTATAACCGCGGTCCTGGGAGCGTCCTGGGCCGGAAGGAAAGCTATGACCGCGACTTCAGGGCCCGGATTCAGCTTGATGATGGAGAATTATGGATTGGGACTGATGACCGAGACCCCGTGTGTTATAGTCGACGTGATGAGAGGTGGACCTTCTACCGGTCTTCCGACCATGGTGGCTCAGGGAGACGTGATGCAGACCAGGTGGGGAACCCATGGAGACGTCGGCGTGATAGTTTTCTCGCCTTCTTCTCCTCAGGAGATGTTCGATCTCACTATAGAAGCTTTCAATATGGCGGAAAAGTACAGGCTTCCGGTCGTGGTTCTTTCCGACGAGATGATAGCGCACATGACGGAGAAAGTGGAGATACCTTCAAAGGAGGAGATCGATATCGTTGAGCGGAAGAAGCCGGAAAAACCGCCGGAGGACTTTTTACCCTACGCTCCGGACAAGGACCTGGTTCCGCCTATGCCCACAGCTGGAGACGGCTACTCTTTACACGTCACTGGTCTGACCCACGACGAACGAGGTTATCCGTCGGTGGACGAGGAAACACAGAACGTTCTAGTCACTAGGCTGATAGATAAGATACGAAAGAATTCGGACGATATCTTGAGATATAAAGAATACAACACCGAGGACGCGGATATCATAATGGTCGCCTATGGAAGCGCGTTCCGCGCAGCTCGGGAGGCTCTCGAAGCAGCTAAAGATAAAGATATGAAAGTGGGTTTGATACGCCCCGTCACTATCTGGCCGTTTCCTGAGGACAGGATAAACGAGTTAGCTGGGAAGACCGATGCTTTCTTGGTCGCGGAGATAAATTTCGGACAGATGGGTTACGAGGTGGAAAGATGCGCTTCCGGTCAATGCCCTACTTTCCTCGCTCCCCGCATGGGAGGGAGCATCCATACGCCCGAAGAGATCGTCGAGAGATTGGAAGAAATAGATGAAGAGATAAGGGAGGGATCAGAATGAGCATCAGAAGGAGTCGAAATCAATTTTCGCCGGAATATATGGAGCAAAAGAGGGAAAAAGATTCGGTCTACGGTCTTCATCCACTGGACAATTACCTAGAAAAAGATAGGATACCGCATATCTGGTGTCCAGGATGTGGTCTCGGAGTGATCTTACAGGGTTATCTGAGAGCTATGGAAGAAACCGAAATAGCAAAAGAGGATACCGCTTTGATATCCGGCATCGGATGCAGCGGTCGCGCCGCTGGTTACGTCGACGTGGATTCTTTCCATACCACTCACGGCAGAGCGATCCCTTTCGCTACCGGCCTCAAGATCGGAAATCCTGATATGGTAACGACGGTTTTCAGCGGTGACGGAGACCTTTTCGCTATAGGCGGTAATCACTTCATCCACGCAGCCCGTAGAAACGTAGATTTCAACGTCATATGCGTGAACAACTTCAATTACGGCATGACGGGAGGTCAGGCCGGGCCAACAACGCCTGAAGAGGGGAAGACGGCTACAACGCCCTTTGGTGGGTTCGAACAGCCTTTCAACCTTCCTTCGGTCGCTGCGGGAGCCGGTGCTGTTTATGTAGCCAGGTGGACAACCTATCACGTTGATAAGCTGGTAAAATCGATGGAGGAAGCTTTGAACAAGAGAGGTTTCTGTTTCATCGAGGTCCTGTCACCTTGTCCTACCGGCTACGGCGGCGAAGAAGGAAAAAGAAACGGTGTGGACACCATGAACTATTTCAAAGAGAACAGCAGACACGACGATGATGCGGATCCAACGGAGATAAATCTGGAGCCGGGCGGTGAGATCGTCGTCGGAAAATTCGTCGACAGAGAAGCACCAACCTACCAGGACGAACGGGGGAAGACATTTGAAAAAGCTAGAGAAGCTATGGGGGTAAAAGAATGAGAAAAGAGATCCGCTTCTCAGGTTTTGGCGGTCAAGGAGTGATCCTGATGGGCCATATTTTGGGTAAAGCCGCCGTATTGGACGGTAACGAGGTGAGTTTGACCCAGAGCTACGGTCCGGAAGCGAGGGGAGGTGCCTGCAGCACCGATATAATAGTCAGCGACGAGGACATCTACTACCCTCAAGTTAGAGATATGGACATACTGGTTTCGATGTCTCAGGAAGCGTTGAATAATTATTTGCCTGAACTTGGAGAAGATGGTGATCTGATCATCGATACGGGTCTAGTCGAGTCTTCAGATAGAGATTTCATCGGCATCCCCGCGACACAGATCGCCAAAGATGAACTCGGCACTAGGATAGTCTCGAACATTGTCATGCTCGGCTATATCGTAGGTGGTACAGGTCTTGTAAGCGAGGGATCGATGAAGGAAGCGATAAAGGAACTCGTTCCGGAGGGAACTGAAGAGAAGAATATTCAGGCCTTCGAGATGGGATCGGAAAGATCGGAATAAGAAGGGTGAAGGGCGCATAGATCAGTTTATCAAAACGATGATCTCAGTGTTCTCTTACGTGGTGATGTTCTCAGGTATCTCGACAACATCGCTCACCTCTATAGTTCTATCTTGATAGAAGCCCTGATTGACCTCTAGTGCGTAACGGTAGGGCTTTCCGGGACTGTGCGAAGTCGAAGTTTCTGGTTCCATCTGCTGGATATCGATTATCGTGCCATTCTCTGATATAAATGCTATAGAGAGAGGTATGGTTGTATCTATCATCCAGAAGCCCTTCGTCACATTTTTATCATAGACGAACAGCATCCCGCAGTTTTCACACAAGTTGTCCCTATTCATCAATCCTTTTCTTCTTTCTTCATCAGTATCCGCTATTTCGGCCTGAACGGTCACATTCTCGCCCTCGGTGTTCAGGATTTTTAATTCAGCTGTTTCAAGCTTTGGTTGCCCCTCCTTCCCTGAATCGTAGAGATACCAGCTGATGGATAATACGAGAAGGATGATCACTATCGCTGCCGCTATCACCTTTTTATCAAACTTCATCTCTATTCTTAGGATAACCTTTGACACATTAAAAACTTATTATCTCGATGTTTTGGAAATTTCTTTGAAAATTTCCCTTATCTAAAAGAGAATATCCTATATTCTTTTCGTTTATCACCTGACAGACCAACATCGAAGAACAGATCGAGTTGGAAAGTAGATCCTAAAAAATAGAAAATCTCTCGATTCTGTAGGAAAAACTTTTATTACAGTATCGACCAGAGAACAAGTGAAGAGTATTGGTCCATGGCTGTTAGGCCTTGGTGGTGGATAAAAAATGAGGCAACTCTCGAAGTACCTGGCCTTAGTGATATGCACTATTTTGATTGCGACATCTTTCTCTGCGACAGGTAGTTATTCTAGTGAATCGACTTCTACCGGAACAGAGATTGTGTTGGTATCCCTTTATGGGGAAGACGACTTGGGCAGAATAGAATCGGTTGGCGGAGAGATTTTGAAAAGGTATCCTAATACAGCACTCGTGAACTTACCGAAAGATGAGATCGATTCGACTGGAATTCAAGTTCGAAGCACACTCCTTGAAAGGACTAAAATATCCGTAGGTGAGCATCGATTCGATATCACCGAAAGTAAATTTGACTTACCAGAAGAGACTACGATAGAAGGTTACGAAGAAGGAGAAAAAGGCCAGTACATAGTACATATGCTCGGACCAATCGCTCTAGAATGGAGAGCCGAGATTGAAGATAAAGGTATAGACGTGATGAATTATCTCCACAACTACGCCTATAGGGTAAGGATGACTCGCGAGCAGGCTAAGGACGTAGAAGATCTAGATTTTGTAGATTGGGTCGGATTGTATCATCCAGAATACAAGATCCAGCCCGGTCTTGAGCTGGGAACGGTAAATATAATGTTAATTCCAGGTGCCGGACGGGAAACGGTAAAAAAGATCGCAGAAACCGTACCTATAATGTCGTCGATAGAACTTCAGGACGGAGGATTCAAGATAAGAGCCGAAGTGGATTCAGAAGAGACTCTTCATGAATTGGCAAGTGTAACCGATGTAAGCTACATATCGGAAAAAGTAGAGGTTGAACTGCACGACGAGATGGCGACTCAGATAATCGGTGGAGGCACATGGTTCTACCCGGACGGTTGGGAGCCCGGTGACAATGCCTATAGAGATCTTGATCTACCGGGTAAGTATGCTGGATTAGCAGGTTCCTACCTCAATCAAGTAGGTTATACCGGAGATGGGATAGTGGTGGCGATAGCAGATACGGGATTGGGCGATGGAACTACACCTGATGCGGGCCACGACGATTTTACTGGTAGAGTGATCGGCGGGCATAATTTCGACGGCGGAGGTTGGGACGATGAACATGGACACGGAACACACTGTGCTGGTTCCGTAGCTGCCGATACTTATCACGGTACAGGTCAGGGTTACGGCTTTGATGAGTACTATGCAGCTCAGGGTTCCGCACCTGAAGCGGAATTGTATTCGCAGAAAATATTTAAAGGAGGTTCTATACCAGACGACCTATATTTATTATTTGAGGAGGCTAAACAGAGCGCAGGTGCCTATGTGCACTCTAATTCCTGGGGATCTACTGGAGGGCACGGCACTTATACAGAACAATCTGCTGTTTTCGACGCCGCTGTTCGAGATGCCAACCTTGATACAGATCACAACGAACCGATGATTATCACAGGCTCGGCCGGTAACGACGGAGATGAGGGTGTGCCGCCGCCCGCGACCGCTAAAAACATGATCACGGTAGGTGCTACCGAGAACTACAACAGTGAGACTGACGACCCGGAATACATGGCTAGTTTCAGTTCCCGGGGATTCGTCGATGATAATAGGGTAAAACCAGATATCGTGGCTCCAGGAGCGGATATTTATTCTACGGAGCCAGGTAATAGCTATCAATCTATGTCAGGTACTTCGATGGCGAATCCGGCTGTAGCGGGAGTTTCTGCAGTAGCTGTAGAATGGTATCGAAGGAATGATAAGGACAACGAGCGTCCGAGTCCGGCCATGGTGAAGGCCCTGCTGATCAACACCGCCAATCCATTAGATGGTGATACGGAAGGTCCTATCCCTAACGGTGACGAGGGATGGGGGATGGTAGATGTATCTAAATTACAGGAACCTCATGATGATCCAGTTTCTTTTATGCTTGAAGATCAGGAGAGCCCCTTGGCGACGGGTGAATTTAATAAGCATAAAGTAGGGATCGAAGATGCAACAAAGCCTTTGAAGATCACTCTCCATTGGACCGATAAGGAAGCCCCTGACGGTACCGGTAGTGATACGGCGCTGGTGAACGATTTAAATCTCAAGGTAGAATCCCCCGGGGGTGACGTGTATCAAGGTAACGCTTTTGCTGAAGACGCAGGAGGTCAAAGTACTTGGGATTTCACCTATCCGAACACGGATACCATGTCGGTATTCGATGATGATGGTGACGGTCTAGACGATACGAATAACGTTCAGAATGTTTACATCCATCCTGATCATCTTGAATCAGGAGCGTACACGATCACTGTCGAAGGACTTAATGTACCTGAAGACGGTAACAGGGACGGAGAGACGACCCAAGATTACGCGTTAGCGGTCTACAACGCTGCCGAGGGCCCCCAGATAGAATTCGAACGTCCTGAAGTTGGAGAGTACTGGGAAGTCGGTACGGATGAAGACATATTATGGAATACAAAAGAAGGTGTTGGTAACATAACGGATATAGATCTAGAATACAGTGTTGACGGTGGTACTAGCTGGGGATATATAGTTAAAGGTCACGATGATACCGGGGTGTGCACGTGGACAGTTCCAGACGAGCCTACAGAAGAGGCCATGGTTCGTGCTACGGTACATGATGATCTAGGAGACACTGGCCCAGGAAATGATACGAGCGGCAGATTCACCATCACTAACGTCACACCCCTTGAAGTGAACCTCACCTCTCCAGTGGGTGGGGTGGAGTGGCATGCTGGAGACCTAAAAGATGTCACTTGGGACAGCGCTGAAGGAGATAATCCTATAACGGGAGTTGATCTGGAATATTCTACTGACGGAGGAGATAGCTGGAATATGATTGTAGAAGGGACCGATGATGCGGGCAATTACACGTGGGAGATTCCGGACGAAACAACCTCCGAAGCAATCGTGCGAGTATGGGTCCGCTCTCAAGAAAATACGTCAGATTTCGATACTAGTGAACATTTCGATCTTGTAGGATATCCACCAGAGACTCCAAAGAATCTAGATGTTGAGTGGTTGGACGAAACAGTTCTTTTTAAGGACGATATTTCTGAAGATAAAGGATATGAGACCTGGGAATCTCACGATAATGCCAGTGAGTGGGGTATCCGTCAGCAAGGCTCCTTTGTTGGAAACAATTCCTGGGACTGGGGAAACGGTAGTTTTAACAAAGGACCAGAGATGGAGAGTCGTTTGATTTCTCCAAAAATAGAGATTCCGGCGGATACTGTAACTGCTGAATTAAAATTTGAGCATTGGAGAAACTTTGGTGACAATGATCTTTGGGATGGGGGCAATCTGAAGATTTCAGAAGATGGTGGAGAGTTTGAGATAATCGAGCCTAAAGAAGGTTATGACGGAACAATTCAGATAGGCTACGATAATCCGCTGGGCGGAGAACCGGGATGGGGACTGATGAGAGAAAAATGGGAAACTGCTACATTCAATCTCTCCGATTTCGTTGGAAGTACTATACAATTGAGTTGGAATGCGGGAGTAGAAAATTATGATGGATATTACGGCGAAGGCTGGCGTATCGATGACATTATGGTTACTGCGCAGACAACGACGACTAACCTAAAAGATGATCCCGTTCATAATTTTGTTACGTGGGATTCTGCACCAGGAGACTCTTCAGGGGAAATCATAAGTGAAGAAGTAAAAGAGATCGACCATTACAGTATTTATCGAGCAGAGGAGTGGGACGATCCATGGGATGAACCGATAGCTGAAATAGAAGCTGATGGCTCAGTAAGTTATGAATTCATAGATCAAGGTGTAGCAGGCGAACCTTACCATTGGTATGTAGTAAGATCGGTCTCGAAAGAAGGCCTAGAGGAGGAAAATCAAATGGCGGTTCCCGAACCTGGCGTTGAACAAGGCCCATTACCACCTAGTGATCCTGATCCATCTGATAGAGTCACAGGAGTCGGTACAGATGTAGAACTCAGTGTTCATGTCGAACATCGTTCGGGAAAATCGATGAATGTTTCCTTTTACAATGCCTCGGATAACAGCTCGATAGGAACAGATATGAATGTACAAAACGGAGAGAGAGCGCAAATCCAATGGACGGGACTCAGCCCCGGAACAGTATATGGATGGTATGCCATCGCCGAAGACGGTGAACGCAAAGCAGCGTCTGAAATTTGGAATTTCACTACTGTAAATCAATATGATCTCACTATCTCGGTTGATGGTCAGGGAACTACGGAACCACTAGCCGGAACACACAGCTATATAGAAAGTTCCGAAGTTAACCTAGAGGCAACTCCGGACCAAGATTGGGAGTTCGTCGAATGGACTGGAGATCATTCAGGGATGGAAAAGAATATAACGATAACTATGGAGAGCGACAAGAACATCACGGCGCACTTCGAAGAGCAGGTCTCTGAGACGTATAATCTCACAGTGAATGTCGATGGACAGGGGATGGTTACAGTAGACCCAGATCAGGAAGGGTACAAAAAAGGTACCGAAGTCAGTCTAACGGCGTCTCCAGATGAAGAGTGGAATTTTGTTGAATGGACTGGAGACTTTAACGGGACATCTATCTCTGTGAATATAACTATGGACGAGGACAAGCAGATAACAGCTTGGTTTGAAGAAGAAATAACTGTGGAATATAATCTCACGATCGATATAGAAGGTGAGGGAAATACCGATCCACCAAAAGGAAGTCATACCTATGCAGAAGGAACTGATGTACCGGTTGAGGCTAAACCTACAAAAGATTGGGAGTTCGTCGAGTGGACTGGAGATCATTCAGGGATGGAAAAGAATATAACGATAACTATGGAGAGCGATAAGAACATCACGGCGCATTTCAAAGAGCAGGTCTCTGAGACGTATAATCTAACGATAAATGTCGATGGACAGGGAGATGTCACCGTTGAGCCGGCTCAAGATGAGTACGAGGTAGGTACTGCAGTCAATTTAACGGCGGTACCGAGCCAAGATTGGAGGTTCATCGAATGGACTGGAGATCATGAAGGAACGAGTGAAGAGATAACTGTAACGGTGGACAGAGATAAAGAATTCACGGCGCACTTTGAAGAGTTAGATAAATACGATCTCAAGATAGAAGTTGATGGAGAAGGTGATACTAATCCAGTAGAAGGTAATCACACGTATTACCAAGGAGAGGTGGTTACGGTAGAGGCTAAACCTACAAAAGGCTGGGAATTTGTGGAATGGACGGGGGATGTCACTGGTTCTAGGCCTATTATGAACGTGACGATGGAGTTCAACAAGAGCATAACCGCAGTGTTCCAAGAAGAAGTATTAGAGTATGACCTCACGATAAACATTTCTGGACAGGGTAATACGAAGCCAGAAAAAGGTATTCATACGTACGAAGACGGAGAGACAGTTAGGGTAGAAGCTACGCCTGCAGAAGCTTGGGTGTTCGTCGAATGGACAGGTAGCGAAACAAGTGACGATCTAACGATAGAGATCATGATGGATGAGAATAAGAGTATAACGGCAGTCTTCGAAAAAGTGGTTGAATATGATCTCAACATCAATATCGAAGGAGAAGGCAGTACCGATCCGGAAGAAGGTACTCAGAGCTATGAAGAAGGAACGATCGTGAGCGTAGAAGTCATTCCAAACGAAGGTTGGTATTTCGACGGTTGGACAGGTGATTATACTGGAAGTGGAGAAGAGAAAGGGATCCTGATAACGATCGACGAAAACAAGACGATAACAGCAGTTTTTGAAGATTATGCTACTTTGATGCTTAACAATATAACTGGTCAAGGAACGGTAAAAGTCGATGGAAGTGAAGTTTCTGAAACACCTTTCGAGAGATATTACGAGAGGGGTGAGACAGCCGATCTGATCGCTGATGCACCAGAATCCTGGGAGTTTTCAAGATGGGCGGGAGATTACGAAGGTATTGAGAAAGAGATAACTATAACGATAAATGGAGACAAAAAAATCACGGCTCACTTCGAGGAATTAGAAGAAAAGTTTGAAGTTTTGGATTTCGAAGTAGGCCCGGGAGAAGGTTATGTCCCTCTTGAAGTACATATAACCGGAGGTGTAGAGAACACCGGCGATGCTGAAGGAACTATAAAGCTGGAAACAGATGGTCGAGAACTCAACAACTGGACTCTTTTACCTGGTGATATCACAACTGTCGATGAAACGTATACATACGAGGATGAAGGACAGTACTTTGTCTCTCTTGGCTCTGAGTGTATTGAGGTGAACGTCGATGATGTGGAGACTTATACTCTAGAGGTTAATATAGAGGGGGAAGGAGAAGTAGACATCGCTCCGGACCGTGAAGAGTATGAAGATGGGACTTTAGTGACTTTGACAGCCCTAGCTAACGAGGGGTGGCGGTTCGAGGAGTGGAAAGGTGATGAAACTAGTGCCGATCTAACGATGGATATAACTGTGGACGACCATAAAGAGATTACAGCGGTATTTGGAGAGGATATCGAAACCTATGAATTGACCATTCAGATCGAGGGAGAAGGGGATATCGAAGTTGATCCGGAGCAGGTAGCATATGAAGAGAATACCGAAGTGAAATTGGAAGCGTTACCCGAGGAAAACTGGTATTTTGTTGAATGGACCGGCGATTATGAGGGTGAAGATGAAAAAGAAATGATAATGATAACGATGGACAAGGATAAAGAGATAACAGCCAATTTTGAAAAATATGATCCACCCTACTTTGACGTCGAAATACTAGAGTACGATGAAGATGTTAAAGAAGACGAGGAGATCACGGTGGGATTCAGGGTTAAAAATACGGGTGAATTCGAAGGAGAGCAGAAACTAGTCCTCAAGGTAGATGAAAAGAAAGTGGAAACCAAAGAGCTGGCTCTTGATGGAGGACAAAAGAGAGAAGGCGAGTTCACGATAGAAGGTAAAGAGGTTGGAGAACACGAGCTTGAACTCTACTCGGCCGATGATGCCAGTGACGAAGTGATGGTTATGGTTGAGGAAGATGTTGATCCAGATGATGGTGAAGAAGACCCGGTGTCCACCTACTGGTGGTTAATAATTGTGCTTTTGGTCGGAATCTTAGTAACTATTATTCTGGTATTAGCGATGAAGGGTGAAGATGACGAAACCGAAGAGATAGCCTGTTATGAGTAACAGAGGGGGAGCCCGGAGAAAAGATCGAGGGGATATTCGGTGAAGAAGAGCTAGATAAAGAGATCGGGAAATAACCTGAAGCGTAGAAATAGAAGAGCCAGGCCAGTAAAAGAATGAGGGAAAAGATCCACTTCACTGTCTTAGGAGATCTCTTTTTCACAAATTCTACCGGTAGAAGGATTTCTTTCACTCCTTGGCTCTGCTAACAATTCTCTGGATAGAAGGGCTTTTTTTACTTCCTCTGAAAATTTTTCCTTATCTAAAAGAGAATATCCTATGATCTTTTCATTTATCACCAAACAGACAGGCATCGAAAAGATATGGCTCAATTCCTCCGTTTCTTCGAATGGGACGATTATCTTTATCGGGATCTCATCGTCTAGTCGTCTCAGCTCTTCCAGCACTTCGGTCATCTCTTTTATACTGTACGGACAGGATGCATTACAAAATATCATGGCCTTATCTTCGTCTTCATTTTCTATCGGTATATTTTTCCCTTCTACAAACATATCATAACCGTCGATTAAAGGATAATAAAGAATATCTTCGTCCTCCGAGACTTGTTTGAATCCATTTTTTAGATAGAACTCCCTCTTTCTCAGATCTTCCCTTGGTCCGTGGAAAGGATAAGTTATCAGAGCCTTAGCCTTTTCTCCTTCAAAATAGATTTTTGATCTCTCGAACTCCTCTATCGTCTCCTTTAAAAGAGATTCTCTTATACCTTGGTCTCTTCTATCTTCTCTGGCAAAATTGCACTTGATCTCCACCACTTTTCGTTCTATCTTTGGGATGTACTGGATAGCTCCAACGATCTTTGAGTCCATATAAGCTATCTTTCCTATAGATCCATATTTTTCAAGATTTTTTCTCATCCATTTCTTCCAGAGTTCGTTTCCCTCTACGAACATCGGGTCGTCTGAAAGCTCATCAGGTATGCAAAGCCCCTCTAGATTCTCTACATTTTCAATATTTATATCTTTTATTTTGATTTGTGACATGAATATCCCTCCTCTATCTCCCTACACAAGATAAACGTACATGTAGATAAACTTGCCTATATAGGTCGGTTTTACAATATATAAATCCGAATCAAAAATAAAAAGGGAAAGGGTTTTGTTTTTTAGGCGTTGTAACTCTTTAGCTACTTTCGTTCGAACCTAGCGTAGATAGCTTCTTCAAAGCTTGGATTCTGGGAGGTATATTCGTATTCGAATTCGACCTGTTCGCCCATCCTCAACTGGACGAGCTCGGTCTGACCGCCCTCGATCTTGACCAAGTAATATCCTGGTTCGAGGTCTTCAGATATATACCATCCGTGGTCACCTGTTACACCGGATTCGATCATGTCAAGTTCGTCACCGTTCTCGTTAGACTCGTATATTTTGACATCTACACCGGTCTCCCCGATAACGTACACGTCTATGCTTGATAGGGTGTATTCACCGAAGTTCACTTCTCGCTCTTCGAGGCATCCCATCCTCACATGTACCTCTCTAGGTGTGGTATGATACCACTCACAGCAAGCTTTTGGCTGGTAAACCACGTAGTCACCTGGACCTACATCTTCGAATGAGTAGTAGCCGTGTGCGTCGGTCTCGGTGGAATCTATCGGTTCAGTTCCGATCTTGTTTCCTTGTACATCTGCTTCCCAAAGTTCGACAGTTCTTCCTCTCAGCGGGATGTCTCCCACCTCTGGGTCGAATTCGCTGTTCATGTCGAAGTCGTAGAACTTGATCCCTGTTATGTCACCGTATCTGTAGTTGCCGAAGTTGTAACTTAGCTCGTCTTCAGGCTCTACCTCAATTGTATAGGACTCAGGTGTACTCGCATACCAGTCTTCCTGCATCTCTTCTTCAAGGATGTACATCCCGGGTTCGACACATTCGAACTCGTAGTATCCGTCCTCGTCAGTAACTGTGCTCATGTAGAGATGCCCGTCCATCGGCGCCTCTTCGTTCTCTTCGTACTCGTAAAGGTTGATCGTCCATCCTTCTAGGCCGTACTCGATCTCATCGAATTCCTGGTTCATATTGTAGTCGCAGAACTTGTATCCGTCTATGGATCCGCCCGGAACGTTACCGAACCAAACTTCTCCGGTCAAGCCGGCTTCGACTTCCACGTATTGTATCAAATCGGTTGTCGGGAACCAACAATCCTGTTCTATCTCCTCAACCGCATAGGTCCCTGGTAGAAGGTCCTCGAAGGTGTAGCACCCACATCCGCCTGTCTCGTTCGTGCGTATTATCTCACCAAGCGATCCGTCTTCATTGGTTGTCCACAGGTTGAATTCCCAACCGGGGAGCATCTCTTCCTCGTCATCCAACTCGCTGTTCATATTTGTGTCGTAGAACTTGCACACCTCTATATGTCCGTACTGTACGTTACCGAATTCTACTGTTACTTCTTCAGCGGCTTTTAAGCTAACCATCTGTTCTAGAGCCGTTGTATTGTGCCATCCTGTCGGTAAGTTCTCCGTGATAACATATGTTCCCTCGTCAACATACCATGACCATTCTCCGAATACCTCTAAATTGTATTCTACGGTGATACCACTGCCGAGATCTCCAAAGATATCGAACCAAACGCTGTCGATCACCAGTTCTTCGTCTACATCGTAATTCATGTTCATATTAGCGTCGTTATACTTCACGATGGTTATCTCTGGATATTTGTAGTTGCCGAAGTTCACTAAGGTACACGAGTTACAGCAGGTCATCACCACTTCTACCTTCGATTCGGTCGTGTTGATCCATGCCTCCGGATCTTCATCTTCTGGGAGCAATTCTTCAACGTAGTACGTGCCTACTGTTAGCCCTTCGAAGAAGTAATATCCGTTCGGCTGTGTTTCGGTCGTCTGGATGACCTCTTCATCCTCGTTCAGTAACTGTATCGGCCAACCTCCTAACACCCAATCGTTCCGCTGATCGAAGTATCCGGTCTGCTGAGAATCGAAGTACTTTATACCGTAGATATCCTTGTACATACAGTTGGCGAACTCGATCTTTTCACTCGTTTCACACGACTCCACGTAGACCGGTACCACGTCGGGCTTCACATTGTACCATCCTTCGTACATCTCTTCCTCGACGAAGTATTCACCGGGTGCAACGCAGTCGAAGTAGAAATCTCCGGATCTATCGGTCGTGGTCGTAGCTATTTTCTCTCCGGGTTCTCCATCGACGTTCGTCCACAGATATATCTCCCAGTCCATCAACGGTTTGTCTAATCCGAGGTCGAAATTCCCGTCGGCTTCTATATCGAGGAACTTCATCCCTTCGATACTACCGCCGCGGACGTTTCCGAAGTGTAGATTGTACGTTTCGTCGTCGTAAACCTCTACGTGCTGTAACAGACCAGTGGTTGATGCCCAGCAGCACTCTTCTTCTCCTACCTCAGGCTTGATCTCCTGTACAACATAGTTACCAAGTTCTAGGTCTTCAAAGGTGTAAATCCCCTCGACCGTGCTTACAGGATCACCTATCTCGCCGTCCGGGATCGGATTCCCGTCCTCATCTGCATACCAAAGCTGGAAGTCGAATCCGTCGATCAGTTGTTCATCGTCGTTCCATTCGCCGTCGTAGTTCTCGTCGTGGAACTTGTGGACAGTTATATCTCCGAAGACTTCTTCTTTAGCGTTTCCGAACCAGATCTCTACGTCTTCGCATCTATCCCAGAATGATATATCTACGTAACCGTCTATGATCTCGAAGTCGTCATAGTCCGCTCCGTCCTCTGATCCACCTATCACTGTTCCGCCGGTAAAGTACCATTCTTCCTCTCCGTGATCCAGATATTCCCTGACCTTGTAATGATCGTTGCATTCGATCTCGAATTCAAGATATCCGTCACTATCAGTCCATCCTTCGTCGATCAAATACCACGGGTTGCTGAGGATCTCCTCTTCGCCACCTCTCGGACCCGGGTTCCAGCATTCGTCATGCTGATAGATTTCAAAGTACCAATTCTCTATGGGTTCGTCTCCCTGGTCGTATTCCCCGTTTTCATTAACGTCCCAATATTTGAATAAAGTGACGTCTCCGTATAAAGGACACGTGGGCACGTCGTTCTCAACTATCTCGCTTTTTTCTTCACCGGTTGTTTCTCGTTCATCGTTTCCACCTATTGTAATTTCACTGCCTTCCCCTATCTGGGAAGCACTGTCTATCACTGAGGCTCCAATTCCTAGGCTGCTAATAGAGAGAAAAACTGCTATCAACAGCACTAACACATATTGTTTCATCTTTTTTCACCTAATATAGGATAGTCTTACTAGTATATAAAGATATAGTCTACAAGAAAAAACTACCTAATTTATCATAAAATACATAGAAAAAATTATTAATATATAGTTAATTTGAGAGATATGCTTGGATCGCAGTACGATCAAAAATCTATAAAAAAAAAGAAAAAAGTTTTGAAAAACTCACTTTGTAGGATCGGACCCTGCTGGTTCAACCGAAATGGCTTTTTTCAAGTGAGTAGGTCTTCTTTTATTCATCGTTTTTAGAGAACCATCTTTCTTAGGCTCTGTTGATCTAGACCTGCTTCTCAAAAGATGTCTGTACCCATCTGAGATCAATGTTCCGATGGTCCAGGTCAGTCCGAGGATCACCAGGTTGATCGACCAAAATCCTATGAACACCGCGATGAAATAGTTCTGGTATTCCAAATTTGTCAGGAGTAGGTTTGCTTCATTGGAAACTTCCGTAGGGACCGGTGTCCTCGTGATGAACAGATAGGCGGGACCAAGGGACGGCCAGAACAAAAATAGCCCCTTTAACCAAGTTGGCCAATTTTTCCACTTTACTTTTTCAGATAGTAGTAGTATCTTTAGTTTTAAGCTCATCTTAAACCCTCCGATACAATAACGAGGTTAAAGTATATAAAACTATCTAAGATAAATAGATTGTTCATAAGATAAATATTCATGATATCTCAACCCCTATATATTTTTGCGCTCTTTGAAATAGAGTGGCCATACTGAGGATTATTAAATGTATAAGAATTTCGAGTGTATTATCTGAGGCTAGTAAGGATATTATTATCGAACCCCCTTTCGGTCGGGAACTGCAAAAAAAATATTAGGAGAGGTTGATTTAAGAGATGACCAAGGTAAAGTCTTGACCGAGGCAGTCTGTATATGTGGGGTAGCGCTCCTGATCATAATTGTTCACATAATTTTAGCTGTCTGGATCTATAAAGATGCGGAGAGTAGAGGAGAGAAAGGGGTATTATGGTTGTTAGTGTTCCTTGTCGGAGGCATAATCGGTTTGATCATCTGGTTGATAGTAAGACCTCCTAAAGGGTCTCCACCCGATTTTGGAGACGACGAATACTATGACGGTCCCACAAGGGTGACCAGCAGTACAAATTTTGAGTCGATATTTTTTCCGATCAGATCAAACGATCTATCCTCATACCAGTACGCTCTCTCTGGTCGAATCCCGGCAGTACATACATGCGGAGTTGCTCTTCTTCAACCGCACTCTGATCTCTTCGAAATCCGGCTTAGGGGGAAGACTGAATATGTTCAGGTCAGCCTGTGGGGCCTTTTCCAACCATTCTTCGGTGCTGGTAGGCTTGACTTGAACGTCGTCGACGGGCAATCTCGCTTCGGTCAAGAGTTTGTTTACATTCTCTTTAACTTCTTCGATTGACTCTTCGTCTTCCGTTGGGACGAGAAGGTTGAGTTCGGCGTGCCAATTCAATTTTAGCTTATACGCTGTCAGGATCGAAAGGTCGCAGTTAGGAAGCTTTTCTGATGACTTCCACTTCTGACACTGCCTCGGAAGCCACAGATTCACCTTTTTGTGCTGACCGAGCCCAGCCGAAGGATGGTTCGCAAAGAGGATGATGCCGAACCTGTTTTCTGTCACCTTTTTCATCAGCTCCGTTATCTCTCTCTCCCTTCCCTCATCCCTAGGCATCCTCAGGAATACGATGTTCGGGCTGAACAACGATCTTTTCAGGGTCTGCATGCTGCTGGATGTGACTTCAGAAAACCCCTTTCCTTCTATGATGGTCCAGTCCGAATAGATACCCTGCTCTTTGAATGTTCCTGCAAGATCTCTGAACTGCCTTTCGATCCTCTCGTTCCGTTTCTCTATATCGACTCCCAGCATGCTGACTGATCCTCTAGGATAAGTTATATCGCTGACCAGTTCGGAAACGCCTCTGACCTCACTGGAATCTTTAGCCGGGATAAGAAAATTGGGGACCCAGGCCCTTTCCTGCGAGCTGGGTAGGTCCTTCGATTTTTTAGCCGCCCATTCCGCTAGAGCTACGAACAGGCTGCTCCTCACGTCCCCGTATTCAGTATCGCTTTGGAGTTCCCTGTGCATCAAAATGTAGTAAAACCCCGTGACGACCAGGACCGCGACTACACTGAAGATTGGATTGATGATGAACATCGCGAAGAAGCACCCGCCGGCTCCGATGATAGGCACGACCTTCGGGATCTTCAGGATCGGTCTAAAACTGACCAGCTCAAGCTGCTGCTCCAGAAGGATAACGACGTTTATCATCGCATAGGTCAATAGAAAGAACATCGTTATCAGCGGAGCTATAGTGTTCAGGTCTCTCAGCAGAAGGCCCATGGCAACTATGACTGCAGTTAACATGATAGCGTTCCTGGGCTCACCCGAGCTCGACTTCTTCGATAACCACTCGTTGCCCGGCAAGATGTTGTGAGCGCTCATGGCCTGTAAGATCCTGGAGGCGCCGACCATGGAGTTGAGGGCAGAGGAGAAAGTAGCTGCGAGTAGACCTCCGAGCACAAGGGGTCCATAAAACGCCTTATCTATCATTATCGTGAAGTTGGAGGCGAGTTCCGCGGGAGAGGCCAAACCGGCCAACCAGTAAGCGAGCAGCATGTATATGACCACGCTGACGAGTATGGCTGAAAGGGTACCCACAGGGATGGCGTGCCTCGGATCCTCCAACTCGCCGGACATGTTCGCGCCGGCGAGTATTCCAGTCGCGGCTGGAAAGAAGACCGCGAAAACTATCCAGAACGACCCTTCCGTTCTCGGGGCCGTCATGTGGTAGGAAACATCGAAATTGACCCCGGCGGCCATGAAGGAGATTATAGCGCCGATAACCACGGCTAGAACGAAGTACTGCAGCTTGAAAGCGAATGATGTGCTTATGAAGACGATCAGGAACAATGCGATGAAGACTACGAAATCTATGAGCAGGGGAGAGTACTGCGGGAAGAGCATCCTCAAACCTTCCCTGAACCCGAATATGTACATGACCATCGAAAGTGACAGGGAGATGTAAAGGGGAACGCCGATGCTACCCCCCACTTCCATGCCGAGAGATCGAGATATTATCGAATAGGCGCCTCCGGGACCTATCTTCATATTGGTCACTATGGAGGACATCGAGAGGGCGGTGATCCCGGTGATGAAAAAGGCCAATCCGATGACTAAGAACGCGCCCAAGAGACCTACTTGACCGACCACCCATCCGAGCCTTAAAAACAGTATGACCCCGAGTATCGTCAATAAAGTCGGGACGAACACTCCGCTGAGCGTGCCGAATTTTTTCTGCTTGTCACCCTCTTCGGAACTCATTTTCTCTAATCATAGAGAAAGTAGTATAAATAAGTATCACGGATATCCGCGATGAGGGGAAACCAGAAGAGCTTCCAGGATACTTTTCTAGGAAAATCACAAAAAATTTTTATAAAATTCTTTCTTTAGCATTGTTGATCGATGTTAGATCCATCTCAAAGTGAGCTATCAAGAAACATAGATGGGGGTCTATCTTTCTGTCTTCAGAAAAAAAAACCGTAGAGAAACCTTGGTCAAAATCTCCCGATGATGTCCTGGGTCACCATCAGGTTTCATTAGATGAAGGGCTGGACGAAAAAGAAGTGAAAAAAAGAAGAAAGAAGTTCGGCCGGAACAAGCTCAAGGAGACGAAGAAGAAGAGTCGATGGAAGATCCTGGTAGAGCAGTTCAAAAGTGTTTTGGTAATACTTCTGGGAATCGCTGCGATCGTCTCTATTTTTATGAAAGATTACATAGAGGGTGTTTCGATCCTAGCGGTTCTAGTGATCAACGCCGTCATCGGTTTCGTTACCGAAGCTAGAGCCGTGAGTTCTATGGAAGCTCTCCGAGAGATGACGAAGATAGATACTCACGTACGGAGAAAAGGAGATATAAAAGAGATCCCAGCTAATGAATTGGTCCCGGGTGATATAGTTACGCTGCAGTCCGGAGACATGGTTCCGGCGGACCTAAGAGTGGTCGAGTCCTCAAAACTTCAGGCCGACGAGGCCGCCTTGACGGGAGAATCCATCCCGGTCAGCAAGACCACTGAAGCGGTTGAAGAAGATATTCCTTTAGCTGAAAGAGAGAACATGCTCTATAAGGGCACTTACCTGACCAGAGGTACCGCCGAGGGGGTAGTCGTTTCTACGGGGACAGAGACCGAACTGGGTCAGATATCCGAATCCATAGAGGAAGCCGAGGAAGAGACGACTCCCCTGGAAAGGAAACTCAACACACTCGGTCAGAAGCTGATCCCTCTTCTGGTCGTCGTCGCCGGTATCGTAGGGTTAGCGGGATGGATCAGAGGTATGGACCTCTATCTGATGATCGAAACTGCTATC
Source organism: uncultured Thermoplasmata archaeon (assembly GCA_964462425.1). Taxonomy (GTDB): domain Archaea; phylum Thermoplasmatota; class Thermoplasmata; order Halarchaeoplasmatales; family Halarchaeoplasmataceae; genus Natronoplasma. The sequence continues at coordinate 48,842 of CAYWYD010000009.1, forward strand.
GCTTTAGCTATAGCTACCGTACCGGAAGGCCTCCCTATCGTTGCCACTCTAGTCCTGGCGAGGGGGATGATCAGGATGGCTAAGCAGAACGCTCTCTTGAGCAGACTTTCTTCCGTCGAAACTTTAGGTTCCACGAACATAATCTGTTCAGATAAGACTGGGACTTTAACAGAGAACAGGATGACCGTGAGCAGGTACGAGACCGAGGACCGTTCCGTGGATGTGACCGGAACCGGTCTGGATACCCGGGGAGATTTTGTATGCCAGGGAGAGGAAAAAGATAGGCCGGACGACCCCGTTTTGAAAGAAACGCTCGAAGTGGGTGTTCTTTGTAACAACGCATCTTTCACTGAACATGAAGGCGAAAAGGAGATGATGGGCGATCCTTTGGAAGTTTCTCTACTGATAGCCGGGATCAAAGGGGGTATGGAAAGAGACCGTCTGCTCGAACAGATGCCCGAGAGCAGAGAAGTCTCCTTCGACCCATCGGTGAAGATGATGGCCACCTATCACGAGAGAGAGGAGGGGTACAAGGTCGCGGTGAAAGGTGCCCCTGAAAGCGTTTTAGATTCTTCCTCCAAAGTGATGACGTCGGAAGGGATCGAAGAATTGACTTCTAAACAAAAGGAGAAATGGATGCAGAAGAACGAACGGATGGCGGAAGACGGGTTGAGGATATTGGCGCTCGCGAAAAAAGATGTCGAGAGTACGGAGGAAGAACCCTATGAGGGCTTGACTTTTCTAGGACTAGTCGGGATGATGGATCCCCCGAGGGAAGAGGTCAAACCTGCGATAAAGAAGTGTCAAGATGCAGGTATCAGGGTTGAGATGGTAACCGGGGATCACGCCGCTACGGCTAAAAATGTCGGGTACAGCGTCGGTCTCACCGACTCGGAAGATATCGAGGTGGTAGAGGGCAGTGAACTCGACGATCCCGAGCGTCTAGATGAGGATGAATTCAAACGTTTCGTGGACGCTCCCATCTTCGCTAGGGTGAATCCGGAAAACAAGTTGGACCTGATAGAGATCCACCAGGAGAACGGTTCTATCGTCGCGATGACTGGAGACGGCGTGAACGACGCCCCGGCGCTGAAGAAAGCGGACATCGGGATAGCGATGGGTGAGAGAGGGACTCAGGTGGCGAAAGAGGCCGCAGATATGATCCTCCAGGACGATAATTTTTCAACCATAGAACGAGCTGTTAAAGAGGGCAGGATAATATTCAGGAATATCCAAAAATTTGTCATCTATCTCCTCTCAGGTAATATAGGCGAAATACTAGCCATATTTATTGCATTTTTAATTGGTTTTCCACTGCTTCTTCTACCTCTGCAGATCCTTTTCCTCAATGTAGTACTCGACGTATTCCCAGCCTTCGCACTGGGAGCTTGTCGCGGCACTGAAAATATTATGGAAACCCAACCAAGAGATCCTGATGAACCGATCTTGACTAGGGAAAAGAAGTACGAGTTAGGACTTTATGGTGTCTTGATATCAGTAGTAACTGTGGCCTCTATGGCTACAGCTGGTGAAATCTTCCCAATTGATATGTCCGACCATAAGATTGTTACTATCTCATTTTTGACCCTAGCATTTGCAAGACTTTTCCACGTCTTCAATATGCGCGAATTGAGCTCTGGTATCCTGAAAAACGAGGTCACGAAGAACAAGTACGTGTGGGGCGCTTTAGGATTGTGCACTTTGATCTTGATCGCTGCGGTTTACCTCCCGGGTATCTCCACCGTTCTCAAAACCGTAGACCCGGGTCCTGTCGGCTGGCTGTTGGTCATCGGGATGAGCCTGATACCTCTATTGATAGGGCAGGTGGAAAGAGAGTTGAGAGGATGACCTACTGTTTGCTGTAGAAGCAATAGGAGATGGATGCTTGAGAAGATAGATATTGGAAAGAAGTTTTTTCTGAGCGTCTTTGGTTCAGGATCTAAAAGACCTTAAATATTTCTCTCGACGAACGGACACACCTTCACGCAGGTCGAACAGTCGCTGCCGTTCTCTATCCAGTACTCATAGCACTTTTCATGATCCACGGCCCATCTTTTGATACCCTCGTTATTCGATCTGTTGATAGTCTCGAAGGAAGGTTCTTTTTCCGAGCTAATAGCGTTCGCTTCACAGGCCTCTGCACATCTACCGCAGTCCTTACAGAGTTCTTCAACGCCGAAACTGATCGGTTTATCAGCGGTTAAGGGCATATCTGTAAAAACTTTACATAATTTGATACAGGGACCGTACTCGGGCGTGATCAACAGTCCGTTTCGACCCAGCTCTCCCAAACCGGCATCGACAGCTAGTGGTATACTCAGAGCGGTGTCGTTGCCCATCGGTATCGCTTCGTAACCTAACGTTCTTATGAATTCTGCCAAACATCCCATGGTGAAAGCCATCTTCGAGTATCCTAAACCGGATTCGATCCCGGCGGGGAAAGCGGGAGACCTGTTTACCATCTCAGGATTCAGCTTTATAGCCATCACGACAGCATGATCATACCCTTCCGGGATCTCTATCTCGTCACCGTCATAATCACGTGAGTAAAGCCAATCATTGTTTATCTCCGTGATACCTACTAGGGAAGCACCGTACATCTTCGCAGTTTTTTTGATTATTTCGCTCATCTCCTCTCTATCTTCGACCTTGAAATCCTCCATTATCGGTTTGGACATGACGTTGTTCGCATCGTCCAATTTTTCCCAGGAGAAAGCACCGTGGAAATAATCGTAGACCGTCCACGCCCCCATCATCTGAGCGAACTGGACGGGAGAGTAACCTTCTTCATTTTCATCCATCACCTGGTCGACTTTATCGTACATATCTACATCATAAAAGTCCGCGTGTGGATCCAGCAGCTTTCTCCCAAAAACAGTATCTCTCTTATCGAATCTAGAATATCTATCTTCATCGACGGTGTAAGTGGGACAGTCGACTTCTTTTACCATATCTATGATCTCATATTATCAAAAGACTATAAAGATTTTGAGTGCTTATCTCGAGTGGATCTTCCATTCATTGATCAACAAAACCGTGGCGATCGAGGTAATTGTTAGTGAGAACATAAACCGGGCACCGCGGCATCTACAGTATCTTCCTTACTGGTGTTTTCATCTAGTTCTAGAGTCGGATGTAAATCCATATCCCCTATCACTTATCCGATATGTCCCTTCCCCGTTTCCTCAGATGACTTTTGATAACTTCCATCACTTCATCTGGATTCTTGGTCGAGAAGGCGATTTCTCTAACGAACCCTTCGTTCAATGAGATCACCACGCGAGGAGTACCGATCACGTTGTAACCGGTTCTCCATTTACCACCTACTCTTGTAAACCGGATACCGTATCCTCCGTATCTGATCGCTGAACTCTCATCGACGTGGCAGTTTTCGATCCTCTCCCAAGGGACCTTTTTCCTAGTGATTCCATACCCGACGCTCAATCCATCAGAGGTGATCTTGATCTTCAATCTCGAAAAATTGCCGGTGATCAATAAGAACAATAAGAACATCCCGGGCCAGAACCATCTCGAGAGAGGATCGCTCCAGCTTAATCCGACGAGGAGATCATAGGCCCAGATCAAAAGGAATATGGTCGTGATAGAGCCGAGTAGAAGCGTCATCCATTTCGAAAAGATGGTCTCTTTGTAAGTTCCCGTATCTATACTGCTTTTCCACTTCTCCTCATCCGACATGGTTTTTAATTAGATGACCGAGTGTTTATATCTTTTGTTTGCATTTTTTTCTCATTTTTCACCATCTCCTCCTCAGTAAGAAATCGGGAAGATCATCGGATCGACCATCTCGCTCGGAAGATATGAGCGATTGAACCGATAGTGAAGATCTGCTAGATAAGGCTAGTTTGACGACTCTTTCTTTTGAACTCTATTAATATATTATCTCTACAAAAATTTAATATTCCTAATGACGATACGATAAAACATGAGAGGATGGTTCAAGTCAACCGTAGGCGGACTATCGTCCATCGGTTTTTTGTTGATGGTCGCAGGTTTCATCGTCTCCGGGGTATATGGAGCAGTGATGGCTGCATCTGGAGCGGGTTTGATCGCTGGGACAGTGATCGGCGATCAAATCGACGGTGCGGCGGGAACCCTGGTAGGAGGTGTCGGTGGTTGGTTCTCTGCGATGAGTGTCGGCTTGATAATCAGAGGAACCTTCAGTGGACTGATCGGAGGTATTATGGGTGCCTTCATCGGGATGTTCTTAGGAGGTCTCATGGAGAAGTTAAAGGAGGAAGAGGACATCGATTGGTTCTTCGGTGTCGCCAGCGGAACGATATGTGGCGCTCTCGGCGGATTGTTCGCTTTTAGCTACTTAGGCTTCGAACTTTTGGGCGCTCTCGGTCTTTTTGCGGGAGGAGGTTTTGGAGCACTTCTGATGGGTATCGTAGGAGCTCGCCATCCTGCCTCCGGGATCTGTATCCTGATCGGAACGATCGTCGGGATATGTTTGGAAAGCACTATAGCCGTATCCCTGGGCTTCTTCATCGGTTTATCTATCGGGCTTCTGGTAGAGAACGTGGTGTGATCATTTAGAGAGTTAATTTTGTCCCTACCTTCCTGATAATAAGAAAAACTCGTATAAGAGCATTATAAGGGTTGCTCCGGACCTACTTTTGAAGGACGTTATAAGGATTTTCTAGGAGATGCAGTAACGAAACATTTTTATTTATCGTAATTATCTAATATGCCTAATGGAAGTTAGGGATAGGCTAAAAAGGTGATCCACGATCGAAAAAGAAATAGACGTGGAAAGAGCGCCTAAAGAATTACAGGAACCCCTCTACCAACAGCTCAAAAGAGATGAGGATTTTCAGGTAAAAAGTAAGGGGGAAAAGCAGATCGAGACAAAATTCGGCTCATTATGGTCCTCGAAGGATGATAAAAGAGGTACTGCCGAGATCGAATTTGAAGGGGATAAAACAGCGGTGAAAATAGATTTCGATTTTCTAGGCCAATGGATGTTAGCGAGTTTGCTGATCTATATTCCTCTCTTGCTCGTGGTGGGTCTTTCCCTGTTTGGAGGTATATATCCTATCACGATCGTATTCTTGATCATCCTAGTCTTATTTATCAGATATCATCATTCGACTTTTCAAAAAACCGCTGACAATTATCATTCCAAACTGAAAAGTATAATGTTTGTTATCCAGAGTGAAGAATTCGAGTTCTGTCCTAACTGTGGTCAAGACGTGGATATTAGCAGAGGAGAAGGACCGACAACATGTCCAAGATGTGGTTACGAGTTCAGAGGTGAGAAGGAAAAGAGACCTCCTCCATCTCAACCTGATGCATCCCAGCAATTTTTTGATAGAAAGAGATCTCGAGAGAGACCGACCGGAGTCAGCATCCTCGCGATACTCCACGTATTAGGGGGTTTGTTCTCCTTATTGGTCTTGACTGCTCTACCATCAGTATCATATTTAGCTCAGATTTTAGGGACCATAGGCACCGCTATCGTGCTTGCCGAGGCCATAGGTAGCTTTGTGGTGGCTTACGGGCTGTGGAACGGTATGAAGTGGGCTTGGATAGGGGCCATCATATTCGCTATAATAGGTCTACTCAGCCTTGGTCTAGGAACTATCGTCAGCATCCTTATCTTGTTCTACCTCTTCAAAAAAGAAGTAAAGGCATACTTCAGATAGATCGTTATTATATGCGGAAAAAGAGGAGAAAGGTTATTATATTGCAATTCGATAAAGATCCGAGACGGATCGTAGAATAGATTGAAGATGGTGATATAATATCGACGACCTTAAAGGAGATATACGATAGAGAAGAATCCGAGAGGAAAGCTCGCAACGCCATGTTGTCCATGGTATTTGCGCTGTTGTTCATGTTCTTCCTGCCTCTCTTAACTAGTCTTATCCCCTCTGTATCTTATATGTTGGAATTCTCCTTGACTATCGGCTTGGGTATCTTCCTCGGAGGATTAGATATTTTGACCTGCGACAAGCACGACTCCGCTCTACCTAGAGGAGGCACTATATTGATAGGAGGGCTCTCGGTAGGGATGGTCGCAGGGTGGTATGGAGGCCCTCTAGCCAGTATTTCTATTCTTGTGATATCCGGAACCGTAGGAGTCGTCTGGAGATTAGCGTTTGGATAGATACGGATGTCATCTTCAAACAAGCTTAAATAATCTGCTTACATACTATAATAGTGTGAACCGAAAAACCTTGATGGTCTTCGGGGTTGTCCTCCTCATCATCGGATCCGCGGGACTAGTCTTCAGTGCAGTCCAGATGAGGGATGCAGCGGGAAATCTTCCGGATCCTGAAAAAGACGCTGTAGAAACCCTGAACTTCGATGGAGGGGGATCAAAAACTGTAGATCTGGAGGAAGGTGAATACGAGATATGGACAGACGAACAAGATGATTTCGAAGAAAGTAATGTCGGTAGTCTAGAGGTCACGGATGAAGAAGGAAACTCGGTGTTTGAACGAGACGAGAGCCAGAGCATGACCGTCGATAAACCGGGTTCTAGGGAAAAAACATATGAGAAGGTCGGCGACCTCGATATAGCCGAAAGAGGTACGTACACCTTTGAGACCGAAGAAGAAGCTACATTATACGTCACAGAGAGCCTGCCCTTTTTCGATTTTTTTGGATCAATATTGATTACGATATTGGTAGTGATCGTCAGTATCATCGCCGCCGTTTTAGGAGGTGGTCTGCTGATCTGGGGCTGGTTGGATAAGAAAGATTGTCCATACTGCGGCGAGACCATCCCGAAGGACAGTTTGAAATGCGAACATTGTGGCCAAGACTTGACTCAAACATCCTATGAACTGCAGAGCGGGAATGTATCTCAAGAGCAGCCTCCGCCGCCCGAGGAGGATCGGTCGGGACGAAAAAGAGAGCGGTGAAAGAGTGTTCGACTGATAGACTTTGCATTTCATAAAAAATCCGGTGCTTCTGATGGGCCTGAAAGATCCGAAAATGTAGAGAAAGAGAGTATATCCATTCAGCCGATTATTTCCTATGTAATAATATCTTGATCTCTAAAAATTAGCAGCGTCGCTGATTCAAAAATCATATATTATAGATATCAATAGAAAAAATATGAAGAAGATAATAACTCTCTCGATCTGCATCCTCATACTTCTTTCTTTAGCCGGGAGTGCGGCGGGAGATTCCGGTGCGGTCTCTCCCGATTACGAGATATCTGAACCGGGACAGAATGCCGTGATCGGATGGAACGAAACCCATGAGAAGTTGATCTTGAGTACTGATTTTAGGCGTGATGACGATGGAGAAGAGGTCGCGGTGAGGGTGATACCTTTCCCGTCCCTGCCTTCTGTAGAAAAGAGCGATGACGAAGTCTTTGAAGAGGTCGATGATATACTTTCAGGTCTGTTGGAGTCAAGAGAAAGGACGGGAGATGAAGGAGCTATAGGTGCCGACGGTAATGGGGATGATGTAAAAGTCGAATGGACCACCGATATAGGCAGCCACAATGTAACAGCCTACCGGGTGAACTCTTCCCAAGTTTTTGGAGAGCTGGTCAAGAGTAAATTCAAGTCAGAGGATGTAGCGGATTGGGAGATGGACGAGGATATAGAATCTGTGATCAAGGATTACCTCGAGAGAGACCTGAACTATTTCGTTATCGATATAGTGGATTTTGAAGGCGAAGGGGGTAAAGTAGTTCCTCTAATGTATGAGTTCCCCACCGCTGAACTCTACTATCCGCTTCTGATAAGCGGTCTGTCCAAAAGAGTTGGGGATGTCAAATTAGCGGTTTTCTCGAAGAAGATGATGGATTCCGAGGAATTTGAAAGATCATCTCTGGAATTACAGGCTTATACCTGGCTCGGTAAAGGAGAAGTAAAAGAAGTGTCTGAAGAGCTTTCAGGGATGTTTGAAAAGGATAAGATAGGGTTCACGTATTTCGCCTATTTTGGATATGACCTTCAGTCTCTTAGAGACATATCGACTTCATCTTATAAGGACTATCCTTCAAAGCCAGATTATGCACCGTTCCTAGCGGCGGTACTCTTCGTGGGCGTATCTACTGCTTTGATCTGGTACGAATTGAAATACAAGGATGACAAAAATCTAAGAGAGGAGCAGGGATAATGACCGGGAATAAGAAACCGAGTAAATGTCATCTATTGATGATAGAGTTCCTATTCACGCCCGTGTTTTTTTTCTTGTTGATAACCGACCTTATAGGCGATAAATTCAGCTTCAAGATAGATCTGATCGTTCTGATCTCTTTCCTTTTCTTTTTTGGTATCACTCAGATATTGTTCTTAACCACTCTAAAGAAGAGCCCGGTGCTTCCTGATAACAAGATGACAAAACTAACCACCTACGCCGGGATAGTAACTTCGGTCATTTTCCCTCTTCTGCTTATACTAGCCTTTAAGATATATTTTGATAGTGGGACTTTTACCATATCATTTACGAGATATTACTTCCTCATTGGATGTTTGATCTGGGCCCTTTCACTTGTTTTGATAGCATATCTTGTGTTCCGTACCTCGACAAAAAGAGCTAAAGTATTCGCTATCGGGGGTGTAGTCCATGCCTTAGTGATCCTTCTACCCCTAGTTCCCTTTACAAATCATGTTTATCTTCCGGGTGTAGTGGCCTTATTCATTCTACCGGTCTCTATCACCTCAGTTGTCATGGCCTTTGTTTCCGGCAGTTGGGTCGATAGAAATATCGAGAGGATAACATGAAAGATAGGTGAGCCTGATCACTGTAAGAGATGCGGCTATGAGCTGGATTAAGATTCGAATTACTGTAAGAAGTGTGGTCGGGAGATAGAGTAGCGGATAAGATCAATCTTCTTTCTTTTTGAAAAACAGCCAGTTCTCAGGTTCCTCCTCGGGTTTGAAACGGATAAGGACGTATTTTCCGTTCAATCTGTTACCGTCGATATCGACTACGATCTTGTTCTCCTCCCATACGATCTCCTCGTATGTTCCTTCATCCCACAGTTCCACTTTCCCCGCTCCGTATTCACCCTCTTCTATTTCTCCTTCGTAGTGAGCGTAATCCAAAGGATGGTCTTCGGTCTCTATCGCCAATCTTTTATCCGATGGATCCTTGGACGGTCCTTTCGGTATCGCCCAGCTCTTCAAAACGCCCTCTTTTTCCAACCGCAGGTCGTAGTGGAGGGAGGAAGCGTCGTGCTTCTGTATCGTGTATATATTTTCTTCTTCATCGCCCATCCGACCTTACCTCTTTAAAAGATGAAAGGGATCATATTTGTAAGTTCGGACCGAGATCTACTGCATAGATACTTACAAACTGAAGTGAAAGAGAAGTCCAAGGGAAATAGAAGTATAGTCAGATCGCTCAAAAAACGGTGGAGGACCTTCAGGGACCACTTTTCGATCTCCGGACGGATAGGATATATATCCCGGTAGCTGTATGTTCCTTAGTGTCACATCGGATGTTCGATCATGCTGAAAAATAAGGTGATCAAGGAGATAGCTTCAGACTTGAAGATAGATATCTGCAGGGTCACCCACGGTGGCGACCTAGACCCTCAGATGTTGAAGAGAAGGAGTGATTCTGATTTTTGGCCTCAACCTTTCGTAGAGCAGGATATCCAAAGATCGACAGACCTTTCCCTCCACCTTGAAGGTCTAAGATCGGTCATCGTTACCGGTGTACGTTACGGAGATCGAAAAGATGACGATCTCTACCTGTCCAATTACGTGACCAAAAAGGATTATCATGACTTTTTGAGAGAGGAGATGCGGGAACTCGTAGAACGACTCCGGGCAAAAGCTGAGGAGAGATTCGAACATAAAATTTTCGTCGATGACGCACCCTTTCTGGAGAAGGCGGTGGCCGCAAGGGCCGGCGCAGGTTTCATCGGTAAGAACTCGATGCTCATCCACCCTGAATATGGTTCTTACATCTTTTTAGGTGAGATATTGACCGATTTAGAGATCGAAATAGACGACTCTATCGACACGGACTGCGGCGAGTGCAGCCTCTGCCTCGATAACTGTGAGGGGGGTGCTTTGAAAGAAGCTTATCTCGTACACGGAGATAGATGTATCAGCTATCTGACCCAGAAGAAAGGTATCTTGACCGTTGAAGAGCGAAAACGGATGGGAAGACACATCTGGGGTTGTGATAGTTGTCAGGAAGTATGTCCTTACAACGAAGACAGATCATCGAGAGATGTTATCGAGGAGATGGAACCTTTCGATAAGGATTTAGAATACTTTTTGAAACTCGATAGAAACAGCCCTCCGTCGGAACTCGAAGATACCGCGATGCTGTGGAGGGGAAGCAGGATCCTGATACGCAACGCTCTGATAGTAACAGCAAATTTGGAGAGAGTAGAATATTTTGACCTCGTCGAACAGAGATTGGAGGATGATTCTCCAGTAATCCGTTTGTATGCGGTTTGGAGCCTTAGCCAGCTCGACCCTGAAAGAGCGAAACCTATCTTGGAAGAACATCTACCTGGAGAAACGGACAAAAAGGTCCAAGGAGAGATAAAATTAGTGCAGCGGGAGATCTTATAAAGAAGGATCCTCAGTGTTTTTTTACTTTTCTCTGGCGACCGCCGCGACGCTTTCATCATCGGGGGAGTACTGGCCGGGTGTTTTCATGCCGAGGATAAATCCGGCAAAGTCGCTTTTGACCGGATCTCCGTTCAGTGATCCGATAGTTTCACCTTCATCGATTTCGGCTCCCGGTTCTTTCTTCGGTTTGAAGAGTCCTTCTTGGTGGGGCGTGAGTCTTTCGTAGTGGTGGTAAAATATGGTCTCTTCTTCCGGTCTCTTCGGATAGTTCTCTATCAGAAAATTCAGAAGAGAGTCTTTGACTTTTTCCAGTTCCCCTCTGTACCGTTCAGCGCCTCCGGCTTCGATTATCATGGAAGGTATGCCGAGTTTCGACGTTTCTATGAAGAGCTGTCCTTCTTTACCTCCGGTCTGGACTGCGTTTCTCAAACCGATCTTTCTGCATAATTCGATGTTATAGTCTTTCTGCAGATCTGTCAACATGTAAGGTACACACCAGCTGTTCTTTCCATAGGTGTGAAGGTCGATGACACGATCAAAATCCTCAGCTTTTTGAAAGAGCTGGTAGGCGGTGCGTTCCGATCTAGTACCTTTTTCGTCTCCGGGAAATATGCGGTTCAGGTCCTTTCCATCTTTTGGATTTTCTCTATGCTTGTTTTCGACCGCTTCGAGATTCACCTCGGGTATGACCTCTACACCCTCGATACCTCTGCTCTCGATCCAACCCTTTATCTCTCTCGCTATTAGGACCGAACCGATCTCTGCGCCGTGGATCCCGGCGGTGATTAGCGTCTTCTTCATGGTATATCGATAAGGGCGGGATACTATATTATGCCTGCGGTCGGGAGGAAAGATTTGAACTAGGTTTTGAGTACTTCAGACGATCATATTTCTCATCTACTTTAACTTCAAAAGAACGAGTCTACCTCTTTACTCGAAGTATTAAGGTGGTGTAGATGATGAAGTGAGAAAACGTACTAGAGGGAGTTAAGTGATTTTAGCACATATCCAATAGAAGGTGCAGCCACTTTCCTTGATTGAAAAGTATATGGTGCTTAGCAAAATTAAGATTTAAGAGAAGGTGATCGGGGATGAGATCAAAGAAGGGATCGCTAGAAGGCATGGACTGGTCAAATGAAATTTGTTATCGATACTAACGTATTGATATCTGCTCTTATATCAGATGATGTCACTAGAGAATTGATACTTGAAATGGAGGAGGAACTGTACTCTCTAGATTTTTTAGAAAGTGAGATAGAAAAGCATAAAGATCGTATCAAGGATAAGTTAGGATTTTAGCATCGTTTATTTATTATCATATTAAAAGTAGAAACATTTAAAAGAGTTAGGATGTATAATTACATAGAAGTGGTAAGATGGGGATACTAGCCAAAGATATAGAAAAGTTTATCGGCAACAAAAAGGGCAAGAAATTAGGTGATATCTTATACCACAGGTTTAAAGATATCGATGTAGATTCCGTCGAAGAGGTAAGAAAAGTTAGAGAGAGAAATTAGTCATGTCTTCTATATTTATCGACACAAATGTTTTCATTGCATCATTATTCAGGGATGAAGATCGTTCTGATATCGCTAGAGAGGTCTTGAATTTAGAGGTCGAGAAATACACTTCAATTTTAAATCTGATGGAGATAAGAAGTGTCCTTTCGAAAAAAAAGCAAATATCTAAATCCGAGATCGAAAAAATCGAGTCCGAGATCGTGGAGGCAACCGAGATAATAATTCCTGATTCCTCGAGTTTTTTACAGAGTAATGAATTTCAA
>CAYWYD010000010.1:0-35702 GCA_964462425.1 uncultured Thermoplasmata archaeon
CGCCGAGGAGGAGATTCGAACTCCTGAGGCGCAGCGCGCCACCGGCTTGCTTGGTACACCGGGAATCACTTCCAGGTGCGAGGAAAAGGCCTTTCCAGACTTTTTCCCTTTTTGGCGGCTCTCAAGGCCGGCGCCTTGGTCCAGACTTAGCTACCTCGGCATGATGAGGAACACCTTCCGAATCATGCAGGGATGTTAAATCCCTTAGCATATCGAAAGATTTTCTTGAGATACGGAAGGACGTAAGTCCTGTACATCTGGAACGAAAGTGAAGATGCGAGGACGTCAGTCCTCTAGCATATTAAGGGATACTTCCCGAAATATAGGTGAAGGTTAATCCCTTACAAACCATTCCCCGATCAGTTCAATCCAATAAATCATTTACTATCTTTATAGCGCAGACGTCTCCACACATGGAGCAAGTCTCTTCTTCATCAATATTCTTTTCCCTTCTGAACTTTTTAGCTTTTTCGGGATCGAGCACATTATCCAGCATCTTTTCCCAGTCGAGGTCTTTTCGAGCCCTCGAGATGTTATCATCCACGTCTCTTCCGACTCCTCTCGCCACGTCGGCCGCATGCGCTGCGATCTTAGAAGCGATAGTGCCCTGTTTCACGTCCTCTTTATCGGGGAGTCCGAGGTGTTCGGCGGGAGTGACGTAGCAGAGGAAGTCAGCTCCGTGATAAGCCGCTAGAGCGCCTCCTATAGCTCCGGAGATATGATCGTATCCCGGAGCGTAGTCGGTCACGAGCGGCCCGAGAACATAGAATGGAGCACCATTACACAGCTCCTTCTCAATCTCCACGTTAGCGGCGATCTGATCTATAGGTACGTGACCGGGTCCCTCCACCATCGCCTGCACGTCTTTCTCTCTAGATCGTTCAACCAACTCTCCGAGCGTGATGAGTTCCTGGATCTGGGGTCGGTCCGTAGCGTCCGCGATAGAGCCAGGACGAAACCCGTCACCGAGACTCAAAGTCAGGTTGTACTCTTTCGCGAGTTCTAGCAAATAATCGAACTCCTCGTAGAGTGGATTTTCCTCCTGATTGTGCAGGATCCACCCGGCTAAAAACGAGCCGCCTCTGCTGACAACGTCGGTAAGCCTTCCGCTCTCTTTCAACCTGTCGACCGCTTCTCTAGTCACGCCGGCGTGAACAGTCACGAAGTCCACGCCGTCCTTCCCGTGCTTTTCGATGCTTCGAAATATATCGTCGGAAGTCATGTCAACTACAGAAGATTCTCTCGCCTTTGAAAGGCCACACTGATAGATCGGCACCGTCCCGACGGGCAGGTCCGTGCTCTCGAGCACTTCTTCCCTGATCTTGTCGATTTCTCCTCCGGTGCTCAGGTCCATGACGGCGTCGGCACCGTTCTTCTCAGCCACTTCGACCTTCTCAAGTTCCTTGTCCATATCGTCAAAATCCTTCGACGTGCCTAAATTCACATTTACCTTGACTGTCAAATCTTTCCCGATGGGTTTCGGGATCGGATCATGGATAGGATTGTGAGGGATAACCGCTTTACCCTTCTCGATCAATCGAGCTAACCTATCGGCTTTAACAGGCTCCTTTTTCGCTGCTCTTTTGACTATGTCCGGTATTCCATCTCTGCACTCCTCTATAAGGGTCATCAAAGAGGGTATGTAGTAGAGGGGACTTAAAACATTTTGGTGCTTTTGACTGGAAATCGCAGGACCTCTTCTACTCTTCATAGGAGGTCCATCTATTTGTGTCGAATTTTACATAAAACCTTTATATCTTCATAATTCCTTTGAATAATAAGAAAAAAGAGGTGCTCTATCTTTGACAGAAGGTTCCAAGATGACATGCCCCGTATGTGATTCTGAGGTGCCTGAGGAAAAAGATGAGTGCCCCGTATGTGGAGCTAATCTAGTCCCTTTTAAAGAAAATTTTGAAGGAGATATAGATGAGAGTTCGATGGAGAAAGTAATCGATCTTATCTCCGATGAAGACGAAGAACTGTTCGAGGACCTAGATATCGATGATGATCTAAATTTGGATGAGGAGGAAGATACAGAAGAGGAAGCTTTGGACGGTGGAGAGGAAAAAGAATTGATCGACGATATCAAGGACCTAGGTTTAACCGAAGAAGAGGATGAACCAGAGAAAGAAGAGAGGGAAATCATCACGTTTGAATGCCCGGTTTGTAACAGCGAAGTTTCCGAAGATGCTAGTGAATGTCCAAATTGCGGAGTAGTCTTTGAAGAGGAATCGGGGGAAGAAGAAGTTGAGGAGATTTTACAAGAGGGGACTCTAGAGATAGATGAAGATTTTGAAGATTGGGAGGACGAAATCAATTTGGAGGTGGAAGAAGATTTCGAGGACGTTGAAGAGGAAGAGGTCATCGGGGAGGATGTTTCAGTAGATCTCAAAAGCCGTATCGATTCATTTTATGAAGATGTAGAAGAATTGAAAGGTTATAATCTCGACGTGGAAGAAATAGAAGCCGATATCAACGAGTTAGAGAAGGTCCATGAGCAGGGGAAGGAAGGGAAATGGTCGGAACTCATAGATCAGATCGAAGAAGAGATAGACCATGCTAAAGAGATAGCGAGAAGGGTGAAGAGATGTGAGCATTATATCGAGTGGCTCTCAGGAAGAACAGATATATCTGAACTCGAAGAATGGATAGATGACGTACATAAGGGATGCGAGATAGGTGAGTTCCGCATCGCTAGGAAAAAAGCTAACGATACTGAGGAAGATATAGAAGAAGTGGCTGAGAGCCTCGGTCTTAAAGAAGGAGAAAAGCTTGAAGAAGAGATCCAAGAAAAAAGGAGAAAGATAAAGGACGAGGTCTCAAATATAGATGAGATAGATATCGATTTAGGCACGTCCCCGATAGAGGAGTACATCGATGAGGGCGAGGAAAAAAAGGACCGGGGTGAGCTCAAAGATGGCTTCCACAAGGTGATGGAAGCCAAGAAAGACGTCGAAGAGTTATACCGATTTACAGAGATGATTGTCGAAGGAAAATCTAAAGTTGAAAGTTTAAAACAACAAGGAGGAGATTATCAAAAATTCTCCAAAAAAATAGAAGAGGCGAAGGAAGAAGCGAGAGAAGGTAACTTTACAAGGGCTAATGAGATGACAGAGAAGACCGTTGATAAGATAGAAAAAGCCCTAGAAGAAATAGAAGAGGAAAAGAAAATCGAAGAAGAGGAAAAAGAAACACTAGGAGTGGAAGAAAAAAAGGATCTTTTCAAAAAAATCCAAGAGAAAATACCGCAGATGAGGTCACTTCTAGGAACAGCTAAGGATTTCGAGGTGGAAATAGAAGAGGGTAAGGCGCTAATAAATAAAGCCGTGAAAGATACGAAACAGAACGAGTATGTGAAGGCTAATGAGACATTAGACGATTGTAGGGACTTCTTCCAGAAAAAACTAGAAAAAAAGATAGATATTGAAATAAAAAAGATAAAAGAAAAGAGTACAGAGGATGTACAATCTATCATCGATGAGATCAATAAATATAGAGAAGAAGGGGCTTATGAAAAAGTCTCTGAGTTGATCGATAAGGGTAAAGAAAAGACATCGGAGGAAAAAGAATCGATGGGACCGGTGAAACAAAAGATCTCCGAAGTCAAAAACATGGTCGATAAAGGGAAAGATATAGGACTCAAATTTCCCAAGGCGGTCCATCTTTTAGAACGGGCGAAGAAAAGATGTGAGGACGGCGAAGCTGGTAAAGCCCAAGAGATGATAGATAAAGCACAGGATAAAGCCTTTCAAAGATTGGAAAGCGTTCTAAAAAAGGAAATTAAAGAAGCTAGAGACGAGTTAAAACAGGCAAAAATACAAGGCGCGAACATTTCAAAACCAGTCGAGCTGTTAAAAGAAACCAATAATGCTCAGAAGAAAGGTGATCTGGAAGAAAGCCTCGATAAATTTAAAGAATTTAAGGATGAGATGGAAAGGATAAGAGAAAAACTATGACCTCAGACTGGAACTTGGTAGTATTCGATATGGACGGCGTACTTGTAGACACGCATAGTTCTTGGCGGTGGGTCCATGATAAGTTTAGAGTCGATAACGATAAATCTTTAGAAGCCTATATGGAAGGTGAGATTACCGACTTAGAATTCATAAGACGGGATATCGAGCTTTGGAGATCTATCGATCCAGAGATTTCAAAAGAGGATATCACAGATATTTTAAAGGATGCTCCTAAAATGAATGGTTTTAACCGATCTATCCCGTACATAGGAGAGAACTTTAACACGGCTATAATAAGCGGGGGACTAAAACCTTTAGCGGAACACGTGGGGGGAAAACACTTCGATAGGATCATGGCCAATGACATCGAAGAGCGGGAAGATAAACTGACCGGCGAAGGGGTTTTAGAGGTCAAGCTCAGGGATAAAGGGGAGGCTTTTGAAAGGCTGCTCTCCGATTTTGGAGTAGATGAAGATGAGTGCGTGGCGATCGGGAACAGCCACGTGGACACACCTATGATACGAAAATCGGGTCTAGGGATCGCTTTCAACCCTGCCGACGAAGAAGTTATAGAAAGTGCAGACGTCATCATCGAAGAAAAGGACCTTTCTCTTCTGCTGGACCACATCTGACATATTCCGGGACAAATATTTTAAGCCATAACGGACATACTAATGCTCATATGAATTGGGATGATATAAAAGAACTTGAACCGAGGGAGATCGCCGAAAATATAGAATCCATGGAGATCAGAGGAGCGGCGAGGATCGGAAGATCCGGAGCCTATGCTTTGAAGAAGACGGCGGAAAACTTCGAAGGAGGCACTGAAGAACTTGGAAGGGAGCTAGAAGAGTGTGCGGAAAGACTGCGCTCGACCAGACCGACAGCTGTATCCTTAGAGAACGCCATAAGGTACGTTATGGAAGCCGAGAGCGAGAGGATGAAGGAAAAGATAATAGAGAGGGCGGAAGATTTTATAGAGAACTCTTTCAAGGCGGGAGAAAAGATAGCAGAGTACGGAGGGAAGCGGATCGATGAAGGCGACGTTGTGCTCACACACTGCAACAGTTCCATGGCTCTGGGCGCCATTAAGCACGCTTGGGACCAGGGAAAAGATATAAGCGTGATAGCGACTGAATCGCGCCCGAAAAAGCAGGGCTACATCACCGCTAGAGAACTCTCGGATCACGGGATCCCCGTGACGCTGATCGTAGATTCCGCGGTCAGGCACAATATGGAAGACGTCGATAAAGTTTACGTCGGCGCCGATACTATCGCTTCGAACGGAGCGGTCATCAACAAGATAGGTACATCTCAAGTCGCATTATGTTCACACGAGAGCAGGGTTCCTCTGACCGTGTGTGCTGAGACCTACAAATTTTCGAGAAAGACCGCGTTCGGCGACCTCGTCGAGATCGAAGAACGTAATCCTTCTGAGATCGTAAACCCGGAAGATCTCCCCGACGTCAAGATAAGTAATCCCGTCTTCGACGCGACGCCCTCTGAATACGTCGACTCTATAGTCACCGAAGAGGGAGTGATCTCCCCGGAAGGGGCTTACAGGATAATAAAGGAGATGGAAAGATGAGTATAGATTATCTAGCATTGGATGAAGAGTTGGATCCTAAAGAATACTTCATATGTGAATACACTGTCGATAGTGATCTAGACATAGAAACCGCGGGGAAGAGGATCGCCGAGGAGGAATCGACCGGTACTTGGACACATCCCACCACTCTATCGGAGGATATATTCGAGAAGTACGGCGCAAAGGTGACGGAGGCAGAAGGGAACCGAACCAAGATAGGATATCCGGTCATAGACTTCTCCGGCGATATCGGAGGGATCCCACAGATCCTGAGTATAATCGCCGGCAATCTTTTCGGTCTAGATTCTTTAGATGGTGTTCGTTTGGTGGATATCGAAGTACCTCCTAAAATGATAGATAGATATCCGGGTCCTCAACAGGGTCTCGAAGGACTCCGCCGAATATTAGAT
The DNA here is from genome assembly GCA_964462425.1 of uncultured Thermoplasmata archaeon. GTDB lineage: Archaea > Thermoplasmatota > Thermoplasmata > Halarchaeoplasmatales > Halarchaeoplasmataceae > Natronoplasma. Next base: position 5,955 of record CAYWYD010000010.1, read on the forward strand.
AGGCCTGAAAAGCCGCTGGTCGGAACGATAGTGAAGCCCAAGATCGGTCTTCCTCCTGAAGAGTTTGCCGAATACGTCTATGAAGCCGGAAAAGGCGGGCTCACCAACTCCAAGGACGACGAAACCCTGGTAGATCAGGATTTTTGTCCATTGGAAGATAGGGTGTCCGCGGTGAGTGAAAAATTAGATCTTTTGGAAGAGGAAGGTCACGATATGATCCACGCCCATAACATAAGTACGAGCGTCCACGAGATTCTAGAAGTTGCAGACTTAGCCCTAGAGAACGGCGCTAGGCAGTTGATGGTGGACGTCTTAACCGTCGGTTTTTCCGGCCTTCAAGCTTTAGCGGAAGATCCTTCGATCAAAGTTCCTTTACACGTCCACAGGGCTATGCATGGAGCTATCACGAAGAATCCCGAGCACGGCATCTCTATGCCGGTCATAGCTAAACTCGTAAGACTCGCTGGAGGAGACGCTCTGCATACCGGTACCTATGGAACGGGAAAGATGCACGCTGATATCTCGGAAGAACTGAAGTCGAAAGAAGCTCTTTTAGGCGAGATGCACGATCTGAAAAGGATGATGCCCGTCGCCAGCGGAGGACTGCATCCCGGATTGATCCCTGAACTGATGGAAGTGAGCGGGACCGACGTGCAGATACAGGCCGGTGGAGGCGTATCGGGTCATCCAGACGGAGTTAGGGCCGGAGGTAAAGCTTTAAGTCAAGCCGTCGACGCAAGTTTTAAAGGTGTAGATCTGAGAGAATATGCAGAGGATCATCAAGAATTGAAAAAGGCACTGGATAAATGGATGTGATTTTGCCATGCAGTTGAAGGCTAAAAAGATAGACTTAGTAGCTGGAGAACACATCGTAATATTGAATAAAAAAGATGTAGAGAAGATCGGTCTTCGGAGCCAAGCTAGGGTCAACGTGAGTAAAGGGGGTAAAACGTCTAGAGCCGTGGTGGACAGCTCTGAGAGCCTTGTAGAGAAGGGGGAAATCGGATTGGTTAATAAGGTTATCGACGATCTTGAGGCGGAGGAAGGCGACAGATTGACGGTGAAACAAACCGGCAGACCGGAATCCGTCGAGCATATCAGAGAAAAATTGGAGGGAAAAGAACTTTCGACTCACGCGATAAACGAGATAATAGAAGATATAGTCGAGAAAAGATTATCCGATATAGAACTCTCCGCTTATGTCTCCGGGACCTATTCCCAGGGGATGAATAATCGTGAGATCAAGGACCTCATAAACGCCATGATCGACACTGGAGACGTGATCGAGTGGGACGAACATCCTATCTTCGACCATCACAGCATAGGAGGTGTTCCAGGGAACAAGATAACGCTTTTGATAGTTCCAATAGTGGCTGCCGCGGGCTTGACTATCCCGAAGACGAGTTCTCGAGCCATCTCGAGCGCTGGAGGCACCGCGGACATATTCGAGACTTTGACCAACGTGGTCTTGAGTACAGAAGAGATCAAAAGCATAAGCGAGGATATAGGCGGGGTCATCGCCTGGGGTGGCGCTGTGAACCTCGCCCCTAGTGACGACATGATAATAAGGGCCGAATATCCGCTCAGGATCGATCCATATCCACAGGTGCTGGCTTCAGTACTCTCGAAAAAGAAAGCCACGGGAGCCGAATACCTGGTGATGGATATCCCAGTGGGACCGGAGACGAAGGTCGAAAGCAGGGAACTAGGGAGAAAATACGCGAGGGACTTCGTCTCTCTGAGCGAAGAAATCGGGATCGAGACGAGATGTGCTTTAAGCTACGGCGGACAGCCGGTAGGACGGGCTATCGGTCCCGCTATAGAGGCGAAAGAAGCTCTCCGAGCCTTAGAGGGGAAGGATGTTCCTTCCAGCCTTATAGAGAAGTCTACCAAACTAGCGGGCATGGTGCTGGAACAGGGGGGTATAAACGACGGGAAAAAGGAAGCGGCGCGTATCTTGAACAGCGGTGAAGCACTTGATAAGATGAAACAGATCATCGATAGACAGGGTGGAGATCCAGAGGTTACGTCGAACGATGTAGAGATCGGAGAATATTCTAGAGAGATATATTCGAACGAAGAAGGATACGTTGACAGCATCAACAACAGTCAGATAATAAAGATAGTTAGATGCGCCGGAGGACCTCACTGTAAAGGTGCCGGAATACTGTTAAGGAAAAAGAAGGGTGATAAGGTCGAGGAAGACGAATTGCTCTATACCGTATATTCAGAGCAAAAAAGTGATCTCGAAGATGCGGTGAAGATGGCCAATCATCTGAAACCCTTAAAAGTTGAAGGTATGATACTCGAAGAACATCCCCACTTGAAAAAAGTCTGAAGATCTAAGGATAATGCCTCAACCTGATCGCTTCGCCTTTCTCCGCTTTCACCATCTCTTCTCCCGACATCGAAGCAGGGCCCACGCCTCTAAGCTCGTCTTCATGGACCACGATCACTTCATCTTCCGGTCTGATCTTTTCGCTAGCGTCTTCCACTCCCACCGCAAATATACTGCCTTTAGATTCAAAATCCCCGATCTCCGCTTGATAGACACCCTCCTCTTTCAATATATCGGCGCCCTTTAAAGTCAAGGAAATCAGGCCCCTTTCCGGGACCAGCATACCTCTCTGCTTTTCGGAGTCTATTATCTTGTACCAGGGATATTTGCCTTTTATTCTGGCATCTTCCAATAGAGCTTCGCCTTCAGGACCGAACTGGAATCTTGCGAATGAGGTCAAGTTCTCCTTGAGGTAGGTCTGATAACTGCCCGTATCTTCGGCGACATACTCTTTCAATGAATCAGCGAGTTTTTCTATAGCTTCGGAAGAGGCGGGATGTTCCTCCCCGACGGTATTTATACAATCGATGTTTTCCGGCACGAACTTCATCTCCGGCGGAAGGTGAGATATTATCGCATCGTACTCTCGTTTGTCCAGTATGATCTGAAGCTGTTCTAAGACCATCTCTTTTTCCCTTTCGAACCACTCGTTCGAAACGGGTATATCGTACTGCTGGGCAGGATAGAATAACTCCAGTTCCCTAGGTACCGCTCCCAGCGGTGAAGTCAACATGACCTCGTGTATATTCGTCCAATCTACTTTCTGCGTGGCGTCTCTGAACCTGCGGTGAGTCCTGGATTGAAAATAAGGTTTTCTCGCCGAACACGGTAAAAGGAGGAGTACGTCTCTCTCGGGAGGCTCATATCTAGTTTCGATTCGATGCCTAAACCTTTCTATATCCGGTCTGTTCAAACTCTCTCTCGTGGTCGCGTACAACTTATCGTTCGTCACGGGCACGCCTTTAGAAAACACGAGATAATCCTCGTCGGCTCTTCTCAACACTTCGACCATCCAAGGTTCTGATCTCGCCCGACTTTCAACCAACTCTCTTATCCGACCCTCTTCTATCCCGTTCCTTATCAAGAACAACTCGGATAGAAGATGATCTCGGCTTTTTTCGGGGCGGCCGGGAAAACCAATCCAATCAGAGAGCTCTACACCTTCCAGGTCCATCAGCTCTAAAAAGGACGAATCGAAGAGATCCACTCCTAGATAAGTCAATAAAGCGATATTCTGGGGCTGAGCGATGCCCGGGGCGTAGATCAGTTTATGGTAATCTATCTTATTTCTTAATCCCATCACCTTTTCATACAAGCGATCACTCCTCTGAAGTAGTTGAGGCGCATTGCCTAAAACATAAAGTTCCGCTCCAAGATCCGGCTCTTGATCAAATATCACCTGTATCTTCTCGTGACCGCCTTTAGTTCCGACTTCATTATCAGTAAACATATCAGGATAGGCAAAAGTCGCGGGAAAAGTATACTCTTCATCAGAGGTCTGAAAAAAAGAAGAAGGTAGGGTGAAAAAAGATTCTTCTTCAGCAGAAAGCGTTATCTCCGCATCCTCGGGTGCATCGAACATACCGCCCGATAAAAAAAGAACGTTAGGTATCTCGATCTCTCTATCTTTAAAAGTCCATTTGCCTCTCTTCGCTAAACCCCATCTATCAGTTATCTCGATCATCTAAGCAGATATACTGGAAAGAGTAAATAAGATTTAGCCCGAAAGTCGAAGAATAAAAAAAAAAGAAAGTGGGGACCAAGTTTTTCTTAGTCCTCACTCATTATCTTCATCCAGCCGCCTGATTCATAGACCGCGAGACCGCGTTCATCGAGTTTCTCTTCGAATTCATCCCATGAGACGGTTTTGATCCGATCGTTATTCCCCTTCGTAAACTGTATCCCATCGGTACCTTTTACCAGGCCCGGTTCGAGGTCTTTCTCTTCGGCTATACTTTTTGCTTTGCTCACGCTTATTTTTTCCATGCTCATTTTTTCTACCTCCTTAGTTAAAGGGGCGGCGTCATCGCCGTGCCCCAGATAGGGAATAGACTATTAATATAAATATGTTTCCCTAATATCCAGGGTTTTCACCCCTAAAATCGGGGTGTTTTCCGTCTTTTTAGCTTTGGATAGAGTCGATGTCTGACAGATTTTTTCATCTAAATAGAAAGGAAAATTTTTATAATCCCTTATGCTTGCTTGAGCATAATGGTATATATGGATCTAAAGGTGGAAGACAAAAAGAAGATAACGACTGTTATGGTAGGTATCCTCCTGTTGACGACTCTCTTTTCAGGGTGCACTGGGCAGGATGAAACGGAAGTTCTGAACATTTACCACGCCGGTTCATTATCAGTTCCCTTCAAAGAACTGGAAAAGAAATTTGAAGAAGAGAACCCGGATATAGACGTGAGAAGAGAACCGGCGGGAAGCGTGGACACGGTCAGAAAAGTTACGGACCAGGGTCAAAAACCGGATGTCGTCGGAGTAGCGGACTATTCTTTGATACCAAATATGATGTACGACGAAGATAAGGCGAACTGGACCGTCAGGTTCGCCAAGAACAGGATGGTGCTCGCCTATGTAGATTCCAGCTCTTACAAGGACGAGATCACCACGGACAATTGGTACAAGATATTGGATAGAGAAGACGTCACCTACGGATTCAGCAACCCGAACGACGATCCCTGCGGTTATCGATCTCAGATGGTGACGCTCTTGGCTGAAGATCATTACGGGGATGAATACATCTACGACGATCTGGTGGGCAATCACACCGACATCGAGGAAAATGGCTACAACATCTCGGCTCCGGAAGACCTCGGCGTGAAAAACGTAGACCAGATAACAGTGAGGAGCAAAGAGACGGACCTTTTAGGCATCCTCGAGTCAGGCAACATGGATTACCTGTACATCTATCAGAGCGTGGCCGAGCAGCACGATCTGAATTATGTGCAGTTACCGGAACAGATAGATCTCAGCAGTGTTGAGTACGCCGAAGAGTACGGCAAAGTGACCCTTACGAGACACACTGGAGAAACCTCAGTAGGGAAACCGATAGTTTACGGGATAACGATATCCAAAACTGTACAGAACAGGGATACGGCGGTCAAATTCGTTAAATTCTTATTGGGAGAGACAGGTCAACAGGTCATGAGCGATAACGGCCAGCCTCCTATCGATCCGCCGAAGGTAGATAACAGGTCCAATATGTCGGGCGAGCTCAAGGAGATGGTCGAGCAAGACTGAACGAACAAGGAGGAAAGAATCTGAAAGGCAAAATAACTACGACCACGGCTCTCTTATTTTTTATCCCCATCCTCGTCATTCTGTACCTTTTAAACCTCTGGTATATCCTGGCGCTCTTTGCTTTCATATCGATACTGTCTATATACTTGTTCGGTGAGGTGAAGGAGATTGAACCAACTTTAGTGGTCTTCTCCATCCTCGGGATTTTACTCGTGGTTTTCATCCTGCTTCCTCTGGCGGAACTGTTCAACGCGGCTCTTCCGGACATACAGGAGGCGCTGTCCGATCCGGGGGCTATCAACTCCATCACCGTCAGCCTCTCGGCCGCCTTCGTTTCTACACTCATCGGCCTTATCCTGGGGATACCTCTAGCTTACGTCATGGCCAGGAAGGATTTCACCGCCAAATCGTTCGTAGAGGGAGTCATCGACTTACCCATGGTCGTTCCTCATACAGTAGCGGGCATAGCACTGCTGGTGGTCTTCGGCAGGAACGGTTCTCTCGGAAAGCCTCTAGGAAAAGCAGGTTTAAACTTCATGGACGCCTTTCCAGGTGTCGTGGTTGCGATGCTCTTCGTCAGTATACCTTTCATCGTCAATCAGGTCAGGGAAGGCTTCGAAGACGTAGACCCTCGACTGGAAAAGGTGGCCATGAGTTTAGGATCAGATAGGAAACGGACCTTTTTCACCGTATCTTTACCCCTTATAAAGCGAAATATACTTTCGGGAGCTGTGATGTCGTGGGCTAGAGCTATCAGCGAGTTCGGGGCGGTGGTGATAATCGCCTACTACCCGAAGACGGCTCCGGTCTACATATACGAGGCCTACACTTCCTATGGATTACAGGCCTCGAGACCGATAGCGGCTTTACTCCTGATAATCTGTCTCAGTATCTTCATAGTTATAAGAACGATCAGCAGAAGGATGAGTATGTATGATAAAGATTGAAGGGCTCAGCAACGAGTGGGAAGATTTTGAACTTTCGGAGGTCTCTTTCGAAGTGAAGCAGAACGAGTATTTTGTGGTATTAGGGCCCACGGGCTCAGGAAAAACGCTTCTTCTTGAACTCATAGCGGGATTCCATACCCCTGATGAAGGCAGGTTGAGTATAGACGGAGAAGATTTCACGGATATACGGCCTCACGAGAGGAATTTCGCCTTCGTCTATCAGGATTACATGCTCTTTCCCCACTTGAACGTGGAAGAGAATATAGCTTACGGTTTAAAGGCTAGAGATGAAGATGACGTTGAAAGAAAGGTTAAGAGAGCGGCTGAAAGAGTGGATATAGGACACCTCCTTAAAAGGAACGTTCAGACACTGAGTGGAGGGGAAAAACAGAGAGTTGCGCTTGCAAGGGCACTCGTACTCGAGCCCGAGATCCTGCTTCTGGATGAGCCCTTCGGCTCCCTGGACTACAAGACTTCTAAGAAACTAAGGGAGATGGTCAAAGAACTGCATTCTGAGTTAGATATAACCACGATCCACGTCACCCACGATCAGGAAGAAGCTGTCATCCTGGGAGATAGGGTCGCCGTGATGAAAAACGGCCAGATAAAGCAGATCGGCTCTCCTGAAAAAATAATGAGGAGACCGAATTCCAAGTTCATAGCCGAGTTCGTCGAGACTGGTAACATATTCGAAGGCGTTTCGAAAAGAAAAGGTGGGATCTCTGAAGCCCAGATAGGAGAGGTCACTTTCCATTCCACCTCTAAATTGACGGGGGAAGTCACCGCCACCGTCAGGCCGGAGGACATAATCCTCTCGGAGAAGTCCTTCAAATCCAGCGCCAGGAACAATTTTTCAGGCGTGATAACCAGGATAACGGACAGGGGCATATACCAGGTGATCGAGATCGATATAGGTATCCCAATAACAGTTTACGTTACAAGGCAGTCTGTAAACGATCTCTCACTGGAAGAAGGTAAAGAGATAAATGCGATGTTCAAGGCCTCGGCGGTACACCTGTTCAAGGGCTGAGTTCATAGCAAAACTATTTAATCAGCGGTATGAATGAAAACAAGTATGAAGATAGTACCCGATACTAGCGTTATAATCGACGGTCGAGTCACGGAAAGGATCGAGGAGGGGGTCTACAAGGAAGCGGAGATAATCATCCCGGAAGCCGTCGTGTTCGAATTGGAGGCGCAAGCTAATCGAGGGCAGGAGACCGGATTGAGCGGTCTAGACGAGATACAAAAGTTGAGGGAATACCACGAGGTGGAAAAGATAAAGCTTTCCTTTGCAGGCGAGAGACCCGCCGCAGAGGAGAGAGAAGCGAGCTCTAGCGGCGAGATCGACTCGATCATACGATCGATAGCTCTAGACGAAGAGGCTTTCCTGCTCACCAGCGACGTGGTTCAGGCAGAAGTGGGGAGAGCCAAGGGTCTAGAAGTGAAGTACCTCGAACCCGAGGGGAGAGAGGAAGAAAAAGGTAAGAGTATTCGAGATTATTTTGACGAGAACGTGATGTCCGTACACCTGAGGAAAGGAGACAAGCCCAAGGCTAAGGTGGGTACTCCCGGCAACGTGGACATAGTAACGATAGAGGACCATATCACGGATGAAAAAGAACTGAGTGATATAGCTCACAACATAATCGAAAGCGCCGAGAGGTCATCGGAAGGTTTCGTAGAGGTCGATAAAGGCGGCGCTACCGTGGTACAATTGGAAGACATCAGGATAGTGATAGCTAGACCTCCATTTTCCGACGGCTTCGAGATCACCGCTGTGAAACCGGTAGCGGAGGTCGAACTTGACGATTATAGACTATCGGACGAACTGAAAGAGAGATTGTCGGAGAAACAACGAGGCGTCCTTTTATCGGGGTCGCCGGGAGCCGGAAAAAGTACTTTGGCTCAGGCGATAGCCGTCTACCTCGAAGATCTGGAATATACCATCAAAACTATGGAGGATCCTAGAGATCTACAGGTCGGTGACGAGATCACTCAATATACAAGTTTAGGAGGGAAGATGGAGGATACGGGAGACATACTTCTGCTGGTAAGACCGGATTACACCATCTATGACGAAGTGAGAAAGACACCGGATTTCAAGACCTTCGCGGACATGAGGTTGGCCGGAGTCGGGATGATCGGAGTGACCCATGCGAACAGAGCGATAGACGCGCTTCAGAGACTGATAGGCAGGGTCGAACTCGGTATGGTCCCGCAGGTCGTCGACACCATAGTCTATGTCGAAGACGGCGACGTCAACAAGGTCTATGACGTGAGCTACACAGTGAAGGTGCCGATGGGCATGGCGGAAGAAGATCTCGCCCGACCGGTGATAGAGGTGAAAGATTTTGAAACCGGCGTAGTGGAGTACGAGGTCTACTCCTACGGCGAGCAGGTCGTGGTTATGCCTGTAGAGGAAGGCAAAGGAAAAGCGAAAAAACCGGTATGGGATATGGCAGAGCGGGAGCTCGAAAGAGAACTGAGCAGACAGGTCAGAGGACGATTGGAAGTCGAAGTCGATTCATCGGATCGCATAACAGTCTACGTTCCAGAGAGCGAGATCGCCTCGCTGCTGGGTAAGAACGGCGAGAACATCACCAGGATAGAAGACAGACTCGACATGAGTATAGACGTTCAGCCTCTGAAGGGCGGTAGAGATAGAGGTCGGGAAAAAACGGACTCCGAGATGAAAGAAGTGAATGTCGTCGTAGAAAAAGAAAAGATAGTGATAGACGCGGGGAAAAAGTACGCTAAAAAGAGTGTAGACATCTACTCGAACGACGAATACCTCTCGACTCTCACCGTAGGTCAGGACGGGACTATTAAGATAAGAAAAGGTACAAGGGTAGGAAGGCGCTTACTGGAAGACACGAACAAAGGCGGAAGGGTAAGCATCGTTGTCTGATGTTCAATAAAGCACTACGGAGACCTTCTCTCCTTTTTCGATCAGTTCCGTATTTTCAGGTATCTCGAAGTAACCGTCGGCTTGAGCCATGCTCGTTATCGCACCCGACTGCTTGTAGACGGGATGAGCCTTTTCACCTTCGAGTCGGACGGTCATGTACTGCTGTCTACCCAAAGAAGATGTGATCCTCTTTGCAAGTTCGGCCGTAGTATGTCTTTCCGGAGCCTCGGGTAGTCTAGACATCTTTCTCAACACGGGTTTGATCAACTGCTGAGCCGTGTTCAAACACGAGGTGGGATAGCCTGGCATCCCGATAACGGGTGTTCCGTCGACCTTTCCGAACAGCGTCGGTTTGCCCGGTTTAAGCTTGACTCCGTGGAAGATCACTTTTCCGATAGAATCTAAAGCGTCTATGAGCATATCTTTATCTCCTACGGAACTCCCTCCAGAGAACAGCACCATATCACTATCTTCCACTTCGCTCTCGATCCCCTGTTTTAGTTCCTCGATGGTATCGTGAACGACTTCCTTACTGCAAGGTTCACACCCGTTTTTACCCACCACATTTTTCAGAGTATGGGAATTGACGTCATATATCTGACCCGGTTCCAGTTCTTCTCCCACCGGGACCACCTCGTCCCCTGTCGGGATCACGCTAACCTTCGGCTTCTCATAGACTTCTACGGACTCCTTTCCCATCGCCGCTAGAGCTCCTATCCCAGCGGATGTGAGGAAAGAATCCTTCGGTAGGACGGTCTCTCCTTTTTCTATATCTTCACCTTTAGGAGATACGTTCTCTCCGGGATGGACCGGATCATAGATATTCACCTCGTTACCTTCCTTTTCGGTCACTTCGACTTTCACGACCGCATCAGCTCCTTCAGGCATGGGAGCGCCGGTCGCTATCTGCATACATTCCCCCTCTCCGACCTTCTTTTCCGGAGAATCTCCGGCATGAAGCGTACCGATATTTTCCAGCATTACGGGATCGAATTTGCCCGCTTCGAATGTATCTTCCGCTTTTACAGCGAAGCCGTCCATCGCTCCTCTATCGAAGGGAGGAACGAAAATATCGCTTTTCGTATCATCAGCTAGAACTCTTTCGAAAGCATCGTCGAGTTCTACCGTCTCTTTTCTCTCTATCGGTTCGATCTTTTTCAGAAGAGCAGAAAGGGCATCATCGTAAGTTATCAGTTCCCCGAAGGGACGCTGTTCTTCCATCACTTGTTCACCTCGTATACCATATGTCCGAGTTCGGGTAAGATGAGTTCCTTCATCGCCAATTCAACAGCGGAAGTGGATCCCGGTAGAGCGAAATAGATCTCTTCACCGGACACGCCGGCCAAAGCTCTACTCAAGATCGCCGCCGATCCTATCTCCTGATAACTCAATCTTCTGAAAGCCTCTCCAAAACCTGGAAGTTTTTTATCTATCATATCTTTTAGGACATCCGGCGTTCCGTCTCGGGCGCTTACACCCGTTCCGCCGTTGAGTATATAGACTTCAGCATCGATAGATCCTATGGTTTCTCTTATCTCATCCGGGTCGTCTTTAGCGATCTCATATCCCACGACTTCATGCTTTTCATCCATCAGCATCTCCCTGATCTTCTTACCCGATTCATCGGTATCGATGTTCCTTGTATCGCTGATAGTGAGAACAGCGCAGTTCACGCTCTCGGACGCCTCGTATTTGTGTTCTTTATGACCCATCTATATCACCTTTCTTCTTTTCCGTGACGGAAATATTTTTGATCCTGGTCTGCGGGTACTGTCCCTCCCGGTCTTTCTCCAAGTACTTCACCATGTCCCACACGGTGAGCAAAGCGGCGTTGACTCCCGCCAACGCTTCCATCTCAACCCCCGTTTTGTAATGAGCTTTGACTTCACATCTCACTTTAAGGATCTCTTCCTCTACAAACTCAAAATCTACTTCGATACCCTCTATCGGGATCGGATGGCAGTGAGGGAGCGACCGAGGCGTGTCCTTGACCGCCTGTATAGCCGCTATTTCACTCACCTGAAAAACGTCGCCTTTCTTCACTTGGTCATTTTTGATCGCCTCTACGCTATCCGCGCTAAGCCTGATCTCTCCTTTCGCTGTGGCTTGACGCGGTACTTTTTTCTTCTCGCTTATATCGATCATACCCATATTCATTCCCCACCCAACCATTCGGATTCGTTTTCTTCCGTCGTCTCTTTCTTCCAGAGCGGAACTTTCTCCTTTATCCTGTCTATACAGTACCTGGAGGCGTCAAAGGCCGCTTCACGGTGAGGAGCGCTCACGACTATACCGACGATGTTATCTCCTACTTCTAACTCTCCGTATCTATGAACCACCAGTATATCGTTAACTTCAAAATTGTTGATCGCTTCCTCCCTAACTTTGTCCAATTCGGATTCGGTCATGTCCTCGTACCGCTGGAGTTCTATCTTTTTTACCCTTTTACCTCTGTTTTCGTCTCGAACAACGCCGTTGAATATCGATAAGGCGCCGTCCTGTGTGGACCACACCCTTTTTTTCAACTCATCCAGCTTAAAATCTTCTTCCGTGACTATCGACTTTTTTTTATCGTCTTCTTCTTCATCCATCTGATTCACTCCAATACGGCTCTCTTCTTTCTATAGCCTCGATGAACTTATCTTTTATGCCCTCGCCTCTTTTCAACTCTTCCTCAACATCGACGTGATTGTCGGTTCGGAGTAAACAGGGTTTCAACTCTCCATTCGAGGTGACTCTCAAACGAGTGCAGTTCTCACAGAAGGTGGAATTGTGCATGGTCCTCACGAGCTCGACTTCGACCTCAGGTTCCTCTAAAAAATATTTCTTTCTCGCATGCATCCTTCTTTTTTCTGTTCTAACCGCCTTTTTTTTCAGCTCCGATGCCAAATCTTTCAATGAAACGTGATGTTTCTGATAAAATTCCCTATCGATCTCTTCCTCGTTACTGGTCATCTCGATGACCTGCAGGATCGCCTCGACTTCACTCACCCAATCCACCATATCCCATACTTCTTTTTGGTTAAGCCCTTTCATCAGCAGCATGTTCACCTTCACAGGGAATAGACCGACCTCTACCGCTTTTTTTATGCCTTCCTTAACCTCGGCTAGGTTCCGTGTACCGGTGATCTTTTGATATGTTTCCGGATCTACGGTATCGAGGCTGACGTTGACCCTGTCGAGACCCGCCTCTTTGAGCCTCTTCGCTTCGCTTCTTAAAAAAACGCCGTTGGTGGTGAGTGATACGTCCTCCATATACCGAGAAGAGAATCCGATTATATCTTCGATGTCCGGATGAAGAAGGGGTTCCCCGCCGGAAAATTTGATTTTGTACATTCCTAGATCCGAAGCGGTCTTCACTATCTCCTGTACCTCTTTCAGATCCAGTTCTCTCTCTAATTTCTTCTCTTCCCCTTCATGATGACAGTAAAAACAGCTGAGGTTGCAGCGCTGGGTCAAAGCCACGCGGATATTGGTCATCTCTCTGCCGAAGGGATCTTTCATTCAAAATGCTCAACCGAACATATGGGATATAATCTTTGTGCTTCTCCTATTATTTTTTACTCTCACTAGATATAATCGAACTTATCCATCGCCCTAACTAACGTCAACATCCAATTCGTAAGGTCGCTTTTATCTTTCAAGATTTGTTTTCGGGAGATTTCAAAATCGGGTTCTACTTCTCCCGTCAATATCTTCTTCGCGAGTTCCTCAGCCTCCTCAACATCATAAACCTGGCTGCCTATCTCATATCGGATCTCTTGATCTTCTAGTGGATAGGGGGTAGAATTCGATACATATATCCAAGGAACACCGAGAACCCCGGCTTCAGAAGATATGATGGGCTCGTTCCCTACCACGAGTTTAGCGTGGACTAGTAGGTCAAGATATTGATGAGGGGGAATAGACGGGATATACTCTTCCAACGGTTCCGGCACATAGCCTCTATCGTCTACGAAAACTTGAACGTGATCATCCAACGACCTGACGAGATCTATCATCTCTCTTCTTTTTAACAGCTCTCCTTTCAGATCCATATCGAGATAAGTTTTTCCCCTGAAGCTTACCACTACGTATTCCTTTGAACTCACGTCCAACTTCTCTAACACCTTTTCATCCGGAGTGAATCTATTGGGATGGAGGTATGCTAGTGTGTGATAACTCGAGTGTGTCAGCTGCTTATTTTCGGGAACGTCGGAATGATAACAGTCCGGGGTGACTATCTTAGAAGAATAATTGAAGATGAGGTGCTCCTTTCTCCGACCAGGCACCTCGTCTAAAAACACGACTGAAGGGGCCTCGAAAAGAGTGGTAAAGGGAGCTAAAGGTAAATCGTTAACTGATAATATCAGGTCGGGATCGAATTTATTCAGTTTTCGCAAGAGGGTGATTCTAGTGGAGAACGGGGCTATGGTCTTATAGAAAAATTTTTGGGAATGTTTTCCGTAATATTGATTTTTGATCTTAAAGGTCCCTAATAGACTCTTAGTTAGATCATCCTTGAGAGAAAAAGCCATTACTTCATGGCCTTCGTCCTCCATCTCCTCGATGAAGTTTTGAAAGAGATTAACATGATAAGAACGCGAGATCAGAGGTGATATCTTCAAGACAACACCTGTAGTACTCATGAACGGCTACGATATAAATCTAATGCCTCAAGCGCCAGACTTCTCTGGATTTTGAGGATAAATCATATATACGGACAAAACCAACGTCACACATATGATTTGGTACCTCGTTATCGCGATTACCTTCACTTCGGTTTTCGTGGCAGAGATAGGGGATAAAAGTCAGCTGATGACCATCTCCCTCTCTTCGAAATACGACAGGAAGAGCGTTTTCATAGGTACCTTTTCAGGCGTAGGCCTCCTAACTCTGCTCGCGGTAGCGGTAGGTTCCATCGTATTTCAATTCGCCCCGATCATATACGTGAAACTCATAGCCTCTGCTATCTTCATCTTATTTGGCATCCACGTTCTGTTTTTCCAAAAAGAGGAGGAGGTCGATATAGAAGAGGGGGATAGATCGCCTCTAGCTACTTCTTTTATACTTTCATTTCTAGCAGAGTTTGGAGACAAAACACAGCTGGTCGTGATAGCTCTGAGCGGACGGTACGGCTCTCCTATCTTGGTCCTGATAGGAGCTTTAGCGGGTATGGGAACGATCATAGGGATCGGCGTTCTGCTGGGAGAGAAGATAGGTGAAGTCTTCGAGAGCGAAAAGATCGACTTAGTGGCGGGTGCACTGTTCATCATTTTAGGAGCCGTATTCTTGATCGAAGCGCTATTTTTTGGATAACAAAAAAATATCACCTTCTTGGTTAGGTTTAACATGTCTCGTTGGGAGAAAAAGGATTCACGGAAAGTCGCTGATTCGACATTTTTCACGCTGAGTGAAGACGATGTCGTGCTTCCAGATGGTACTGAAAAGACTTATACGATGCTAAATCTGCCAGATTTTGCCGGGGTTCTAGCCGTTTACGACGATGAACTGATAATGGTCAGAAACTATCGGTATCCCATAGATGAGATGGTCATCGAGCTTCCCGCAGGTTTTATCGACGAAGGCGAAACTCCGGAAGAGGCGGCGGGAAGGGAGTTAGAAGAAGAAACTGGATTTGTGCTCGAACACTGTGAAAAACTGTGTGAGTATCATCCCGTAGCGAGTTTGAACGACCAGGAAGCTCATCTTTTCATGGGAGAGGCTAAAAAAGGAGGAAATGTGGATCACGACGAGGGAGAAGATATAGAGGTTATCTCGCTTTCCATAAAGGAGGCTTACGAGATGTTAGAACGGAACGAGATCAGTCATCCTCATACGGTCATCGCGCTGTACAAGGCCGAAGATATTTTGAAAGACAAGTTGTAAAAGCGAAAATATAATCCTTTCCTAAGAAAAACTTAAGTACCGCAAGCTCATAATTTTAATCCCTAGAAGGGAGGTTTGAAAAAAATGGCAAAGGTAACGAGAGAGATGGTAGCAGATGCAGGTGTAGATGTAGATGAACTGGTGGATCTTTTGGTAAAGAACGCGGCGGCCGAATTGACCACGTTCTATTATTATACGATCCTTCGAGTGAACCTGACGGGACTCGATGGAGAAGGGTTGAAGGAGATAGCCGAGACCGCCAGGATAGAGGACCGGAATCATTTTGAAGCTTTGATGCCGAGGATCTACGAGCTCGGGGGAGAACTGCCTAGAGACATGAAAGATTTCCATGACATATCGGGTTGTCCGCCAGCTTATCTGCCCGAGGAAGCGAACGACGTAAAAGCGATAATGGAAGTTTTGGTCGAAGCTGAAAGGTGCGCCGTGAGACAGTACACCAAAATATGCAACATAACCGCCGGGAAGGACCACCGCACCTATGACCTTGCTCAGGCGATACTACACGAGGAAATACAGCACGAGTCATGGTTCTCCGAATTTTTGGATGAAGGGCCTTCAGGGCACTATCTCCGCAGGGGAGATACGTCTCCATTCGTCTCGAAATTCCTAGAGTGAAACTCCTTAAGGAGGGGAAAATCCCCCTCCTTTCTTTGATTATTTTTTCTTAGATGTATAAAGAAAAATTATTATAGCTCGATCTAAATTGTCTGTTACCATGGAGATAGGGAGTGTGGGTATAGCACTACTATTGACTTTCCTAGCCGGTATATCGACCGGTGTAGGAGGTCTGATAATATACATCATCAAAAAACCGAAAACAGTATACTTGTCTCTAGGACTCGGTTTTGCTGGAGGAGTCATGATCTATATATCTTTCATTAAATTACTTCCGGAGGCCTTCGAAGAAGCGGGCGAGGGGATAGGGGTCCTAGCGTTTTTCTTGGGGATAATCCTGATCGGGATCGTAGATTACATCATCCCTGAAGAAGAATCTTATGATCTATCAGCACTCACCGACGAAGACAAAGAAAAAGAGACTAAATTACTAAACACCAGTAAACTCACTGCATATGCGATCGCGGGACATAATTTTCCAGAAGGTATGATCACCTTCTTTACGGTTCTAGTCGATATAAGGTTAGGTGCGCTGATCGCGATAGCGGTAGCTATCCATAACGTCCCCGAAGGAATAGCTGTCGCGGTACCCTATTACTATGCTACGGGAGACAAGTTCAAAGCCTTTCTCCATTCGCTGATAGCGGGGATAGCCGAACCTATAGGGGCTCTAGTGGCGTTTCTGATATTATGGAAGTTTTTGACACACGCCCTGATAGTGACTATGTTGGCCGTTGTCGCCGGGATAATGGTTTACATCTCTTTCGACGAACTGCTGCCTCTAGCGCATGATTACGATTCTTCCCATTCGGCAATACTAGGTATAGTGATAGGCATGGTAGTGATGGCAGTCACCTTTTTGATATTTTGATACTTCTACACATTCAACGGAACACACAAATATCCCTCTCTTCTTACGAGCCAACCGAGCTAATTCTTTTGTAGGTGGCAGTGTGATTCTACCAAAAAGGTTTATACAATATTAATCCTATTAGTGGGATAGTTAATCCTATTGTTGGGATAGAATGGCTAAGAAAATGCGAGCGCGTGATGGAAAGATATTCTGCTCAAATTGTGCTGAGCCGACGGAAAAAGATACGGATAACTGTGAAGAGTGCGATGAGTTCTTCGAAGGAGAGCCCGTCGACGTGAGGATATGCCCGACCTGCGGGTGTCCTCTAGAATCCGAAGACGAATACGAAGCTTTCAAAGAAGAGATCCTAGCTGAAAAGATAGAGATAGACGAAGTCCAGTGGATCTTAACGGTACTGGACAAGATGCTGGAAGATCTTCCGAAGGAGAAGGTGGAGGAATTCGCCGAGTCGGAGAATTTTGAACTTTATGAAAAGGTGCTCGACGCTTTCGATGTATAAAGGTGCTTGAAGATGGGTTTAAGAGAAAAGGCAGAAAAGATTCTCGAGGAAAAAGGTGCTAGAGATAAAGAGAAGAGAATAGAGCGAATGAAAGATAAAATCTCAAGTCTTCAAAGCAGAGTGGAGGAACTCCAGAATGAAAAAGCCGAACTCGAATCGAAACAGGGGGAACTAGAAGAGCTCGAAGAAAAACTGGAGAAAAAAGAAGACCGGATGGACTATCTTCAAAAAGACATAGAATCGAAAGTTGAGGAATTGAATCGATTGAAAAAAGAAGAAGTGGAGTGGTTGGAGAAGCTCAGCGAGGAAAAAGAGGAGACCCAAAAAGATTTCAGTGAACTCTCCGAAGCGATCTCCCGGCTCGAGGAAAGAAAGGAGGACTTGGAAGAAAAAGTTGATGAGTTCGAAGAGAAAGAATCTAAATTAGGTGAATTGGAGAATCAACTTTCCGAAGTTAAAGAGGAGATAGAGGATAAAGAAGATAGACGAAATAAATTGAAAGATGAGTTAGAGGATTTAGAAAAACAAAAGGATGAATTAGAAGAGCGGCAAGAGGAGATAGAAGATCTGGAAGAAGAACTGGACGAGAGAGAAAAATCCATAGAAGAGGAAAAAGAAGAGATCGAAAAGAAGAGAGAAGAGCTAGGTCAGAGAGAAAAAGAGCTCGAAGGACTTGAAGAGGAAAAAGAAGAGCTTGAAGAGATGAAAAAGGAATTAGAGAAGGAAAAAGAAAAATTAGAAGAAAAAGAAGAAGAATTGGATGAGAGGGAAGAAGAAATATCTCAGAAAGAAGAAAAAAAGGTTGAATTGGAGAACGAAATAGAAGATTTAGAAGAAGAAAGGAAGGAAAAAAAGAAAAAATTGAAATTTTTAGAGACGGACATAGAATCAAAAAAGGAAGAACTAGATTGGTTCGGCGAGCAGCAGGTAGATCAGTTAGAGGATCAAGTAGAAAAGAAAAAGGGTATAGAGAAAGAGATACAGGAACTCGAAGATCAGAGATCCTCGCTTGAATCAGATATCGAAGAATTGGAAGCTAAAGAAGAGGAACTCGAAGAAAAAAAAGAAAAAGTCGAAGCATTGGAAAGGGAGATCTCAGATCTCGAAGACGAGAAAGAAAAACTTCTTCATGAAATCGGGGATTTCAAGGAAAGAGAGGACGAGCTGGAGGCTCGGGAGAAAAAACTAGAGGAAAAAGAAGAGGATCTCAGAAACCGACAAAGGAAAGTGGCTGGAAAAAAGGGTTCTCTTACTCGAAAAGAAAACTATCTAGAGAAAAAAGAGGACGAATTAGAAGAGGAAAAGAAAGATATAGAGGAAGAAAAGGAAGAATTGGAAAAAGAAAAGAGATCTGTGAAGAGAAGAGAAGAAAAATTTGCGAAGGAGAAAGAGGAAGTCGAGGAACTTAAAGATTCATTAGATAATAAAGAATCAAATCTCGACGAGAGGGAAGAAAAAATAAGAGAGGATAGAACAAAATTGGACCTGAGAGAAGTAGAATTGGAGGGATGGGAAGAACGGCTAGAAGAGAAAGCTAATAATGCTGAAGAAAAAAGAGAAAATCTGAGACAGAGAGAATACGATCTTAAGTCGACAAAGAATGATCTAGAAGAATGGGAGGATGAACTCGTCGAAAACGAAAAGGAATTGGAAAGCAAGAAAAATGAACTCGAGAACTTCGAGAAGGAGTTGGGAAGAAAAGAAGATGTATTAGAGGAAAAAAGTGAAAGACTGAACAAAAAGGAAGACTCTCTCGATGAGAGAGAAAATTCGCTCGAAGAATACGGAGAGGAACTGGAGGAGAAAAATAATGAACTTGAAATTAGAGAGGTTAAGCTGGAAGGATGGGAGGGGCAGTTGGCGGAAAGAGATAAAAGCCTCTCTGAAAAGGCTATAGATCTGAACGACAAAGAAAGCAGGCTGGAGAAGAAAAAAGAAGAGCTGAATAGGAGAGAAGACAAACTCGACGATCGAGCCGATGAATTGGACGAAAAAAGTAGATCACTGGAAGAGCGCGAAAGGAGATTAGAGGATAAGGAAGAAGATCTAGAAAAACTAGAGGAGAGTCTCGGGGAAGAAAGAGAAAAACTTGAAGAGAAAGAATCTGAGCTAGATGATTTTGAAAGTGAATTAGAGAGAAGAAAAGAAGAATTCGAAGACAAAGAAGAGAAATTAGAACGCTGGGAAGAAGACTTAAAAGGGAAAGAAGACAACCTGAAAGCTAAAGAGTCGGAGTTGGACGAAAGGGAAGAAGAGATAGAAAAGGAAAATCAACGGCTCGATGACAGAAAAGATGAACTCGAAAAATTTGAAGAAGAACTGGATAGAAGAGACGAATCATTGAATGATACTAAAGAAAAATTGGATCAGAGAGAAGAGGAATTGGACGAGCGGGAAGAAGAGTTGAGTGACAAGGAGAATGATCTAGACGAGAAAAAGACTGATCTCATAAAACGGGAAGAGGACTTGAGCGAAAAGGAGAAAATGAATGATATAAGGGAAGCGGAATTAGAAGGTTTCCAGAACCAGCTCAACGAGAGAGAGAGCTTCTTAGAAGATAGATCAGATGAGTTAAAAGAAAAAGAAAGAGACCTTAAAGAAGCAAAAGAAGAAATTAAGGATAGGGAGGATGAATTGAACGAATTTGAAAAAGACCTCTCAGGAAGAGCTGCTACTTTAGATGAGCGTGAAAGCGAATTGCAAGAAAGAGAAAAAGAGTTGAAAGAGTTCAGCGAAGACTTGGGAGAAAAAGAAGAGAATTTAGAAGAGAAGAGATCTGCACTAGAAGATTTTGAAAGTGAATTAGAAAGGAGAAAGGAAAAACTCGAAGAAAGAGAGGGCGAATTGGAAAGTTGGGAAGAAAATTTGAAAGGGAAAGAAGAAGACCTGGAATCTAAAGAGTCGAAACTGGATGAAAGAAAGGAAGGTATAGAAAAGGAAAAAGAACGGCTCGATGACAGAAAAAACGACCTTGAAGAATTTGAAGAGGAGTTGGATAAAAGAGACGAGTCTTTAAATGATACAAAAGAAAAATTGGACCAGAGAGAAAAAGAATTGGAAGATCTACGAGAAGAGTTAGAGGAAAAAGAGGAGAACTTAGAAGAAAAAGACTCTAAACTAGAAGAACGATTATCTGATCTGGAAAAGAAAGAAAATGCGTTGAAAGAAAGGGAAAATAAAATAGATGTGCGAGAAGCCGAAATAGAAGGATGGGAAAGAAAATTAGAGCAGAAGAGCGAATCTCTATCCCTTAAATCTGAGAACTTAGAAGAAAAAGAGGAGGTACTAGTCGAGACTAGAGAAGAACTCAACGAGAAAGAAGAAGATCTTTCAAAATTTGAAGAGAAGTTAACAGAGAAGGAGAATTCCTTAGAAGAATGGGAAGATGAACTCCAGGAGAAAAAAACCGAGTTGGAAGCACATGAAGCTAGGCTGGAAAAACGGGATAGCGAACTTAATGAACGAGAAAAGTTACTCGATTCTCGGGAAGAAGAATTAGAAGAGAGAAAGATGTCCTCTAAAATGATAGCGAATAAAACTGAAAAACTAGAAAAACGGGAATCGGAACTTGATAAAAGAGACCACCAACTATCAGAAAAAGAGGACGTGTTAAAGAGTAAAGAGAACGAACTTGAAGAACTTAAGAAAACAGTAGAACAAAAAGAGACAGAACTGGAGAAGAAAGAAAAAGAGTTGGATCTACAGGAAGACAAACTCGAGGAAAAGAAAGAGAAAATGGATTCATATGAAGAGGAATTAGATAGCAGAGAAAAGCGTCTAGACGATAAGGAGACGGAACTGGAGAGGCGAGAAAAAGAAGTCGCTGAAAAGGCGGATGTTTTTGAAGATGAAAGAGAAGATCTCAAGGAAAGAGAAGAAGCCTTGGAAGACACGAAGGAGCGATTAGAGCAAAAAGAAGAGGAATTGATGGATCATGAAAAAAAGCTAGAGAAAAGAAAAGACTCCCTAGACTCATTAGAGGATCGGTTATCAGAAAAAGAAATCGAGCTTGAAGAAAAAGAAAAGGAGCTAGAAGAACGTATGAGCGAGATAGAAGAAAAAGAGAAGTGGTTTGAAGAAGGAAAAGACGAGTTAGTTGAGAAAGAAGAAAAGCTCGAAGAAAAGGAAAAAGATCTGAAGGAACTAGAGTCTGAACTCGATGAAAGGGAAAACGAACTTGAACAGAAAAGAAACGAATTGGATGACAAGAGGGAGGAACTAGAAAAATTAGAGAAAGAGTTGAACGAAAAAGAGAAAGAATTGGAAAAAAAAGAGAAGAGGATCTCAGATAAGATGGAAGATATGGGGCGGAGATCATTCTGATGATTTTATATTAAAGAGTTTGACTGTAGGTCAAGAGGTGCGATTCGATGGAACTACCGCCGGGTAAAAGATTGCTTCGCTCTAAGGGCGGCGAAAAGGCTCTAAAAGAATTTATAGAGGCATGTAACGATAAACCGTTCGACGGTTATTTAAGAATCGCCTTGAAATCCGAGACTCCTTATATCGAGGGAAAGGTCGTTCTAAAGGATTCACGTATCCAGGCCGCGGAATTAAAGACCCCTTACGTGACCGCTCGTGGAAAAAAAGCTGTAGAAAAGATAGTAGATTACGCTAAATCGATAGACACCGAGTTAGAACTTTATTCCTATTCTCACTCCACTTCTTCTATCTCTATAAACCAGGTGATCTCCAATATAGAGGATCGCAAGATTTTGGCGGATACTGAGGTAAAGGCACTGTCCGATATAGAAAAGAGCGGGTATAAATTGGATGAGATATCCTCTGAAAAGTTGGAACAGAAACATGGTGAACTGAAGGAATGGGAAGAAGAGCTGCAAGCTAAAGAATCTGAATTGAATGAGAAAGAAGATGAAAATTTGAGAAAAGAGAGGGAAGTAGAAAAAAAGGAAGAAAACCTGAAGCAGATAAAGAAAAGTATAGAGAAGGAAAAAAAACGAGTTGATTCGGTACTGCGAGAGGTAGAAAGAAAAAAAGACGAAATCGAAGAGATAAAAGATGCTGTCGATTCTAAAAAAGAAAAGTTAGATGCCAAGCAGAAAAGATTAGAAAAAAGAGAAGCGGAGATAGACGAGATAGAAATAAAAATCGAAAAGAAAAAAGCTGATGTCGACTCAAAAGAAAAAAAGATCGATGAAAAATTAAAGGAGTTGGAGGAAAAAGAGATCGAGCTTTCAAAAAGGATAGAGGAACAGAGGGAGAGAAAAGATCGGTCAAAAGAAAAGGGTTAAGAGTTTTCTACTTTTCCCGCGAGATCATAAAATCTACAAGGTCTTCAAGTAAGGCACGATAGTTTTCTTCAGGAACCACTTCTAATTCCGATTTGGCTTCTTCCGCATATGTTTGAGCTAGGCGTTTGGAATATTCGACGGCTCCAGCCTCTTTCATCAGATCGATAGCTTCCTCGATCTCTTCGGGATCGTTATCCTCCTTCTCCAATACATCCATCAATCGTTCCTTTTTCTTTGTAGACAGCTCAGAAAGAGCTTTTATGACCATCAAAGTTCTCTTGCCCTTCTCGATATCGCTGCCAAAGTCCTTACCTATTTTCCCTTCCTCCCCCACCAGATCGAGATAATCGTCCTGTATCTGGAAGGCGAGGCCCATCTTCCTGGCATATTCACCCATCTTCTCGACCTCCTCTTCTTCACAACCAGCGATCATCGCCCCTCCTCTTGTCGCGGCTCGGAAAAGATAGGCGGTTTTCTTTTCGATCATGTTTATGAAATCCTCTTCAGTTATATCAAAAGTATCCTCAAAACGTATATCTTCTTCCTGCCCCTCTGCAACTTTTATGATCGAGGTAGATAACTCGTCTAAAAGGCTCCTGAGAGTTTCACCTTCAACCTCCGTCTCGGATAGAATTTTAAAGGACAACGTGAACAGTCCGTCACCTGCATTTATAGCTAGGGGTTCTCCGATTTTTTTATGAAGAGCTTTCCTACTTCTCCTAAGATCATCCTGATCCATTATATCGTCATGTACAAGGGTAAAATTATGGACTAGTTCCAATGCGATGGCATAGGGCCTCGCTTTTTCTTCGGACCCGCCAAAAGCTCTAGTAGTGACCATCGCCAAGAAGGGGCGCAGTTTTTTACCTCCCAACTCGGGATAATAATACATCGATTCCCAGAGAGGATGATCTCCTTTTTTTTCAAATATCTCCTCTATATCCTTCTCGATTTTATTTTTTCTTCGATTTAATTCTTCCATCAGCTTCATCATCGACGCCCTCTAGAAGATCTTATCCTATCCATTCTTTTAACTCCCCGGTGATCACTCTATTCACGTCAAGAAGATCGTCAAGTTCATGACACCCCAATAAGAACATAACTATTTTCAGTTCTTTCTTCAACTCTTCGATATACTCTATCGCTGCTTTTTCACTTTTCTTAACCCTTGGTAACATCCCTCCGGCTATCCCCACTACATCAGCCCCAAGGGCCAAAGCTTTAGCTATCTGTAGGCCGTCCCTTATGCCGCCAGTGGCTATCAATGGTAGAGAGACAGACCCTCTACATCTCACTACCGATGCGGGAGTAGGTATACCCCAATTCCGTAGGTCTTTCGCTATGTTTTTCATCTTTTTATTTTCATCTTCTATCCGGTAATGCTCGACCGCCGAGAACGACGTCCCTCCCATACCGCCAACATCTATCGCTTCAACCCCCGCATCTCTAAATCTCATAGCCGCTCCAGGCGATATCCCCGCTCCAGTCTCTTTTGCTATCGTAGGTACCTCACTCGATATTTTCTTCAAAGCCTTAGTCACACCTCTTGCCTTCATATCACCTTCGGGCTGTACAGCTTCTTGAAGGTAATTGAAGTGGACCGCTAAATAATCACCTTGGATCATCTCAAGAGCCGCCTCAGCCTCGGCAACACCGAATGGTTCTTCTCGACCCTGTCTGATGAGTTGTGGAGCTCCTACATTTCCCAAAACCAAAGGTATAGAATATTCAGAAATCAGTTCGTAACTAGCTCTCAATCGTTCATCTTCAAGAGCAGCGCGCTGACTGCCGACTCCAAGACCTATCCTTGTTTCTTCAGCGGTGCTAGCCAATCTCCTATTTAGCTCTTCAGCTCCTTTATACCCACCCGTCATTCCAGATATGACTATTGGAGCATTCAATTTTTTCCCTAAAAAATCCACGTTCAAATTGATCTCGTCGAAGTCGATTTCCGGCGCCGCCTCATGATAAAATTTCATATCCGACCAGAAATTCTTATCAGGCTCAACATCTTTTTTCATACAAATATTTATATGGTCCGCCTTTCTCGATTCGATCATCTTTTTACCTCCGTACAGATCACTTTTTCATCATCCAATATCTTACGAAGTCGTCCTTTTTTATCCCCGTTTACCAGGTAAGTCCTATTATGCTTAGATATCTCGAACATCTTCTTTACCTTTTCATTCATCCCTCCCGTTACGTCTGTAGAGCCTTTCTCTTCCGACAAATCGTCACTCTCAAGAGGAAGCATATCCTCACTAACTTCTTCTTTCAATTTCCCATCTTTATAGATCCCGTCGACATCGCTGACGAAGATCGCTTTATCCGCTAGGGAAGACAATCCTAACATGATATCGTCACCCGAACATATGGTGAGGCCTCTCTTTTTGTCTATCGCTACATCGCCAAAGGCCACAGGCACTGTGCCCAGCGAGAGATATCTCTGAACTATCTCTTGGTCCAATTCATGAAGTTCTCCATCTTGGAAGATCGTGAAAAGTCCTCCCGGCATGGATATCCCCCATATCCCCTCGTCTAACATCAATTCCAAGAGATGATTGTTCATCCTTCTCATGTCGAGCTGGACTTTTGCCATCCCCTCGGCTGGATCTTCCGGATCGGAGGAATTTAGGGCAAATTTTTTAGCCCCGGGATGACCGAAACTACCTCCGCCGTGAACGATTATATACTCTTCAACGTCGCTTTTTTTGATCTCTTTTACCAGTCTTTTAACAACATTGGTTCTAAAAGAGTACTTCCTGTCTTTGTTAGTTAAAACACTTCCACCCAGTTTGATCAGAATCAAGGCTCATCCTTCCTTCTTTCTGCTGCAGATCGCATATTCATCACCATCAAAGAACACCTCTCTATCTGGATGTTCTTCTTGGATCTCCTGAATCATCTCATGGATGTCGCCGATGGTGACAGATTCATCATGCTTATCTATTTTTTTATGGATCTTTTTATCCATTCAGATTCCTCAGTTATCAAGAAGATAGTGACTTTACTACTTATATTTTTTTGGTCGTTTTCACTATTTTTGTTTAGATAACCGATCCTTCCGGCTTTTTTGTCATATTTTTATTCAAAAATATGGGTAATATATATATACTACATCTTTACTCTTATTAAGGTGTCATATAATAGTATGACAGAAGACGTGATTTGTATGACGAAAGAAAGTATGATCAAGGCTCTAGACGAAAAAAAATACAACATAATATACTACATATATTTCATCAGCTGTTTACTTGTAGCGGTGCTGGTCGCCGATCCGATAAATGTAGTCAGCGCTTTAGTCTGACAATATCTTCGATAGCAAAAGGATCATCCGATCAGCGCTCTCACGGTTTTAGCGATGGATTCAGCGCTGTCATGATCCGGCGACCATCCGAGTTCTTCCATCTTCTCGATCGAAAGGAGCATGACTTCTACATCCCCTTTCCATCCACCTTTACTACCTCCTTGGCTTTCTGTCCAATCGTATTCTACATCCTCTAGACCCATCTCTCTACAGACTATATCCGCGATCTCTTTCACATTTATGTAGTCCTCAGAGCCTAGATTAAAATATTCTACCTGTTTTTCGGCGTGCTTCGCGCCGTGAAGCATCCCTTCGATGCAGTCGGTAACGTAGAAATAAGATTTTGTCGTTCCCGGTGGAGCTCCTAGGATCTCCAATCGCTCCGGGTCCTCTTTTAATTTTTGGACGAAGTCGTAGGTCACGCCGTGGGTGCTTCTTGGGCCGACCACGTTCGCGAATCTGAACGAGACGGATCTCATATCGAAAGTATGGCAGAACGACGAGATCAAAGCCTCGCAGGCCAGTTTGGAAGAGCCGTAAAGAGATATCGGTTTAAGAGGGCCAAGATCTTCTGGAGTCGGTATAACATCTGTCTCGCCGTAAACAGTCGAGGTGGAGGTGAATACGATCTCATCTACATCATTCTTTCTCATAGAGTCGAGGACTTTGTGTGTAGCGATGAGATTTTGTTGTATATGCACGGACGTGTCGCTCGCGCCAACTTGCACATCCGGATTCGCTGCTAGATGAAAGACCAGATCGGCTCTAGCCATCTGCTCGTCCAATTCTTCCTCGTCCAACACGTCGGCTACCACCAATTCAAAATTTTCGTCATCCTCTAGATGCTCGACCAGCTCTCTTTTTCCCGAAGAGAGATTATCGTATCCTATGACTTGATTATCCTCCACAAGAGCGTCGCAGAGATGACTACCTATAAAACCTGCCGCACCAGTAACCAATACTGTTCTATTCTTCAGTTTCATTTTCACACCTTTTTTCTTCTTTCAATTCAGGGAACAAGCGGGTTTTAGAAAAGTAATAAAGGAATATAAACGCTACGATCACAAGTAGGAGAGAACCGATACCGAGGAATACGTCACTTTTGAAAGCGCTGATTATCGCTCCACTCGTGTAATAAGATATGACCCCTATGAAGAAACATCCACTGAATGAGCCCATTACTATCGCAAGCCAGGCCCGATATTTATCCATACCCACGACTTTTCCCAATATCGAAGCGCCTACACCACCGCTTCCCTGGAAAGGAAACACCACGAAGAGCGCCACCCCTAGAAAAGCCACGTTTTTTATCCACTTGTTCTCTTTCATCTTTTGAGCGCCGAACTCTTGAAACTTCTTTATCCATTTTCCC
Source organism: uncultured Thermoplasmata archaeon (assembly GCA_964462425.1). GTDB lineage: Archaea > Thermoplasmatota > Thermoplasmata > Halarchaeoplasmatales > Halarchaeoplasmataceae > Natronoplasma. The sequence continues at coordinate 33,211 of CAYWYD010000010.1, forward strand.
ACTAGAGGAATCTTTTCGGCGATATAGAAGTTCCACAGAAGAAAATAAGCAGAAACTATATCCACGAAAGCGATCGAACTAGATACTAGAAAGATGTTAGTCGCGGGGGAGAGAGACGTAGAATTTGCTCTTAAATACCCTATCGTAACTGGAATCACACTCTCCTTTCCAGCCGGTGGAAAAAGATACGTAAGTTTCGCTCCTCCGATGACCCAGAATACATTACCAGTATCTTGCAGGATTAGATAGAGTAGGACGATGTAAAAAGCCGCTATAAGGAAAGGGATGAAGAACAAGAAGAGTTTCCCTAAAATCGTTTCGTAGAACTCCTGCTCATCTTTGAAGACGTCTATCATCGCTCATGAATATCGTAAGGGGTGTAAAATAGCTTTTGAATAGGGTTTTTCAGCAGAAACTCACTTCTCCACCACCAATATCGCATGATCCTTTTGCCATCTTGAGATATCGACCTGCATGAGCACCTCGTATCCAAGATCTTCAAGACTCTCTTTCACATCCTGATACATCTTCTCCGGAGTGCTAGAGACATCTATGCTCCTTGATTTCACGGCGATCAGACCGTGGTGACCTTCCTTTAAGAATTCTATATTTTTGATGAATATCTCTACCTGATCCCTTTGAGCGATATCCTGATAAACGATGTCGACTTCGTTCACCAGATCACGGTACTCTTCGGGACTGCGTGCATCCGCCAATATGGGAAAGATGTTTTTTCTTTTCTTGGAAAGCTGGAGCAAGTTTCTGTAAGGATTTTTTGCCACCTCTACAGCATATATTTTCCCGTCGGTGACGATATCGGAGATGTGAGATACGGTAGTGCCGTCTCCCGCACCTAGATAAAGAACTTCTGAATCGTATCGAAAAGGTAATCCTTCTTCCTTGATGAGGAACGCGCCGAGTTTGCTGCGATTCGGATCCCAGTTCCGATATTCCATATCGTCGAGCTGTACAAGGTCTTCACCGTAGACCGACGTTCCCGGTACAGGATTCAGCGTGTGATAACGCCCGTCTATCTTGAAGACGCCGTCGGAGATAGGTAATAGGTCTTCGTCGTTCATCTGAGATCATCCATCACTACCGGTAGTTTTTCAGCGAATTTTCTCGTGCCCTCTTCCGGGACCGTGAAGGAAATCCTTATGAACTTGTCTCCCGCAGTTTTTGAAAGATAATTGCCTCCGCGGACGAAAACATCGTGCTCGTAGAGAAGTTTTTCCTGGATCTTTTGCGGATCCAAACCGGTCTTTTCCACGTCTATGACAAACATGTTTGTGCTGGAGGGGTAAACGGGTAGATGGATGTCGGGTATCTCTTCCACTGCCTCCTTGATGATCTCCTGGTTCTTTCTAGATTGTTCAAGCATCCCCGGTAACCACTCGTCCTTTGTCTCTAACGCTCTTTTAGCGCCGACTTGGGCTATCACGTTCGCGGAAAGAACGTTAGTACGATATTTGTGTAATAAATCGGAGTATTCTTCTGGCATCACTAAGGCACCCAATCTCATCCCCGCAAATCCAACATTCTTCGAGAATGAGCAGGCGAATATCGTCCTCTCGGGGACGAACTCTGAGGCTAGGGTGTGTTCGTACGCGAAATCGCGATATGTGATGTCGTGGATGAGTAAAAGGTCGTTGTCCTCGGCTATCTGAGATATACCCTTTACTTCTTCCTTAGTATAAGAACTACCTAGCGGATTGAGTGGATCTATAAGAAGTATCATCTCCGTATCTTCGTCAACGGCCTCCTTGACTTCCTCTACGGTGAGTTTGTAAGGATCTTTGTAGATGTCTATCTCTTTAGGTTGTGCGTCACACAATTCTATCTGGTGATGGATGGGCATGAAGCTCGGATCGGAAGCTATAACGTTATCCCCTTCCTCGAGCATGGCTCTAGTCAGGGTGTAAGTTCCCTCGATCCCTCCGTTGGTTATCAGCGCGTCGAATCCTTTATCTTCCAGCCCAAGATCTTCCAATATCTCATCCTTGAAACCCAATATACCGTCGCTGTGAGGATATAGGTTGTGCTTTCCTTCTTCCAGCGCTTCTTTCATCGCCTCCATCACCTTCGGCGAAGGTTTTATCTGATTCGTGTTCTGACTCATCCAGACTATCTCTTTCTCCTTTTCGTGAGCGTAAACGAAGGGGTCTTTCTCCTTCAACTTACCACCGAACCGGTATTGTAAAGTGAGTATAAGTTTTTCGCCCTCCGCTTTGAAGGAATAGTAGAAAAATATATATTAAGCCCGGCTTGTAAGTGGAAGCCACGATATGTCTGCTCCCACGAGGGATCTTCGATTCCTCTCAGTCGCGAAACCTCTTTCCATTCGCTTTCGCTCCTGTGGTGTAGTCCGGCCAATCATCTCGGCCTTTCGAGGCCGACGATGGCCAGGGAAAGCCGATCACGGGGGTTCGAATCCCCCCGGGAGCATCCAATAATTTTTCCCTGAAAAATTTTGGAAAGAAGGAATCTATGAT
>CAYWYD010000010.1:35802-61054 GCA_964462425.1 uncultured Thermoplasmata archaeon
AATTTTTCCCTGAAAAATTTTGGAAAGAAGGAATCTATGATTCCTGCGCACTTTTTGCCATCTTGAGAGATCCGCATTATCGTCCGATTACCTGCTATAGGGGTAAAAACTTATAATATGGTTAATATGGGCAATTTGATGTCTCTGAGCGGTAGGATCGAGGAATTGAAGGACGAGAACGACGCTGTGATTGTCGCTCACAATTACCAAGTGGGTGAGATACAAGAAGCGGCTGATTTCGTTGGCGACTCTTTCGGGTTGGCTAGAAAAGTTGCTGAGTTAGATGTTTCGAATGTTGTGTTCTGCGGAGTTAATTTTATGGTAGAATCCGCAGCTGTCCTCAACCCAGATAAGAACGTCATCCATCCGGAGCCGGAGGCTGGGTGTCCGATGGCCGAGATGGTGGATATAGATGATTTAAAGGATTACAAGGAGGAGAATCCTGAAACCGCCGTTGTATCTTACGTCAACACCAATATCGAAACAAAGGCGGAATCCGACGTCTGCTGCACCTCTTCTAACGCGGTAAAAGTGGTGGAAAGTGTAGATGCTTCTAGAGTGCTGTTCGTGCCGGACAAGAACTTGGGGAACTACATCAATCGTTTTGTCGAGGACAAGGAAGTAGATGTATGGGACGGATACTGTGCTACGCACGACAATATCGCCGAAAAAGACGTGAAGAAGTTGATGAAGAAGTACCCTGAAGCGGAGGTCGTCGTGCATCCCGAATGTAGACCTGAAGTGGTCGATATCGCGGACTACGTAGAATCCACCGCCGGTATCTTGGAAAGAGCTAAAAAAACCAGCGCTCAGGACATGATAATCGGAACCGAGAAGGAGATGGGATTCAGGTTGAAAAATGAAGAGCCGGAAAAAGAGTATCATTTCCCTGGAGATCCTACCTGTCAGAATATGAAGAAGATAACTTTAGAGAAAGTCGTTCGATCACTCGAGGATTTAGGACCCATCATGACCGTGGATGAAGAATTAGCATCAAGAGCGAAGAAACCTCTAGAAAGGATGGTCGAGATAGGAAGAGGCAGCGAGTGATGAACCCGCCTATAGACGAACGTATCGAAACGGATTTCCTAGTTGTCGGAAGTGGAATCGCCGGTCTTTACACTGCCTGGAAACTCAACAGGCTGGGAAATGTCCAGGTCATCACTAAAAACAAAGTTGAGGAAAGCAGTACCCAGTACGCCCAAGGAGGGATAGCCGCGGTCTTAGATAAAGGAGATTCTTGGAAGCTGCACATGAAGGATACTCTAGATGCGGGAGATGGCTTCTGTGATAAGAAGGCTGTGAGAGTTCTAGTAAAGGAAGGTCCGGACAGAGTCAATGAACTCATCGAGTTAGGTACGCAATTCGATTTTATCGAAGGAGAACTAGACCTGGCTAGAGAGGGAGCACACAGCAGACGGAGAGTTTTACATGCGAGAGGTGATGCCACTGGTGAGGAGATCAGGGAATCTTTAACCGATGCTGTCATGACCGATAAAAACGTCGAATTGAGCGAAAGAACTTTTCTTATAGATATGATAGTAGATAATGATACATTTGCCGGTGCGCTCTGTTGGAATCACGAAAAGGAGCGTCTTGTATTTTACGACGCGAGCTATGGTATCTTAGCGAGCGGAGGTTGTGGGATGGTTTATAAAAATACTACAAATCCAGACGTGACCACCGGTGATGGAGTGGCTGTGGCCTATAGGGGTGGTGCTGATATTGTAGATATGGAATTCATCCAATTTCATCCTACCGCACTATACGACCCTGAAGGAGTCTCTTTCTTGATTTCAGAGGCGGTCAGAGGTGAAGGAGGTATCCTTCGGAACGAGAAAGGCGATAGGTTCATGAAGGAATATCACGAGGATGCCGAACTCGCTCCCCGGGATGTGGTCGCGAGAGCTATCGTCGAGGAGACTGAGAAGTCCGATAAAGAGAATGTCTGGTTGGATGTTACTCACTTGGATAAAAAGTATATAAAAGGAAGATTCCCCAACATCTATCAGACTCTAAAGAAAAAGGGTATCGATATGACTGATGATCTGATACCTGTAGTTCCCTCAGCTCACTACATGATAGGAGGGGTAAAGACCGATCTACAGGGTCGGACATCTATTCAGAATCTTTTCGCATGCGGAGAAGTCGCCTGCACGGGTGTTCATGGTGCCAACCGTCTAGCGAGTAATTCTTTACTCGAGGGGATAGTTTTCGGACACAGGATATTTGAGAAGATGGGGCAGGAAGAGATCGATAGAAATCATAGTTTTGAAAATTTAGATGAGAGCGAATGGGGGAAAAACAATTGCGATGATGTAAGGTGGAAAAGGCTCAGGAGAGAGTTGAGGAACTTTATGATGGATAAAGCTGGGATCGTGAGAGAAAAGGATAAACTTCTAGAGCTCATCAGTTGGTTAGAAGGTAAGATGGAATCCCTTGAAGATGTCGAGGTCTCGAATACAGAGGGTTACGAAGTCAAAAATATGCTCAGAGTAGGAATCTTGATTTCTAGGTCAGCCCTGAAAAGAAAAGAAAGTAGGGGAGCACATTACAGGGCAGATCATCCCGATAAAAAGTCAGAATGGGAAAATAAACACGTACTTTTCAATAAAGAGAATCCAGAGGGGTATGTAAGATGAACGAACATCGGATCAAAAAGATCGTAACTGAAGCTGTAGAGGAAGATATATGGACGGGAGATATCACCACCGACAACGTGGTCCCAAATGGCGAGAGTTCCTCTGCCGTAATAAAGTCCAAAGAGAAGGGTATACTCGCGGGCCTGCCCGTTGCGGAGATGGTTTTCAAAGAGATCGACCGCGAGGTAGATTTTGAGCGGTTAAAGGAAGACGGTGAGACTATCACCTCTAGAGAGAACATCGCAGTGATCTCCGGAAAGACCAGGAGCATCTTGAAGGGGGAAAGGATAGCGTTGAACTTCCTCCAGAGGTTGTCCGGTATAGCTACACGGACTGGGGAATACGTGAAAAGGATAGAAGATCACGACGTAGAGGTGGTCGATACTCGAAAGACAACACCGAATCTCCGAATTCTAGAGAAGTACGCGGTACGGGTTGGTGGAGGAACTAACCACAGGATGGGGCTTTACGACGCCGTGCTCATAAAGGACAATCATATACGCTCGGCAGGAAGCATAAAGGAAGCCGTCGAAAGGGTGAGAAAAAGCCACACCGTGAAGATCGAGGTAGAAGTGGAATCAATCATAGAAGTAAAGCAAGCCTTGGAAGCGGATGCGGACATAATCATGCTGGATAACATGTCTCTGGATTCTATGGAAGAAGCGGTCAGGATGGTGAAGCGCGAAGCCACTTTAGAGGCATCGGGAAATATAGATATCGAAAGCATAGAAAAGGTGGCGGCTACTGGAGTAGACGTCATCTCTGTCGGCGCTTTGACCCACCAGATAAAGTCTCTAGACATCGGCCTTGACCTGAGATGATTTTTTCTCGGCTTTCAACAAGTAAATATAAGTAAAATGTCTGCTTTTTAACCATCTATGAGGCTGGAGAAAGAAAAGATCGATATGCTGAAGGGGCTAGACGATGAGGATCTAACTTTAAAAGAAATTTCTCACGAGTTGGATGAACCCGTAGAAAAGGTCCGTGAAGCCATAATAGAAAAAGCCGATCTTTCTGAAAAACTGAAAGACAAGGCACTTGAATCAAAGGCATTCGAGATGTTCGAGGGGGGTAAAGATCCAGGAGAATTGGTAAAATCCGGATTATGTTCCTCAGAAAAAGCTGTGTCCTTACTCCAAGAATACTCCGATCTGACGGACCAAAAAGAAGTGTTAAAAGAAGACGACGTGCAAGAAAAATTAGCGACTCAGATCGGTCTTTTAGGCAGCAGATTGTCTAAGCTGGAGATAAAGATAATGGATTCCGCTCTTCTACCTAAATCGTTCGAATGTCCTTCCTGCGGACAAGAAGGACGATACAATATAGCTATGATATGCAGAAGATGTGAAAGTATAGCTTCACACCCTGTAGAATCCTATCCCGAGATAAGTCAGGAGGGGAATCCTCTCACGAACTTCGTGGCAGAAGAAAACGATGAGGAGAACGAGGAGGAAGAGGAAGGAAAATAACACTTTTTAGCTCACGTAGGATATCGAGTCCATCTCTCTCTCCAGGATGTTGACCTGTTTGCTTTCTAGAGCTTGAGGATTCACGATCACCAGCAGGATCGTCTCGGTCTCAGAGACCACGTCGACAAGGTGCCTTATAAATTGGATGGTCGCATCGAAGCTCGTATTACTTATAAGGTACTCTAATCCATCTATAAGGACGACGTCTTCCTCTTTTATCTTTTCCTCCAATGTCCAACTCAAGTTTTCTAAATTTGGAGGGATAGTCTCCTGCTCATCACTAGTCCTATCCGTAAGCCATAATATCTCAGCGTTCCTGATATCATACTCTTCTTTGATCCGATTCGGATTCATCCTCGACAAGATGTATTTACTCTTCTGAGGAGGTACCTCTGTGACCAATTCAAAAGCTTCCGCCGAACCGGTCTGTTCTTCTAATATATAGCTTCTTCCCGGCATAAATTTAGGCTTTAGCTCGTCAGAGCCGCTCTCTTTATCGATGTATCTTTTAAGTACCTCGTTAATGGTTTCTAAAGTGATCGGTTCGTCTAATAAAGAGGAGTAAGCTGTTACTCGATTCAGGGCGCCTTCTATGAAACGTACGTTCTTTTTAGTCGCCTTGGCTAAATAATCTATCACTTCATCAGGGATGTCTTGATCCTGCCTCTCCGCTTGAGCTTCTATTATTTTCTTTCTAGTCTCGTAATTCGGTGAGAGGATGTCCACGACGAGACCTGATTTGAATCGAGAGGTGAGTTTTTCCTCGATCTCGGGTATCTCGTCAGGGGATCTGTCCGATGACAACACTATCTGACTCCCCTTCTCTTGCAATTCCGAAAAGATATAAAACAACTCTTTATGCAGATATTCTTTATCTGCTAAAGACTGAATATCATCCAATAAAAGAGTGTCAAGGGAAGTATACTTCTCCCTTAACTCAGATATCTTATTTTTTTCCTTATGCTCATCTATTTCAGTCAAAAGTTGAGAGGTAACTATGTACTTCACTTTCCTATCATCATATTTGATGAGATGAGATCGACCGATAGCTTTCAAAAGATGGGTCTTCCCTAACCCAGTTTTACTAGCTATGAATAGAGGATTGTAACTAGACCCAGGATTTTCCGCTACCGAAAGTGCCGCAGCATAAGCGAAGCGGTTGTTAGGCCCAACGATAAAGTTCTTGAAAGAATAGCGTTCAGGGAATCTCTCGTCGATATCTTTAGACACGTCGCCTTCTTCTATGACCTGGTCAGATTGCTTGATCAACTCTAAAAGAGCTTTTTTCCCTTCTTCTGCTGATACCTGGTCAGACCCTACACTCTTACTTCGAGAAGGCAATTCTCCTTCAGCCTCCTCTATAAGCTTTTCTATATCGAGATCCGTATGAACAGAGATGTGAAGGTCATCATGGGTATCTAACATCTGTATCTGCTGGAGAGCGATCAGGCCCTTTTTAACCTCATTTCTCGGCAGGATGTGTAAAACCGCATTTTGAGGTATGCCGTCCTTCAGGATGATAAAACCTTCATAATCATCCTCTATTTTGAGTTTGAGATAACCCTGAAAAGAATATTTTTTCAACTTTTCAAGGAGTGGTTGGAGACTGCCTCGGCCTTCTATCTCCTGGGCTTTTAATCCTTCCGGTAGATCGATATTTGATGACAATGCAATCCATAATCAAATCTCGTGATAAATATGTTTTCTCCTTGAGCGGTATCAAAAAACTCTTAAGGTTTCCTTCCGTTAAGAGGATAATGAGATACCTGCTAACTCACTGTCCACGCTGCAGGGCGCAGTTCTATGTAACCGAGGATAAAAAAGTTAGTGAAAAAGTAGAGGCAACCTGCCCCCACTGCAATCTGCATTACAAAGATATCTGGGATCCTTATAGAATCAAAGAGGCAAAATATCAATGGGAACTATACAGTGGACTTTATTTTCCCGTAAAATTCTCAAAGGGAAATGAACTTCATTTAAAGATTGGGGGTCTTCTCCTTTTTTCAACTCTATTTCTATTTACGATCGGTATACTATCAGTGTTCTTCACAGAGAGTTTTTCTGCACCCTCTCAGGGTGTGGGTCTAGGAGGGATGATATTCAGCTTGTTCGTGGTTATAGGTGCGGTAAACGCATATAAAAGAAAGTCCTTCGTTATATCCTTGGTAGGCTCCATCTTCGCGATCTTAAGTTCCGTCCTTTGGGGGGGTCTAAACATTTCTAACGATTTTATTTTCTTCCGCAACTCGCTCTCTTTACTGTATCTATTCCTATGCTTAGCCCTCTCTTTCCTCGCTTTGATGTTGATCGTTAGAAATCGAGAAAAATTCGATTTTGGATATTGATCTGTCATTTCGGGATTCAAAGCATTATCATGTAGTATATGTAGACAATATAAGCGCCTAACATGATCGCTCCCTCCAACCGTGTGATCTTTTTCCCCGTATAGATTATATACGTCAAGAAGAGGCTCACCAAGATCATTATCAAAAAACTGGGATATATGTCGGCCGAAAAGGTGAGAGGAGTCACCGTAGCGCAGATCCCGATTACCATCAATATATTGAAAGTGTTAGAGCCGATAACGTTCCCGAGGGAGATGTCGGCCTCTCCTTTAAATGCAGCTACACTCGATGCCGCCAGCTCGGGGAGAGAGGTCGCAAGTGCGATGATCGTTAGACCGACCACCCCGGCCAGTAAGTTGAATATGTCCATATAAAAGATGGCAGAGGTGATCATCAGTTCCGAGCCTATGCCGATGCAGACTATCCCGCCTATTACCTTCAGGAGGTTGACAGGCCAGACAAATTCTTCCTTCGCCTTCGCAAATTTCTTTCTCTCCTCCTGTATCATCTCGTCCGGAAGTTCTTTATAATTCTCCTTTAAAGCTATCCAAAGGAAGAAGCCGATATAGCTCACAAACGCAATAAGTAAAATAACACCTTCCCATCTCTCGATGGCATAATTGCCGGAATAGAGAGTCGAGGCGAATATCGCTAGGAGTATCATGGCCCCGAACATTATCGGGAGTTCTCTCTTTACCAGCTTTCGATCGACCGAGATGGGTTTGATGAGAGAGCTGATGCCCAGGACCAGCAGTACATTAGCTATGTTTGAACCGATAACGTTTCCCACCGAGATGCCTTCTTCTCCTTTGGATAGAGCGTTCAGGCTGGAGGCGAGTTCAGGTAAGGAGGTGCCAAAAGAAACTAAGGTCAGACCTACGACTATTGCAGGCACTCCGAGATATGCCGCTGTTTTCCCTCCGCCGTCCACCAGATAATCGGCGCCTTTCACCAGTAGGAGGACGCCGAGCGCTAGTAAAATGGTCCATTTGACGAGGTGAAACAACATCTACTGAGCTATAATCCCTCGATATAAAAAAGTTTTAGTAATATTTAATCTGATAGAAGGAGAATCATGGAGATTACGGAGTACAGCGACAACATCATCCTCGTGGGTGTAGATTATCTCGGCGGAGAGAACCTGAAACCCGAATTAGCCGAACTGATAAGACGATACGATCCCAGCAGCGTCGCTCTAGCGCTCTGTGAAAAACGATTCGAGACCATGGAGGAAAAAAAAGAGTGGCTTGAAAAGCCTTTATTACATTCTTACAAAAAAGGAGAATCGGGCAGATTGTTATATCAGCTCTTCATCGACGCGCTAAGGGAGAATCTGATAAAATTCAAAAAGATAGAACCCGAGAGTCACATCGCCGAACTCGTCGACGTAGCTGACTTTTTGGAACTCGACGTAGAGTTCATCGATAGAGACGTGACTCTCACACTTCAGAGAGCTATCAGAAGTATGTCACCTATTGAAAAATTCAAGGTCGCGTGGTATTTCAAGTCCGCCATGCTGTCCTTCTCCGAAGAGAAAAGATCTCAGACGGTCGACGAGGTAGAGAAACATGACGACATCGTAGAGGGTGTACTCAGGACATTAAGTAAATTCGCTCCTAGGATCGCAAGGAAGGCAAGAGAAGAAAGGCTAGAATACATGTCTAAAAAGATATTCCGCCTCTCGAAAAAAGATAAGATTTTGACCATCATACCTAGGAGTAAAATCGAGGAAGTCACAGAACGGCTCGATGATCTACGGAGAGAAGAAAAAAGGGAAGGCGATGTATCTGGATACGAACATCTAGAGTTCGTGGGCAAAAAAATCTCTCGGAAAATACTTCGCTTCGCCTCACCTATCTTCTTCATAAGTTTAGCGGTTTACCTTTTCTTCTTTTCCGACGCACTAAATATCTGGCGGGCCTGGCTGTACTGGTTTTTGGCCGTAGGCGGGATGGCCTCTATCGGTGCTCTGATAGGTAGAGGGCATATATTTTCGATCTTGACCTCTTTCTTCCTAGCTCCGTTCATGTCTTTAACGTTGATCGGACCCGGATGGATCGCCGGATACGTGGAAGCTAGAGTCAGGAAACCAAAGGTACGGGATATACAGGATTTGATGGCGTCAGACTCCCTGAACGAATTGCTTTCCAACAATCTCATCAGACCCATAATGGTAGGGATATTCTCCAACGTTTTCACCTGGCTGGGACTATTCATCATACTTCCTTTACTGATCTCTATAACCTGAGTCGTTCATAAACAAAAAATATAACAACTCACGGATTTCTACTCCAAGACCATAATGAAGGCGAAGGAGTACCTACTGCGTTTCCTCAACGGAATAATAATGGGGCTGGCTAACATAATCCCCGGAGTCTCGGGAGGAACCATGGCCCTACTGATGGGGATCTACGAAAAATTGATCCATGTGATAAATTCTATACCGCTGAAAGAAGCACCTTCTTTGATAAAAGGGGACCGGAGTGGATTTATTGAAAAATTGAAAGAAATAGATTACGCCTTCTTACTACCTCTTATAGCTGGTGTTGCGGCATCTACCTTAGTTTTAGCTAGATTCATCGAGATGTTCCTCGAGGATTATACCGCTATGACCTTTTCATTTTTTTTCGGACTGATCTTAGCTTCCGCCGAGACGCTCTACCACCGTATAGATAGATTGGATTGGAAGATAGTCCTGTCGGGAGCTACGGGATTTTTTTCCGCTTTCTTTATAGCCGGTCTTTCGCCTTTAAAAGCGAACCATTCTCCGATAGTGATATTTTTCTCCGGCGCCGTTTCCATAGTCTCGATGATCCTCCCCGGGATCTCTGGTTCCTTCATACTGGTATTCCTTCAACAGTACGAATACATGATTAATGCGCTGAACAACTTCCACATCTTCGATATATTAATATTTATGAGCGGTGCCGTTATCGGTCTATTCAGCTTCGCGAAAGGTGTAGAGATCTTATTCAAAAAACATAAAGCGATGACTCTAGTTTTCCTGTTCGGTCTGATCTTGGGGGCGCTTAGGATCCCGGTGATGAAAGGTTTGAGTGCGGGTCCGGATCTCTGGGCGTGGATAGTACCGGCGGCTGTAGGTGCGCTTTTCGTAAGTACAACAGACCTCATTTATCATCTAAAAATGAAGTGAGAGATCAAATCCTTTCAAAGCCTCTGAGAGCCCATCGGCTGAGAGTCCTTTTAACGTAGAAAAAGGTCTGAACAAAGGTCCTGCTTTGCCCTCCTACATCGGTTTCGCCTTTCTCGATCTTTTGGATCACGTCCTCCCAGGTCGCTGCATCCTCCAAGAGAGTATAAGCTTTTCCGACCGTTTTCAGCCTATGGCTGTCGCTCCCGCCGGTTATAGGGAGGTCGAGGCGGTCAGCCAAGGCTTGAGCCTGCCTGTTCCTCCTAGCCCATCCTCGACCGTTCATTCCTTCTATGCCGTCCCAATCGTGTTTTAAAACGTTCTCCTCGCCGATGCCGGACGCGAACCTGTAGGGATGCGCCGCTACGGCAAGAGCACCGTGTTCGTTTACGGTATCTATAGCTTCAGATATAGAAGGCTGTCTTCCGATCTCTTCCTGTAATCCTAGAGCGATAACGTGTCCCTCCGGCGTACTCACTTCTATTCCGGGAACCACTATCAGATCCGAGGATAATTGCGATGTCTTTCGGTTCCCTTCGAGGGTGTTATGATCTAGAATCGCTAGCCCATCGAGATCTCTCTTTTTTGCAGTATTTAGTATATCTTCCGGGGTTGATTCAGAGTCTCCTGAGTAACTTGAATGGATGTGGAGATCAAATTTCATCTAGGTGAGCCTCCACAAAACCGATTATCTTCTTCTTTAGCGGAGATTCGGTATCCTTCAGGACGGACTTGACTTTTTTATAGATCTGCTTTTTCTGCCTCTCATCCGCGACGTACATCCTGCTCGCATAGACCATGGCGTCGATTAATGAATTTTCCCTGTCGAGTAGGTCTTTCTTTCCTCCCATTTTTTCCGATATGTTCCCTTTTATCTCTTTTAGCTCGGAGGTTCCGTATTCATCCTGGATCGTTTTTTTAGACACCTCTTCAACTTCACAAAAATAGACCTTAGTTACTTCTTTCGGGTAGATGAAATCACCCTCGGTGATCAACTGGCTTTTATCGAGCTCGGCCGAGCGAGGATCATCATGGCCGGTTAAAGCCGCCTTAAAAAAAAGAGATGGATCTTTTGTCAGAGAGTACGTGAATCGCACACCTTTATCAAGATTCCTAGCAGTATCCGAGGGAATATAGACCTCAAACTCTATAACAGGATGATCTATTTCAGCACCGATAGCCGCCGCATTCACGACGGTATTTTCCGATACCAGAATCCCCTCACGATAGGTCATGATCTCAGGCTACTTCCATACCCCCTTTCGAAGGTTTGGTTTCGTTTTTATCGTCGGCCACATTAACCTTTGGTAGTGGTATAGGCGGGGGGAGCTTCAGATCTCTCGCGATGACTACAGCTTGAGGTATACAATTCTTGATGACGGTAGAATGTATCTCCTCTGCCACTTCGTTGGGCATCGTGTTTTCATTTCTCCATTTTGTAGCAAGATTGGGATACTCACCTAGGAACTTCAGTGCGCCCTCGATCTTGATCATCCCCATGCCCGTGTAATTTGCGGTAAATCTGAATTCAACATGATTGGTCTTATTATCGATTTTTTCGATCTTTGTGACCGAGCTGTTATGGTCGATCCGGACATTTCCTTTATTCTCGTCTTTTCCGCTGTATCTCTCGGCATCTATGGCCTTCAATTCAAATTTTTTTATTGGCATCGTTTGTGTTTTACAGAGCACTACTTTAATAATTTTTTCATACGAATCATTTCTACAATTAATGGTTTCGAAGGAAAATCTTTATAATCGTGTAAGGCAATCTCTTTCTGTGCTTATTGTTCAAAAGCAGTGGTCAAAATGTCTCCAGCGAATTCGGTAGAGAGGATATTAGAGGATATAAAAGAAAATCCAAAGGTAATCGAGGTCACCTTGGTCTCACGCAGTGGTACACACATTGCTGGGGATGTGCCGAAAAAGGCACACAGGGAGACCTATGTTGCTATGTCTGCCATCCTTTTAGGTTCTGCTGAAACGGCAACTTCTGAGTTAGAGGACCATCTGAACTACGTGTTGGTCGATCTGGACGATTCTAGAATTCTGATCCAGGATGGAGGTCCATCAGCCATATTGGTCACCCGGATTAAAGAAGGCACCGACATCAAAGAAGGTATAGAGTTGACTAAGCAACCTATCAAGGACATCCAGAAATCATTATGATTTCTTTATAGGAGGTTTTATCATCGCTAAAAAGGGTTTTATCAATTGTAATGTCATCCCAGTAAAAAAAAGGTCTGAAACGTACCACGGCTTCATAGTCGAGGATAGGAAGATTTGGAATATCGATGATTTTGACGTGATAATGGGTGAGAGTGACGAGAAGATCGATCTGAACGGAAATTTTGTACTGCCCGGATTCGTAGATTCGCACAGCCACATAGTTGAGATGGGGTTAAACCATCAAAGAGTCGATCTTTCCGAGGAAAAAAGTCTAGACGAGGCAAAATATTATCTAGAAAAGGAAGTAGAAAAGACAAAAGAGGGGGTATGGGTGATAGGATTCGGTTTTGACGAATCGCTCTGGAAAAAAACAGAATATCCGACAAAAGATGATCTAGATGAAGTCAGTGAAACCCATCCTATAATCATAAAAAGAACCTGCGATCATATAGCCGTAGCTAATTCTCTCGCCCTAGAAAAGATAGGTGAAGAGTGGGAAAGAGTAGATAGAGAGACCGGGTTGTTGAGAGAAGAAGTGGTTTGGAACTTAGATGATATTGTTGAGATCAGTAGATCCGAAAAGATAGAGGCTATCAAGAGAGGAATAAAGACAGCACACTCTAAGGGGATCACCTGTATTCATGACATAGTAGATAGGAACGACTGGGAAGCATATAAAGAACTAGACGAAAAGGAAGATTTAGACTTGAGGGTTAACTGCTATCTCCATTTCGATGAGTCGGAAGGATTGGAGCCAAAGGATCGGAGCCGGTTTCTTTCTCTCAAGGGCCTGAAGATGTTCGCCGACGGTTCGATCGGAGGGAGAACTGCGGCTTTAAACGAGGATTATGAGGACGACCCAGGAAACAAAGGTTTACTGCTCCTCAGCCAAGAAAAGATGCAAGAAGTGATCCAGGATGCTGAAGATCGGGACTTCCAGCTCATCACCCATGCTATCGGCGATAGAGCTATCGACACCGTTTTAGACGCCTTAGAGAACGCTTCTGAAAAATGTAGTGAACTGAGGCACCGCATCGAGCACGCGGAGATGCTTTGGGAGGAACATATAAGACGGATAAGAAATATGGATATCATTTTATCGGTTCAGCCGAATTTTGCCCTTAAGTGGTCACATCCCAGCGGCATGAATCTAAATAGATTAGGTGAAGAGAGATTACAGAAGTGCAATCCTTATTGGGATATCCAGAGAGCTCTGATCGATATCGCATTTGGATCGGATAATACACCTATGTCTCCGCTCTTTGGGATACATTCCGCCATCAATCATCCCGTATTAGAACAAAGGATCTCTCGCTACAGAGCGCTGCAGGGTTACACTTCGAACGGAGCTTACGCGTCAAGAGATGAAGGAAGATTTGGAACCATCGAAGAAGGGAAATTGGCCGACTTCGTCGTTCTCTCAGAGAATCCTCTCGACTCCGATAACATAAAGGACATCGAGGTCGTTATGACCGTTGTAGGGGGAAAGATCGTTTACGATAACAGATAGCCCCTGATAGAATGATTACACATCCTCCGATTATATTAAATAACCCTGCTTTATTCAATAAGGATGTGATCAGATATGACTGAGGTACCAGACGATTTGGTCTATAGCGAAGAGCACGAATGGGGTAAAGTCACCGACGGAGAGATAAAATACGGGATCACCGATTACGCCCAGGACGAACTCGGCGATATCGTTTACGTCGAACTTCCTGAAGAAGGAGAAGAAGTGGAAAAAGGTGATATGTTGGGAGTCATCGAATCCGTCAAAGCCGTTTCAGACCTCTATGCCCCGGTCTCAGGAACTATAAGTAAAGTCAACCGAGAGATAGAATCCGAACCGGGATTATTGAACGAGAAACCTTTCGGAGATGGATGGATCGCAGTGATAGAATTCAGTGATAAATCCGAGGTTGACGCTCTGATGAGCGCGGAAGAATATGAAGAAGAGATAGATTGAAAATAAAAGAAAGAAAAGTTTTTCCTTTTTCTCTTTTCAACCTTGGTCCAGTATACTGTGATGTTTGTGGGCCGGGAACCCGTCGTGGAAGCAGTAGTGGATCTCCTGGAAATCATTCCTGAAGTCCATGACATCTCTTTTCACTTTTTTCGGATCTTCGTCGTCGACCACGATCCTTTTGATGAATTCCGCGACCTCGTCCATGTGACTTTCTTTCATACCTAACCGGGTCAGTGCCTGTGCACCCAGTCTTATTCCGCTGGGCTCATTGGCGCTGTCCACGTCGTCCCAGGGCATCAGATTCTTGTTCGCTATCATGTTGGCATCTTCCATAGCTTCTACTAAAGTTTCGCCGCCGCCCTGATCCTGGACATCTATCGCGAGCGTGTGGGATCTCGTGAATCCTTTGTGCTCGCACAGAACTTCGATACCTCTTTCGTGCAGAGCCTGGCCTAGAGCTTGTGCGTTCTCTATTATCTGATCTGCGTACTCCTCACCGAACTTCTGGTGTTCAGCGAGTGCAACACCTAGAGCTGCCATGGTGTGGAGGTGATGGTTCGAAACAACACCTGGGAACATTCCGTAGAAGAGACTCTCTTCCATCTGTTCGTCTTTTGGATTTGAGAGAATTATACCTCGCTGAGGACCTGGTAAGGTCTTATGGGTACTGCCGGTCATCACGTCAACGCCGTTTTCCATCGGCTGTTGGAATTTCCCAGCTCCTATAAGACCTAGAACGTGGGCAGCATCGTACCATACATTACAGCCCACTTCCTCAAAAACGTCCTCTAATTCCTCAAGCGGAGGGGGGAACATGAATACGGATCTACCGAAGAGAGCGATATCCGGTTCTTCTTCTCTAAGAAGCCTCTTTGTACCTTCGAGGTCTATATTCATCTCATCTATATCGAAGGGATAAGTCTTCGGTTTCATCCCTCTGAAGCCGACGGAACCGAATTCCGCGCTGCTTATGTGCGCTCCCGAGGAGACGTCTACGGCGGTGATACTCTTGTCCGGACCTCCGAGGGCCATCAGCACGGCCTGGTTGGCGTTCGTGCCCGAGATGGGCCTCACGTCGGTATAGTCGACTCCGAAGAGATCTTTAGCGAGCTCTTGAACCTTGAGTTCTATATTATCCACGTGAACGTTGCCTTCATAATATCTCTCACCGGGTGGACCCTCGGCATACTTGTCTTGAAGCTCTGAAAGCATCAAGTCCTTCGCCATCGGGCTTATTATGTTCTCCGACGCTATCATCGGGAGAGATTTAGAAAACCATTCCGTGTGTTTTTTCGCTTCTTCGTATATATAATCTGCTTCTTCTTTCATACAGGCACCTTCCGGTAGCCGGATTGAAGACAAACTATTAAATTATTTTGTTTATCGTTTAGATGAAATTCGAAGAAGTTCAGGGGGAAAAGTCTTAAACCTTGATACTTATACACAGATAAACGGAACGACAGAGGGAAAACATGGTCAAAATAAAAGATCTAAAGGCGAAAGACATAATGGGTGAGAAGTTACCACACTCCTCTCCCGACAAAAGAGTTTCTGACGCTATCGGTTTGATGAGAAAACACGACCTTGAAGAAGTACCTATCATAGAGAACGACGAAGTCGTGGGCATCATAAGCGATAATACGTTTATAGACAAGAGGAATCTATCCTTTTCTACCAGGCTCAGGCACGTGATGAGTCAACCGCCCGAAGTAAACCTGGACGACTCTATGGTAGACGTCAGCGAGATGCTTCTCGCGTCTGGTCATCGAGGGGTACCGGTCACTTCCGAGGAGGGGTCTTACGAGGGGTTCATCAGCAGAAAAGATATATGTGAAGTTATCCCAACTATCGATGAGCTCAAAAAGACCGAGGTCAAGGATTTCATGACCCCTAACCCCGCTACGATCCAAGTGGGCGAAAACATCGGAAAAGCCAGGTCTATGATGAAAAATTACGATGTTAGGGTTCTCCCCGTGGTAGATAAACATAACAACCTGAGCGGTATGATAGGTATCCAGGATATTCTAGAGAATGTAGCTCGACCGGAGCATAGACAAGAAAAAGGTGTTAGAACCGGGGAAAAGGATTCACCCTATCAAAAGATAGATATCGGGAGCATAATGTCCGAACCTCCTATCACCACGACGAGCAACTCAAAGATACAAGATGCCGCGGACAAGATGAACGAACACGAGATTTCCACCCTCGTCGCTACCGAGGGCGACGACATCAAAGGGATCCTCACCCAATTCGACCTTATAGAGATGATAACCAGTTTCCGTGAAGCGGATCAAGTCTATGTTCAGATCACCGGTCTTAAAGAGAGCCCCGGTATCTACGACCAGATGTATGATCTGATTCAAAGCTACCTTAAGAAGATGAACCGAGTTTTGAAGCCACTAGTGTTGAACGTCCACGTGGTGACGCACCAGAAAGGTGGGGATCAGTCAAAGTACAGCGTGAGACTGCGCCTCTCCACCGACCACGGGATGTACTATGCAAAGAAATTCGACTGGAATGTGATGAAGGCCCTAGATGAAGGACTCGAAAGTCTAAGAGGTAAGGTCTTCTCGGACAAAGAGAAAAAGCTGGATAAAAGAAAGCATCCGAAATATCAGAAGATAATCTCCGAACAGGGATGATTTTAGGGGACATGGGATACGCAGCTCTGTTCTCCGGCGGGAAGGATTCCTGTCTAGCGCTCTGGAAGGCACAACGATTGGGCCTTGATGTAGAATATCTGGTTACCGCCTTTCCGCGAAGGGACGATTCCTACATGTTTCACAAGCCGAACCTGCATCTAGTTCCCGAGCTAGCCGAGTCGATAGGAATAGAATCGGTAGAGATCGAAACTGAGGGGAAAAAAGAAGAAGAACTCAAGGACCTTAAAAAAGGTCTTAAAGATCTAGATATATCCGGTCTCATCACTGGAGCGGTAGCCTCGAACTATCAGCTGAGCAGGATAGAAAATCTGGCTAAACAGCTATCCCTCGATGTCTATGCGCCTCTGTGGAATATGTCCCAATCCGATCTGATCGATGAACTTTTGGATAACGACTTCGAAGTCATCATAGTCAGTGTAGCGGCACAGGGGCTAGATGAAACGTGGTTGGGAAGGACTCTGGATAAAGAGACTTTGAAAGAACTTAAAGATCTGAAAGAAAAGTACCGGATCAATATCTCTGGAGAGGGTGGCGAATACGAAAGTCTAGTTCTTAAGGGCCCGAACTATGATGAAAGATTTAAACCCACTACAGCGGAAAAAGTCTGGGATGGAAAAAGAGGAAAATTAATTATAAAAGGGTTGGAGGTGGGTTGAGAAGGGGTTTTATCTCATCTGTTCTCGGTCTCCGAACGCGGAGTCCTGCTCGCTGCCCATACCTTTCCAAAAGCTTTCTACCGCCTCTTTCTCGTTTTTATCGCCTTCCTGGATCTCGCCTCTCATCAGTGCCAGCTCTTCCGAAAGTGACTCGTAATGACCTTTTTCCATCAGAGCAAGATATCGGAAAAAAGAGGCGTGATCGTCGAATCGCTTAGACATATAGGTATAGAGCTTCCTAGCGTTTTCCTCGTTCTCTATTCCTTTCTCCAGTGAATCGATCGCATTTTTAGCGCTCGTAAAGTCATATGAAGTCTCGTGCGGAGGAAGTTTGTCAGATTCAGGGACTTCATAATCTCTAGTGTCGAACTTCTTCTCGTATCTCTTCAAAAGTTCTTTTCTATGAACTTCTTCATCCCTCACCAAACCTTTGAACCTTTCTTTTACTAAGGCCCCGATGGCCGCTTCAGAAAAATCGGAATAAAATTTTTCCGCCTGTTTCTCCGCTTCTATCGAATAGGCCATCAATTCCTTGAAGCTGAATTCGTCTAACTTTTCTTTCTTCATTTTTTCACCTGAAAACAAAGTAGAGGAGAGCTTTAAAATATTTTCCATCATTTTTTTGCAATTCCGAGGTAACTTTTTTATACCTTTAAGTCATTTGTATGCCGGTACAAACATGAGGGGCCTTGTAGAATTTGGGATAAGAAAGTTAGAAGAAGAAAACATCCAGTATGGTGATTTCCGTCTCTGTGAGATGAACAACGAAGTGATAAATGTAAAAAACGGCACAGTGGAAGGTATAAAAAGCAGTGAAAGCAAAGGTTACGGGATAAGGATCATAAACGGCGGCTGGGGATTCGCCTCTTCCGCCGAGATGAGCAAAGAAGGTGTGGAAGAGACTATAAAAAGAGCCAAGAAAATAGCTAGGGCGTCTTCTAAAGCTTCCGACGAGATCGAGATCGCGGATATAGAGATACACGAAGACAGTTATACCACTCCCTACGAAAAGGATCCTTTCAAGGTGGAACTCGAAGAAAAATTGGATCTTCTTATGGACGTCGACGAAAGGATGGATATAGACGATAAGATCAAAGTACGGAAATGTGGTTTCCATGCCTGGAGAACGGAAAAAGAGTTCGCGAGTACGGAAGGTGCTAGAATAGAACAGGAACTGATCAAAACGGGAGGTGGACTCAACGTGAACGTCTCCGACGGCGAAGACACTCAAAAAAGAAGTTATCCTAATTCCTTCGGTGGAGACTTCAACTCTAGAGGATACGAGTTCTTTGAAGGTTTAGATTTACTTGAGAACGCCGAAAAGACCGCCCAGGAAGGTCTCGATCTTTTGGACGCAGAACAGTGTCCCTCGGGAGAGATGGATATAATCTTGAACACGAACCAGCTGGCACTCCAAGTGCACGAAAGCTGCGGTCATCCCACCGAGTTGGATCGAGCCCTTGGAACAGAGGCGAGTTACGCGGGCACCAGTTTCATGACTCCGGGTAAACTGGGAGAACTCAAGTACGGGTCGGATATCGTCAACATCGTGTCCGATGCGACCGCAGAAGGCGGACTCGGAACCTTCGGTTACGACGACGAGGGAGTGAAGGCAAAAAAGGTCGACTTGGTCAGAGACGGTATGTTCGTAGGTTATCAGGCTTCCCGTGAGGGAGCCGCCGAGGTGGGAGTCGAAGTCAGCGGAAACATGAGAGCCGACGGATGGCAGAACCTGCCGATAGTCAGGATGACCAACATCAACTTGGAACCCGGGGATTGGAGTAAAGACGAGATCGTAGAGGAGACGGATAAAGGGATCATATTCGACGGTATAAAAAGCTGGAGTATAGACGACAAGAGACTCAACTTCCAATTCGGAACAGAAGCCGGATACCTCGTTGAAGACGGCGAGGTAAAAAAGCTGATTAAGAATCCAACCTACACGGGGATCACCCACGAGTTCTGGAACAACTGCAACGCCATAGCGAGCGAAGACGAATGGAAACTGCACGGTGTTCCGAACTGCGGTAAAGGCGAGCCTCCACAGACCATGCAGGTGGGACACGGATGCGCGCCATCTCGATTCAGCGACATCAAGGTGGGGGTGGGAGAATGGTAGGAAATAAAGAAGAGTACGAGGAAGTGGCGGAAGATATCTTTGATGAAGCTAAAGCCGACGAGATAGAGGTCAGGATACAACTCAACGATACCGCGCTGACCAGATATGCGAATTCCCGCATCCACCAGAATATCGGTCAAAAATCTGTAGGTCTCTCGATAAGAGCCATTTTTGGAAAGAAAGTCGGATCGGCTTCAACGAGTTCTTTGGAAGAAAGTTCGGTAAAAAATTGTCTATCGAGAGCGGAACAGATCGCAAGAAATCAGCGTGAAGACCCTGACTTCCAAGGCCTGCCGGAACCGAAGAAAGGAAGAGATATCGGAGAAGATTTCGTTCAGGGAACGCAGGATTTCACCCCGGACGAGAGAGCCCAAAAAGTGAAGGAGATAATCGATATGGCGAAGGATGAGGGTATAGATAGAGTTTATGGAGCTTTCCAAACTGAAAGCCAGAAACAGTTCATAGCCAACACATCGGGGATAGAAAAATTCTCCAGGTTCACTTCGGCAAATCTGACCACCACCGCTATAGCAGACTGGGAAAACGACCAGGGATTCGGCTGGGGCGAGATGTGCTCTGCCGACGTGAGCGATATCGATCATCTAGACGTGGGTAGAACGGCGGTAGAAAAAGGATTGAACAATCTAGACCCCCAAAAGATCGATCCCGGCGAATACAACGTGGTTCTCGAACCACTAGCGGTCAAGAGCATCCTCATGTACCTCGATATGATGGGGTTCAGCGCCAAGAAAGTCCAGGAAGAAAGGAGCTTCATGAAGGGTAAATTCGGCGAGCAGATAATGGACTCGCGGATCAATATCTATGATGACGTCAAGGATCACGATATGATAGGATATCCTTTTGATTACGAAGGGGTACCAAAAGAAAAAGTGGAGATCATAAAAGACGGAGTGGCTAACGAAGTGGTCTACGATTCTTACACCGCCGGAAGAGAAGAGGGAAAGGAATCTACAGGCCATGCCCTACCGATGCCGAGCGACGCGAGTCCGTTGGCGATGAATCTTTTGATGGATACCGGCAGTTACTCCCAGAAAGAGATGATCGAAGAGACTGAAAAAGGTATCCTGGTAACACGGTTCAATTACTGCAGACCGGTGCACCCTGTCAAAGGTATACTGACCGGTCTGACGAGAGACGGGACTTGGCTCATCGAGGACGGCGAGATCAAACGTCCAGTCAAAAACCTGAGGTTCACCCAAAACCTTATCGAAGCTTTGGACAAAGTAGAGGCGATAGGAGAAGAAAGGAAGTTGTTCTCCATGGGCTTCTTCCCGGCGTACTTTTCCTGCCCAGCGGTGAAGATCCCGGATTTCAAATTTACGGGTACCACAGAGTTTTAAATTAAAGGCTAGATAGTAATTCGATGTCTTTCACCGATATCCGCGGCTTGAACATAAAAGTAGCGAAGAGCATCCTAGAAAAAGCAAGAGGTCTGATGTTCCGAAGGAAAGTAGATTATGCTCTGTTGATACCTTTTATAGGTGAGCCTAGAAAGACAACGATCCATTCCTTCTTCGTATTCTTCGATTTTCATGCTGTATTTTTGGATGAAGAGAAAAGGGTCGTAGATATAAAGAAGAACATCTCTCCTTTTAAAGGCGGTATTACTCCGGATAAACCCGCCAAGTATGTTCTCGAGATCCCTAAAGGTGAGATAGACATAGAAGAACTATCGATCGGGGAAAGATTAGAGATAGAAAAGGGAAGCTGATCTCACGGTAGCTCTTTGACGCCCTCGGTGATGAGTTCGATCAAGTTCAAAACGTCCTTCCAATCGGCAGTTTCAACCGTTGAATGAGAGTACCTGACCGGTACTCCTATCGAGATCGCTATACATCCGGATTCCTGAAGAGCCATCCCGTCGGTGGTTCCACCGGTGACTCCGTACTGGTAAGGTATATCTTTCTCTTCCGCCACCTCCTTGAAATGCTCGACGAAGCTCGGCGAGGAAATTGCTCTCGTATCGACCATACGCAGAACAGGGCCTTCACCGAATTTTATCGGCTTGTAAAATTCCTCGATGCCGGGCATGTCCGTCGTGGTGTAGGTGTCGAGAGCGATTACGTAATCGGGATCCATGGTATTGGCGACGACCTTCGCCCCTCTCAAACCTATTTCTTCCTGAACGCTCCAAATATAAGACATATCTACATCCAGCTCTTCGTCCTTGAGACCTTTCAAGCTTTGGAGCAGGGCATAACAGCCGATCCTGTCGTCTAACGCTCTCCCGGAGATCTTTTCACCGCTCAACCTTCTGAGATTTTTCTCGAAAGTGATCGGATCCGGGACGTCGATGCCCATCTCCTTTACTTCCTCTGCAGATTCAGCCCCTACATCGACGTGCGTCTTCGTCCAAGGAGTCACCTGTTCGTCCTCGTCTTCTTCCGTTCTCAGATGAGGAGGCCTGTGACCTATCACACCGTTGATGGGACCTTCCTCGGTATGGACGGTCACGTGCCTTCCCGGGAGCAGGGGATCGGGAATCCCTCCGATCTTCTTTATCCTGAGGTAACCGCTGTCTTCGACGTTTGATACAACTAGTCCTATCTCGTCCATGTGGGCGACGAGAGCGACCTCCGGCTTATCCGTCTTGTTTTCATAAATAAGATTTCCGATATTATCCTGTTTGACGTTCTCTATATCATCTATACCCACGTGCTCCGCGAGGACACCTTCTATTTTTTCCCGTATAGAATCCTCATAACCAGCTACTCCAGGTGCTTTTAAAACTCCTTCAAATACATCTAACCCTTTTAGTTTACTCATGATTTTACCTCCTAAGGGGGACACCCCTTTGTTTCAAGTGGAAACTTTACCTAGATAAAGGGTGGGTTCTTGACTTCCGCCTCTCTTTTATCATCTCTGATCTCTATCTGGACCTCTGTACCTTCTTCCTGATAACCCGGATCGATATATCCTAACGCTATCCCTTCCTTCAACATCGGTGACCGGGTTCCGCTCGTAACTTCTCCGATTTTCTCGTCTCCGTCGAATATACCATAACCGTGCCTTGGGATCCCCTTTTCACACATGACGAAACCTTTCATCAACTGGTGATCCTTGTCCTGCATCTCTTTCAATTTTTCTTTTCCTACGAAGTCGTGATCCCATTCTACCGCATCCTCGGTCCAACCCGTTTCTATAGTGGTTCTCGACTCGTCGAAATCTTGGCCCGATAAAAGGAACCCGAATTCAATCCTCAACGTGTCTCTAGCTCCCAATCCACATCTTGTCGGCGGCTCTTCGAGGGCCTGGAGCTGTTCCCATAATTCGACTCCCGCTTCATTTGGAAGTACGACTTCAAAACCGTCTTCCCCAGTATATCCACTCCTCTGAACTAACGGCGTGTCGGAGAGAGGCCAGTCGGAATCGAATTTTTCCATGATATCATCGTTTATAGGTAACTGTTTCGCGCGGAAGAAGTCAATCTCGGAGAGATCTTCGTCCGTCAATTCCTGCAGAGTTCTTTCCGTATCCGGGCCCTGAATAGCTAACATCGCAGTCTCCTCGGTTAGATCGGTAAGATATTCTTCTCCACCGTTCTCTTTCAACCAATCATAGATCCTTTCATTGTTCCCCGCGTTCGGAACGATATAACAGGAATCTTCCGATAGTCTAGCAACTATGGTGTCGTCCAAGATACCCCCTTCTTCGTTCAACAGATGGGAATACTTCAATTGATTTATCTCTGATTCCACGATGTTCATCGTACAGTGTTTACTCATGAACTCTATAGCTCCGTCCCCTTCAAGTAATATCTCACCCATATGGGAAACGTCGAACACTCCTACGCTTTCCCTAACCGCTTCGTGCTCTTCATTTATGCTGGTAAACTTAAGAGGCATCTCGATGCCTCCAAAGTTGGTCATTCTAGCTCCGGCCTCGACATGTTTGGAATGAAGGACTGTTTCTTTCATAGAATCGGTAACTACTTACTCCTTAAAAAATTTTTATCTTTTTTATTAGGTTGAATTTAGATAACTAAAAACCAAAACATTTACTTAACCGATGAACATTGAACTGCAAAGGGAGCCTCAAAATATGAAAGATTATGATCTGATCTCTATAGGTACAGGGTCCGCGATGAGCAGCGTTTCTCGAGTTCTAAATTCCGATCCCGATGCCGACGTAGCGGTGATCGAGAACGACGAACCCGGGGGTATCTGTCTTACCAGAGGATGTATCCCTTCTAAGATGCTTCTCTATCCCGCGGAAGTGGTCAATCATATTTTGGAGGTGGAGAGGTTTGGAATAGATGCCGAGATAAACTCGATCGACTTCAAAGATATAATGGATAGGATGAGAGAGCACGTTCGACCGGAAAGTGAAAATATAGGAAAAAATCTCAAAAAGAGTGAAGATATCGATTTTTTCCAAGATGACGCTCGATTCGTCGACGACTATGTTCTTAAAGTAAATGGGCAGAAAATCAAAGGAAAAAAGATCATCTTAGGAACCGGTTCTAGGCCGACAAAACCTCCTATAGATGGACTTGAAGAAGTAGGGTATCTGACAAGTAGAGATCTTTTAGATTTAGAGGAACTCCCAAAAAGCGTGGTTGTCATCGGGGGAGGGTATATCGCCGCGGAATACGGGTATTTCCTAGCGATGATGGGATCCGACGTGACCATAGTGGGCAGGAATCCACAGTTCGTCCCCTCGGAGGAAGAAGCTATCTCCGAAGTGTTGGAGGAAAAACTTTCAAGGTATATGGATATACGCACGGGTTTCGAGGTGCAGAAAGTGGAGGAAAAATCGGGAAAAAAAGTGGTCGCTGCGGAAAATAAAAAAGGGGAGAAAAAGAGAGGGAAAGCTGAAGAGATACTTTTAGCTGCCGGAAGGAGATCGAATTCGGACATCTTGAGACCCGAAAAAAGCGGTATCGCAACCGATGAAAAAGGTTGGATAAAGGTCGACGAAACTTTAGAGACTTCTAAGCAGAATATATGGGCACTGGGTGACGCCACTGGAAAACATATGTTCAAACACGTTGCGAATTACGAGGCACAGATAGTTAATGAAAACGCATTTGGTGAAGGAGTTATGAAAGCGGATTACCATGCGGTCCCTCATGCAGTGTTCACCTATCCGCAAGTAGCTTCGGTGGGTATGAAAGAAAAAGAGGCAAGAAAAGACCATGACGTTCTGATAGGCTACTATCCTTTTAAGAATACGGCAAAAGGCTCTGCTATGGATATCGAAGATTATTTCGTCAAAGTGATCGTTGAGCAGCAAACTCACAGGATCTTAGGTGCTCATATAGTTGGACCTCAAGCCTCCGTGCTAATCCAAGAGATAATCAATCTTATGTATACCGAAAGCCAAAGTATGATCCCTATCTATAGGGGCATGCATATACATCCCTCATTGAGCGAAGTGGTGGAAAGAGCATTTTCAAATCTACATTCCCACGAACATAGTCACTAAGAGAAAAGATTTAAGTAGAGTTTGTAAAATCCTATAGACATATGAGTTTGAAAACATCTATAAAGAGGTATGAGTTCCTGATATCTATCTTAGTCATTGGTATCGCTGCCTACATGTTCGTAGTGGGTCTTTTTGGAACGTTCTTGAGTGAGTATTCTCCCGGCTTATTCACTAAACTGAACGAATTGATCGGGGCATGGAAATGGTGGTTTTTAGTTATTGGAGCTATATTGATGTTCATTTTTTCGATAGTGATCATCTTTAGATACAAGAATTTGAAGGAATTTCAGGAGCTATATGAAACAGAAAGTAAGAGCAAATTCAGAAAGAACCTAGCAAGGATAGAGACGCTAGCGTTGAAACTAGGTCCTCAGTATGAAGATAAAGTTATCGAGAAAGAGGAAGAGTTCGATATAGATCGGTAGAAAGATGGATAGATAGAAAGACGGGTGTAAATTCCGGAATTATAATTTGAGAGATAGATATAAATCGATATAGCTCTCCGGTTCGCTCGTCATCCTGTTCCACTTGAAACGAAGGGGTCTCCCCCTGCCGTTATTGTGTGCGGTTGTGGTCTAGACTGGTTAGGACCCAAGCTTCCCAAGCTTGTAGCCCGGGTTCAAA
>CAYWYD010000011.1:0-60326 GCA_964462425.1 uncultured Thermoplasmata archaeon
TGCGGGGGAAGGGATTTGAACCCTCGGAGGCCTACGCCACAAGGTCCTAAGCCTTGCCCCTTTGGCCATACTCGGGTACCCCCGCTGTAAGATGTCTTCCAGAGATGAGGAGAATGGGGCTGTTAATAAAAGTTAGTATTTTTTCCCATCATATCTCTTTCAGTCTTCCGTCTTTAGCTCTCTCGAACCTGCCGAACTCGTCCATCTTTTCCAGCTCTTCTCCTTCAAAGACTGGACCGTCTCTGCAGACCTGTTTCCCGTCGATAGTGCAGGAATCACATATACCTATGCCGCATTTCATGTACCTCTCAAGGGAGGCTTGAACCTCGATGTCCTTTTCAAGGCAAAGCTCAACTATCTTTTTCATCATAACCTCGGGCCCACAGGTCAGAACTAGATCGATACTCTTCTCTTCCATCACCTCTGCAGCCAGTTCGGTGACAAAACATTTTTTTCCAGCAGTTCCGTCGTCTGTAGCGACCTGCAGTCGAGTCAATTCAGATAGTTTCTCTCTGAATAACAGTTCTTCCTCTGTCTGGGCTCCTAGGCAGGAGTGGATTATTTTTCCTTCCTCAGAAGCTTTGATGACAGCTGATATCAAAGAGGCTCCACCACTTCCACCCATCACTGCAAGTATCTTTCCCTCATCGAGTGAATAACCGTTACCGTACGGACCTCGTATGCCCAGCTTGTCGCCCTCCTCAATTTTTTCATGTAAAAATGTAGTCGAATCCCCTCTCTTTTTTACCGTGATGCGGTCGCTGTTCTCTACCTTTGAAGGGACCATGGGGATCTCATCTTTACCCGGGATCCAGATCATCACGAATTGGCCGGGCTCAAAATCTTTTCCCCAATCAAAGAAAAAACTCTTGGTCGTTGGCGTTTCCCGTTCGATCCTCTCGACTTCGACTATATCAAATTCGCTCATCGACTTACTTAAGATTTTGTAGGTTTTAGAAATTTCGGTTTTCTATTCTTTGTCAAGCTAGTTTGGTCATCTTACACGAATATGATGTAGGCGAGTGTAGTGACGACCAAGGAGATCAAAACCGGTGGAGCCATGATCTTAAGGAATTCCTTTATATCGGCATCGAAGTATTCCAAAGAAATACCCACGCAGGGATGAACCGGCGTGAGAACATAACCCATGAAAACAGAGGTCCAGATCAATGCGAATACTAGTGGTGACAGCGCACTTAGACCCAAACTGGCGAGATAGATCGGGATGACGACCGAGGCGGGAACGTTTATCCTCCCGGTCGCCAAGCCCAGTAAGAATCCGACGCCGATAGCCAAGGTGATACCCGATAGATTAAGGGATTTAACCAGGGTGTCTATTCCAGATGAATTGAACATGTTGATGAATAAGAAGATACCGAAAAGCATTATGACGAAATTCCAGGGCTTCATCTCCTCTACGGCATCTTTCACGATCTCCTTTTTCCAATCTATTTTGAAAAGAAGCAGTATCAAACTAGTGGATATCGCTATCAGAGTAGCGATGGATTCCGGCTCTATATTATAGACGCCAAAGATCTGTTTGATTATGAAATCCAAAGCCGGAGCCAAAAGAATTATCCCCAGAGGTATTGATAATTTTTCTAAAGAAAATTCTTCTTTATAGGTCATCTTCCCTTCAGTATCTTTGATAAAGAAAAAATATCCAAGAACTAATGTCAGGAGCAAAAACGGAGCCGTTAGAGGGATGACCGAGTAAACGGACAGGTTCGCGATATCCGCCGGGATAAGTAACGCGGGAGCAATAGGGAAGACGAAGAACAATATGTGGCGGAACCACACGTTTATAGCGGTCTTTTCGTGTCCTTCGAGGTCCTTTCCCGCTTTATCTATCATCGGTGCTGAAAACAGGGCCCCTCCTGGAATAGGTAGGAGTCCCAGTAGAGCAGGAGAAAAACCTAGGAATAATTTCTTACCGATCCTCAAATTGTTGATAAGTTGATCCAATAGTCCGCTCTCCTGCAGTATCCCGCCTAGTATAGGGATCAGGGCGAGAGCGAAGATGAGTATCATGGTAGCGGGGTCGGTGAGTGTAGCGTAAAAATTATAGGCTATGTCATAGGGACTGAGGGTGAAGATCCCCAAGACCACCGCTCCACTGATCAGCGCGGCCCCAAGATGATACCTGGAGCCGATCAGTAATATGGCGATCGCGAGGAAGAAACCGACCCACTCGATTAACATCGAATCTAATTGAAATTGAGCGGGTGTATAAGCTTTTTCATGGATTAGCAATCATTCTTTACCGTATCTTTCTATAAAATCTTCTTTGAAATCTTTGAATCGTTCCTCCTTTATAGCCTTCCTTGCTCTTTCCATCAAGTCCATCATAAATTTGATATTGTGAATAGAGGCGAGTCTCATCCAGCTCAATTCGTCGGCCCTGCACAAGTGGTGGACATAAGCTCTCGTGTAATTTCTGCAGGTTCGACAGTCACATCTCGGGTCTAGAGGGATATGTTGTTCTCCAAACTTCCTTTTATCGATCCTTATGTTTCCATCTCTCGTGAAGATCGTTCGATGCCTTGCGTTCCTAGTGGGATAGGCACTGTCGAAAAGGTCCACGCCTCTCTCTACGCATTCTAGTATATCAACGGGAGAGCCGAGCCCCATGAAGTACCTCGGTCTGTCTTCGGGAAAGATCTTTGTGGACAAATCGACGTTTTCGTACATGACTTCAGTTGGCTCACCTATCGACAACCCCCCGATAGCGTTGCCTTCAAATCCGATATCCACGATATCTTTACAGCTCTCTTCTCTCAACTCGGGGACGGTTCCGCCCTGAGAGATGCCGAATATGTTGTCTCCTTCTTCTCTACACCTCTTCGCCCAATTTTTCGTCCTTATCACCGATTTTTCCAGTTCCCCTCTATCGCTCGGGTAGGAAGGGCAGTAATCCAGACACATCGCCACGTCAGACCCCATTCGTTCCTGTATCTCGATGCACCTTTCAGGCGTGATCTCGTAGGTCTTGTCGTCCTGCGCAGAAGTGAAAGTGACTCCTGCAGAATTAACTTTCTGCTGGAAATCGCTGCGGATCATCTGGAAACCGCCGCTGTCCGTAAATACCATTCCGTCCCAGTTCATGAACTGATGCAGTCCTCCCGCTTCTTCGATGGTCTCCACGCCGGGTTTGAGTAAAAGATGATACATGTTGGAAATAAGAGCCTGAACGCCCAATCGATCTAGATCTTCACCTATGAGAGTTTTAACGGCGCCCTTGGTGGCGACGGGCATGAACAGAGGAGTCCTTACTTCTTTGTCGTTAACGGACATCGACGCTTCTCTCGCCTCACCGTCCTCACTCAAAGCCTCGAAATCGAACATCATTCTCCCTCTATCAGCATCGCATCTCCAAAGCTGTAAAACCTGTATCCCCTCTCCTTCGCCTCTTCGTATGCCTCTAAAATCCTTTCTCTTCCTGCAAAAGCACTGACCAGCATGAGCAGGGTAGATTCTGGGAGGTGAAAATTGGTCAGCAGAAAATCCATACCGGACTGGAACTCGTAACCGGGGTAGATGAAAAGATCGGTCCATCCTTTTTTTGGTAACACCTCTTCATCCTGCGCGGCACTCTCTAGCGCTCTGACCGTCGTGGTTCCCACGCAGATCACTCTCCGACCTTCTTCATTGGCTCTGTTGACGGCCTCCGCGGTTTTTTTACTGACCTCGTAGTACTCTTCATGCATCTCGTGTTCTTCGACCTCGTCTTCGTTGACAGGTAGGAACGTGCCCGGTCCCACGTGAAGAGTTATATCATGGACCTCGACTCCTTTTTCTTTCGTTTTTTCCAGTAATTCTTCCGAAAAATGAAATCCGGCGGTCGGTGCAGCGACCGAGCCTTCTTCTTCGGCATAGATAGTCTGGTATTCTCGATCTTCCTCTATTTCCTCTTCGATGTAAGGAGGCGTCGGCATCTCGCCGTGCTCTTTCATCAACTGGTAAGGGTCTTCGCACTCCAAGACAAAAAAGCCTTCCTCCTGGTCATCTAGGATCTCGAATTCCTCGCCCCCTAAACGGACGGTCCTACCCTCCTTTATATTACTGCCGCTGATGAGACATTTCCAGCCTTCCTCGATTTCACGGTGAAAAAGGACCTCTATCTTCCCGCCCGTATCTTTTTCACCTTCGACCTTGGCCGGGATGACTTTGGACGAGTTCTTTACCAGCAGATCTCCCTCACGCAGGAAGGACAATATATCCTTGAAAGTCATGTGCCTTTTTTCATCTCTACCTAGAAAAAAAAGTTTAGATTCGTCTCTAGGACGCATAGGTCTTTGTGCGATACGATCGTCTTCAAGGTCATAGTCAAACTTGGACAGTTCCATCAGCGAGGCTATAGAAAGGGTGATACAAATATTTTACATAGTCGAGGTCCGGAAAGGTTTTTAACCTCAATCTATCATATACCGCACGATGCAGATAGAACTAGAACCTCTTGAATCGCTGAGCCAGGAAACCTTGACCAAGTTATTCGAGTCCATCTTTCCAGAATCCGCCCAACATTGGGACATCCAAAAAGACATAGAAAAATCGTTCCAAGACGTGGTGGACGATTGTTCCGCCATCGCTTGGAAGGAAGATAAACCCATAGGTGCGATAATCTGCGTGGACAGAGACGGATTACAGATAGATCATATCGGTGTACTTCAGAACCACCAGAGGATGGGGATAGGAAGGATGCTCCTGAGACATTCCATCGATAACGCCGAGGAAGATGTGAGAGGACGAGTCCCCAAAGACAACCAGGCCGTCATGGAACTGATGGAAGAAGAAGGTTTCAAAAAAGTGGAAGAAAAAGAAGATCACTACCTATACATGATGGAGACGGACTAAGCACGGAAGATGTTCCTGATGAAAAGGATAAGCAAACAGAACAAAGGTGGAAATACCAGTATTATAAAGGGTGAATACAGTGTCTCGTTATCGGGGTTAAAAACCGTTAAAACATACCATGTCGATAGAGAAGCGATCGAAGCTAATATCGCTATGAATATCATCTCTTTGTTTTCCATCACTCTACTCATAAATCAAAACCATATATAAAAACTAGGAAAGATAACATTTTTAAACTAGTCCTCTATCTGATTCCCTGAAAGAAGAGACGTTCTCACTTCAGTCTAACTCACTACGTTCACTAGCCCCGTGGTGTAGAGGTCAATCATGTGAGGTTCTGGACCTGGCAACGGCGGTTCGAATCCGCCCGGGGCTATCTTTTCACCCTATTATCTCGGCATTGTACTCTTCCGGTGTTCCGTCTATCGATATTTTTTGAGAATACTCGTCCATCGAATTTTCTAGTAGGGTGAGCTGCTTTCTCTCCGACGACTTCCCTTCTTTCGTGATCACTTCGAAATTTACGGTCACATCTTTCGAGTCGAAATTGGTATTCGCGATCGTTGCGTTCACCAAAGCTTCACCATCGAGTTGTTCCCCTTCGACCTCGACTATCCCGACCTCGTCCTCCGCTACAATGATCTCGGCGATAAATTCATTTGTCTCGTTTTCTGGTACGTGTATCTCCTGATAGTACTCTTGTTGGGACTTTTCGGGCAACCTTATCTTCTTTAACTCTGAATAACGGTTATACTCGGCGGTTATCACTACAAATTTCATCACTATCTCTTTAGGTTCGTCATAGGTATTCAAGATAGGTACGGAGATATTGGCCCGATTTTCTTCCTTATAAAAATCACCTCTCGCCTCTTCCCCTTTAGGGATGCCGACAACATCCTCTTGATCGGAGCTCGTACATCCGCTCAGTAACAAAGCTGAAGAGAGCAGGAGTATCACGATGACCACGGCAGATAATCTTCTTCTAACCTTCACATTTATTCCTCTACAAGTGACCGAAGACTAGATGTGATATTTAAAGTAATGGAAGTAGCGAGCGGCGATAAGAGGGAAATATTTATCATTTAGGCACTCCTAAACACACCTCAAGACGATGGATTATCTTGTTAGCATCACACTGATCGGACTGCTGAGCGGCGTTGTAGGCACCACTGCCGGAGGTCTATCGGTCGTAGGACTGAAAAAGATCGGAAACAAGATGTTGAGTATACTGCTCGGTTTTTCAGGCGGAGTGATGGTCTCTATAACTTTCGTAGAGCTGATCCCGGAATCCATAGCGGAAGGTTCTCTACTTACCGCGATGATAGGAATCCTCATAGGCGTGATCCTTATAGGTTTTCTCGATATCAAGTTCCCCCACAGGCACTTTTCCTTCGACTGTGACGGAGACGAAGAGAGGGCGAAGTCCATCAAAACGGGTCTTCTGCTGAGCGTCGGCATAGGGCTGCATAATCTTCCTGAGGGGGTTGCGATCGGCGCCGGATTCATAGTCAGCTACGAGCTGGGATTAACTTTAGCGATGCTGGTGGCGATCCACAACTTTCCCGAGGGTATGGCGGTCGGAGCCGCCATGTGTATCGGGAGGGTCAAAGGTACCAAGATATTGATAACCACTACTCTTGCCGGCATCCCAATGGGTATCGGAGCTTTTCTTGGAGGAGCTTTGGGAGGTGTGTCCAACTTAGCACTCTCCCTAGGACTGGGATTCGCCGCCGGTGCGATGCTCTACATAGTCTTCGACGAGTTGATACCCGATGCGCACCGGAGGATGGACGGGCATTTCGCCATAGGAGGCATCCTTTCCGGCATAATCTTGGGCATCCTATTGATCAACGTTCTTCATTGAACTGGATCGAAAATCGTACTTCTTCGCCGTGCTGCGGGGCAAATGATAATAATGGGTTCATCATTTTTCCACTCCACGTAAGTTCACCGTGGGCCCTTGGGGTTAAGTCGGAACAAAAGGTTCCAACGCACCCCTAAGGTCCTTCACTCTCTATCGCTCGTTCAGGGCCCTTGGGGTTAAGTCGGAACAAAAGGTTCCAACTGCCCCCAAGGCTTCCTCGTTCATTAGCATTCACTGCGGGCCCTTGGGGTAGTCTGGATAACCTTTCGGCTTTCGGAGCCGAGGCTGAGGGTTCAAATCCCTCAGGGTCCGCTACAAAATTTTATATTTTTAGCGGGCAAGGAGAATGAGGTAACATTCTTTGGGGTCCGCTACAAAATTTTATATTTTTAGCGGGCAAGGAGAAAATCGGAGGTTCTAAGACATCATGAGTAGTAGGTTATGGACGACGGCGAAACCTTTGATCAAACAGTAGGTCCCTATCGGGATATACTTCATCATCTCTAGAGTCTCACTCGTTCGATCCTTGGCCTTGGTCTCGCGGTCATCCTTCAACAGCTCGAGAGAACCCCAGGCGAGGAAACTGAGCAGCACAACGGACAAGACGGCATTGAACAAAAGAAAGGCTGGCAACCCTAGACGAGTGAGAACGGGACGCATGATCGGGTTTCCTTCGGTGAACCCTCTCTGAGCCAAAACCGCAGTACTATAGAGCTCCAAGATGGTGATAGCCACAGCTATTATCAAAAGACATGTGATCCCCCGCTCTTCTTCCCATAAGCGCATGTTACTGTATTTAAAAAGCGTGCTTTTCCCTTATATTGATTGTGCCATAAAGAGCGGGTCAAATTCTAGAGGGACAAACGTCCTCAACACACTCGGCAGGGACGTGCTCCACATGACAGTATGATTATATATCGGACCGAAGGAAAATAAATCTTTTTGCTTTTCTCAATCTTTAGAAAGCGTTGTATAATCTTCATTTAGATTATATTCCCTCTAATTATCTCTTAATCCTATCCAAAACCCCAACCACTCCTCTCTTGATCCTCTTTCGAGTTTTGAAGATTTGTGGGGAATTTATGAGTTAAAGATTTATACATCGTTCAAGGTATAATGAACTAGAGGGTTTATGATGTCTGAAAATGTGAAGAAGAAAGGCGATTCTAACAAGTCTCCTAAGTCTAAAAAGAAAACAGGGAAGGATAGAAAGAACAAAGCGAAACAGATGAAGGATAAATCGAAATATGACAAAAAAATCGCTAAACAGGAAAAGAAGATCGGTAAATACGAGAAAAAGATCGGTGAATTTAAGGACAAAATAGAGAACTACGAGGAAAAGATCCAAAAAGTCGAAGCAGAACAGAATGAAACACAAAGGAAATCCAATAAAGCCGGAAAAAAGGCTAAAGAACTGCAGAGGGGAAAAGGAGATGACAGGAGAGAAAAGGCGGAACAGATGAAGGACAAATCGAAGCATGATAAGAAAGCTGCTAAACATGAGAAGAAGATCGGAAAATACGAGCAGAAGATCGAGAAATTTAGAGGAAAAATAGAGAAGTACCAGAAGAAGATCAACAAGGCTAGAAAAAAAGAGAAAAATTATAGAAAGAAAGCCAAGACCGCAGGAAAGAAGGCTCAAGGATAGTGATCCGAACTGGGAAACAACAAATGGAGAGGTTAGGGGAACGATCCACAGAAGAGATAATAGCGCAGTGACTATTCAAAAACGGGTCGTGAGAGACGATGATAGAGAAAGATCATTACCTAAAAACAAACAATAGATAAGACGAAAACAAAATATAACCTTGGAGGGTAGCCATGGTATTGATAGTATTGGGGGACCTTGCAACTATCTTCAAAGGGATAAGCGCTATAAAAAGCAATCTGACTCGAAAAGAGTTAATCGAAGCACAGGTCGAAAATAGGGTTGTTGAGGATATAGACACCTCTGAAGAAAAATTCAAAGAATTCCTCGAGCTGACTAGTAAATATTTAAAAAAAGAGGATTTCGTGGATTCCGACGAATACTCTGATAAGGCCAAAGAGCTACTGCCAGAGGTGAAGTCTCGTATAGAAAGTCCGCTGGGAAGGGTGATCAGTCAATACGAAAAAAGAGAAGACGTGTTTAAAGATAACTTGGATAGAACGAAACTCAGTTTCATCGAGGAATTACGCTATCAACTAGGTGATAAACCACCGAAAGAACTTGAGCTCGTAGACGTTATCAAAGTGTTTGCCGACTTTAATGAATTTGAAAGACTTTATTCGGAGGAAGCTGTAGAGGACGAATTAGACCTAGATCTAGGAGGGCTGGGAAAAAATCAGGGGGAAAAAGAACTCTTAGAAAAGTCGGACTGTATTTCAAACACGCTCACTCAGACTCTCCCGAAGGAAGTGGAAGAGCTGGGTTTAGCGCTTGAAAACTAAAGTAAAGGAGACCTCTATCTTTGAAGATCCCTTCTCCAACAGGTTCGAAAGGTTTCTTCACGCCCAAATCAGAACTTATATAAATCTCAAAAGCACTTGATAATCTCGATGAGGCGGCAAAAGAGTAAACTTCTAAAACTCGTCTTGGCGATCGTCATCGTTATACCCGGTCTTCTCTCCGGCTGTCTCTCCGGAGGGAGCACACCGAGGATAGAGGACTTCTCTATCACCGTGGACGAGGGGGACTGTGTCGCAGAAATAGAATTCAGAACCGGTGAACAGTTTTACTTAAGACTTGAAGGGCCCAGAGGTATCTTGACCACTCGCCACGTTCAGGACACCTCTAGATCAGGGTTGAGTATATCATTTTTTGTCGTTAGAGAGGGAAAATACACGGTAAGAGCTATGGAAAATGAGGACGGAGGAACTATCGAGTCCATGGAGAAAGATTACGAAGGACCAGAATTGGAACTGACAGACCAGAAGATCAATTATGGAGGATCGGGCGACGATAAAGTGAGGGTGGACCTTAACGAAGTCCAGATAAGTAACAGCGGCGAGTTACCTCTAGAAGTGAGCACGATCAAAGCCACTCTCAGTTTCATGAACGAGCGAAGACCCACCCAGACCAATAAAGAGAGATATTTTGTAGATACAGGAAGTCCTGCTTGGGTCTCGACCGACCTATCTTTTCAGGAGGTACCAAAGAATACCGACTGCGAGGTGACGGTAAAATTCGATCCCACGTATCAAGAAGCCAATTCTCTGAATTTCAATATAACCACACCTTCCTGAGGGGGATCTGAATCTAAGAAGACTTCTCCATTATCTCTAAGACTTCGATGAGAACTCACTATTTTTCCCTTCAAAAAGGCAATCTAAATCCCTCTTTCATTACAAGTATCAGATAAAGTGAGGAGGAGATGATCACTACTATACCTGACACGAGTAGTACCGTCCTCAATCCAAAGAATTCACCGATCATACCAAAAATAAGGACGCTTCCTACTCCTCCACCTAACTCTATGATAAAGGCACTGATACTACCCATCGTTGCCCTGACGTTGGAAGGGATATTTTGTTGAAAATATGCACCTCTGATCGGTCCGTAAAAATTCCAAATCGCTATTAGCGTGATGTAAACTATGATGACCAAAGGAGCAAACGAGATGAACGATAAAGAGATCACGATACAACCTAAAGTGAACAGTAAAAGAAATAGAGTTGACGAATAATTTCCAACCCACTCGGTGAACTCCTCGGATTTTAAATTGGTCCAAAATGAAATGAAAGAGGTGGCAGCGGCGACTAGCCCCAGCCAATATATCGGATAGCTCAAGGTAGTGGTAAGATAAGGCTCCCAAGTATTTCGTATGGCGGCGAAAGCTATGAAGAAGATAAATATATTAACTAGTAAAACTAAAACTATTTGGCTTGATCTAATAACACTTTTACTCTCATCGATAACATCTTTGATATATTCTACGAAGTTTTCTTTCTTTTTCTTCTCCATCAAAGGAACTTCCTTTCCCCAATAGCTCAAGACTATAAAACCGATAAAGAACAGTAGCCCATGGATCACAAAAAATGACCTCATCACAAGAATCATCGTAGGATTGATGACCTCAGGGGTTCCGGAAACGATCAAGAAGTGGAATAAAAGATAAGTCCCTATCAAAGAACCAGCAGTATATACTAAGCCTCTAATACTTCCCATCCTTCCCACAACTCTGTGGATCCAGCCTTCTAGATCTCTCATCTTTAGCGTATCTACAAGCCAAGCTATATAAGCTCCAGAGAGAAGAGACGATCCGAATGAAAATAAATTAAAGAAAAACAGGATATAAAAGTAATTGAACGACAAGGGGAGGAAGATATATGATATCGCACAGATCAATAGCCCTAAAGTAGATGAGGTTTTTCTGCCGTATCTATCCGCGATTATCCCGGTGGGTATTTCAACAACAGCCCTAAGGATACCATAAATCAGCAAAATGATACCGATTCCGGAATAAGATAGCCCTATCGCGACCAGATAGATTATCGAAATAAATGCGGTCAAAGAAAATCCAAGAGTACTGACTATAGTCCCAAAATAAAATACTTTCAGTTCCTTCCATTCCTCCATGAATTTATTGAATATATCACTCATTATGATCCTCTATATACATCCCGATGTGGTCTTTCAAGAGATTTCCTTCCGATATATTCTCTTTATTATATGAACTATAACTAAATTAGTCATCTTTTATTTATTTGTTTTTGTTATTTAATGATGATCTCAAGTGGATGTCCGCTGGTCTCTCTTTTTGAATACCGACATTCATCTTCATGAGCAAATTATAAAAACTAAAAACACATCTACATTAATGGAAGGTGATGTGAAATGAAAACGTCCATAAAGATAGGCAAAGTCTATGGTATTCCGATAAAACTGCATTTTACCCTGATTTTCATAGTGGCTCTGATCGCCTGGTCCGTTGGTTCGAACGTTCTACTCTTGGCTGAATCTCTAAACATACCTCCTCCCGACGTGACCGAGGGAGCTCAAAGCTACATCCTCGGCGTGTTCGTCGCTCTAGGACTGTTCCTGAGCGTTTTCCTCCACGAGATGGCACATTCTATCGTGAGCATCAAAAGCGGATTCGAAGTCGACGAGATATCCCTGTGGTTGTTCGGAGGAGTCTCGAAAATGGACGAGATACCCAAAGACTCGAACCTAGAGATCAAGATAAGCGCCGTGGGACCTCTATCCAGCATAGGCATCGCCTTGGCGGCTTTTGCCGGAGGATTCCTGGTAGTCAATGACATATTAGTTTTCTTCCTGTTCTACCTCAGCTTCATAAATTTCTTCCTGGCCGGTTTCAACCTGATCCCGGCGTTTCCGATGGACGGGGGAAGGATCCTGAGAGCTTTACTGGCGAAAAAATATTCCTACGCCCAAGCGACGAAAAAAGCCGCTACCGTGGGGAAGGTCTTCGCGGTCATCTTCGGTATCGCGGGATTCTTCATAAACATATTCCTGATCCTGATCGCGTTCTTCATATATATCGCAGCTTCTCAGGAATCACAGAACGTGATGATCAGTGAAGTGCTCAGCAGAGTTTCGGTCCAGGACATGATGACTGAAGAGGTGAAGACGGTCGATCCCGAGACTAGTATAGAGGAATTCCTCAAGATGGTCACCAAACATCAACATACCGGATTTCCGGTAAAACGCGGAGATAAAATAGTTGGGATAATCACCCTCTCCGATTCGAAAAACGTTCCTTCTTCCAAGACCGCTACGACCAGAGTGAAAGACGTGATGGAGACCGATATCGTCTGCGTCTCTCCCGACGACGACGCCAGCAAGGTATGGAAGATGATGCTGGATAAAAGCTTGGGCAGGTTCCCGGTTCTAGAGGACGGAGAGATGGTCGGTATAATAACCAGGTCGGATCTTATGCATTCCTTCGAGATCCTCACGCAGGTCGAAAAATTCAGAGGTGAAGAGATCTAAGCCACGGGTTCCAAAAACGTTATACTTCACTAAGACCATAACTTAAAATCGATGAAGAAGCAAGGGACCACCGACTTACCTCTACACGGCGGGAACGCCCCTCGTTGGCTTTTCGAAAGGATGGTCAGGCTCAGCAAGGGCATAACCGAAGTGATAATCGAGGAGTACGGGAGAGACGAATTCTTGAGGAGGATAACGGATCCACACTGGTTCCAGGCTCTTTCGTGCACCATAGGTTTCGACTGGCACTCCAGCGGCACCACGACGACGACCTGCGGCGCGCTTAAAGTCGCGTTAGATCCAGAAGAGCACGGCATAGCCTTCACCGGCGGGAAGGGAAAGACCAGCCGAAAAACCCCGGAAGAGATCAGGGAACTCGAAGACGTCTATTCTATCAAGCCGAGCGAGTTCGACGAGTTGGTGGAAAGTTCCAAGAAGTCCGCAAAGGTAGATAATTCCTGCGTGCAGGACGACTACCAGATATATCACCACTGCTTCATAGTCTCGGAAAAGGGAAGATGGGGCGTGGTTCAGCAGGGTATGAAAGAAGAGGACGGATACGCCCGGAGATACCAGTGGCTTTCCGACAGTGTGGATGAATTCGTCGAAGAACCGCACCAGGGAGTCAGCTGCGATAGGAAGGAAGAGGAAGTTCTCGACATAACCGCTCATGAGAGCGAAGAGACGAGAGATGTGAGCGTCGACCTGATAAACGACGGCCCCCAGCACCTCCGAAAATATTTAGACCGAAAAGGCCAAACCACGCTCACCGATTTCACCGCCAAGGAATTGAAGATGCCCTCCCATCATCCCGTTTTAGATTTCGACCTGAATGACAAGGAATGGGAGGTTCTGGAAAGGGCCTACGAGATTCAACCCAAAAATTACGAAGAGTTGATAAGCCTGAAAGGACTGGGACCCAAAAAGATCAGGGCTCTAGCTCTCGTCTCCGACCTCATCTACGGGAGCGAAGCGAGCTGGGAAGACCCGGTAAAGTACAGCTTCGCCCACGGCGGGAAGGACGGGACGCCCTATCCGGTCGATAAAGAAGTCTACGACTCCACGATTGAGTTCCTGGAAGAAAACATCGAAAAAGCCGAGGTCCCTAAAAAGGATAAGAAGCATGCGGTGAAGAGATTAAGTTCCTTTCTAAACCAGCCAGAGGATCGATAAAGCCAGTTTTGAAAGCCCACCACAACCTTTATAACGAAGCGAACGAGTAAAATAATAAACAGACGGTGGTCGTTTGGAAGAAGAAGATGCAACGGGAACATCGAAGGAATTGACTCAAC
Organism: uncultured Thermoplasmata archaeon; assembly: GCA_964462425.1. Lineage (GTDB taxonomy): Archaea > Thermoplasmatota > Thermoplasmata > Halarchaeoplasmatales > Halarchaeoplasmataceae > Natronoplasma. The sequence continues at coordinate 13,943 of CAYWYD010000011.1, forward strand.
GGATCGAAGAGCTCCAGAAAAAACACGAGAAACTATCGGAGGAGTATCAGCCCTCGGGTAAAAGAGACTACGTGAGAAACGAACTGGACAGACTGAAAAGAGAGACCGAAGATCTGAAAGAAGAGATAGCTAGGTTGAAAAAACCTCCTCTTTTGATCGGACTTGTCAAAGAACTCTTACCCAACGATAAAGCCGTGATAGAGAGTTCTACCGGTCCCGATTTCATGGTGAACGTGGCGGATTTTCTGCCCGGTAACGAGATCAAACCCGGAACCAGAGTGGCTCTGAACAAACAGACCCTTTCAGTAGTGAGAGTTCTGCCTCCTCCAGTCGATCCCGATATAATGGGGGCGGAATTGATAGAAAAACCTGAACTCACCTATGACGATATCGGTGGATTGAGGGAGCAGAAAAGGGAGATCAAGGAGATAATCGAAGATCCACTTCTCCATCCAGAAAAATTCGCTAAGCACGGTATCGAGCCTCCCAAGGGCATCCTCATGGTTGGACCGCCGGGAACTGGAAAGACCATGTTGGCGAAGGCTGTAGCTAACTGGACTAACGCCTCTTTCATCAAACTCGTCGGATCGGAACTGGTTCAGAAGTACATAGGTGAAGGAGCCCGTATGGTGAGAGAACTCTTCGAGATGGCGAGAGATAGATCACCGGCTATAATCTTCATCGACGAGTTGGACTCGGTAGCTACGAGCAGACAGGAACAAGCAACCTCGGGCGATAGAGAAGTCCAGAGAACTATGATGCAGCTTCTATCCGAGATGGACGGTTTCGATCCTTTGGACGACGTCAAGATAATCGGAGCTACGAACCGACCTAAACTGTTAGATAGAGCCTTACTGAGGCCGGGAAGATTCGACAGGATAATAGAGACCCCGAAACCGGATTTCGAAGGAAGAAAGGACATCTACAGGATACACATGGAAGAGATGAACATAGCGGATTCAGTAGATGTCTCCAAGTTAGCTAAAAGGAGCGAAGAGGCCAGCGGAGCCGATATAAAGGCGATCTGTACAGAAGCAGGGATGTTCTCGATACGTAAAGACAAAGATAAGATCGAGGAAGATGACTTCCTAGACGCGATAGATAAGGTACTGGATGATTCTGTAGAGCGAGAGATCAAAAAACAGGTGATGTACGCGTAAAAAAAACTCATTCCTTTTCTTCAACGTCTCTTTCTATGATAAAGGGGCCGACGTAATCACAATCGTTGCAGTGATACTTGTATCCGGTGATAAATGCGGCTTCCGCCGAGACATTTTGACTCCCGCAGTTGGGACATTCCAAAGTTTTGCCTTTTTTAGTCATTGTTTATTGTTTTTTGATAGTTCTGTCCCCCGGTCGTAACGGGTCGGTTCATCGTCAGGTACATCCAACTCCCCACCTTGACTCTGACCGGGGGTGTGTCAGGTCCTGGGGTTGTTCCCTGATCATCTTCGGACTTCTCATCCAGCTCACAGGGGGACCCAACAGGACGTTTCCAGCTCGAAGACCATGATTCAGCGCTCGTAAGAGCTCGCATGGTCTTCTAACCGGATGTTTGTAAATTAATAAGGGCTCTATTTCAACCCTTCGCCCACTTGAAGCCTCAAAAAGATATGAACGGAGCATCAAAGATTTTATATGAGATATTCATTTACCACTTACAGATGATGTCCCCACTCCGTCCAGTAAAGTGGAGATATACTAGGAAGCTCGGAGGTTTATTTTTCTATGGAAAGTGATCTGAAAGATTCTCTCGGCAACGAAGAGGAGCACCCGGACAAGAAAGTGATGAAAAGGAAGGACGAGGAAAGGAGCGAAGCGGTAAAAACGCTGATGATAGCCAGCTACAGGGAAGAATACACCCAGGAATCGTTGGAGGTTATCAAACAGATAATTACCCAGGAGGAACCTGATAAGATAGTAATACTTAAAGCTATAGAACAGAAAAAACCCTCCGAGATGATCGATGCCCGGATAGGTGCTGAAAGCAAGAAAGATTTCCTCGAATCCGTGAAGGAGGAAAAGAAAGAGCAGGCGGATAAATATGCTCAAGATATCATAGATATAGTAGATACCTTCGATATTCCCTCTGAAGTTCACTTCAGGAAAGGCAAAGACGTGGCAGAGGAGATCATCGACGAGTTCGAAAATCTCGATGTAGACCACATCATAATGCACGGTCCGAAAAAAGGACCTCTAGGAAAAGTGATAGAGGGCAGCATCTCGGAAAACGTTAAAAAGGGCGTTTCCACTAGAAAGGTCACCCTGCTTGAGTGATCTAATCTACCATTCAAATCGATATCTAAAAATATTTACTTTGTGCTATGGTTTTCTATACACAAAGAACCAGCGGAGAGGTAGAGAATGGAGTCGGCTACTGAAAATGTAAGATCAAAAATAACCGGAGATAAACTGAGCATTTTGAGGTACCTGAGAAGCGACAAGGTACAGGGAGTTCTAGGTCTACTCATATTTGCTGTACTCATCTTGGTCTTCAACTTCATCGCCCCCGACGCTGCGACAGCTAAACAGTATTACGGGATAGCTCTTCTATTTCTAGCTATATATTACTGGCTCCTGACCCCGGTCTCCTACATGTTCACCGCGTTCCTGATCATATCTTTTTCCGTGATGCTGGGCATGATAGAACCGACCGAAGCGTTCACTGGTTTTGCATCGACCACAATCTTCTTCCTTATAGGAGCTTTCATATTGAGTCTTACCGTAGAGAAATACGGTCTTCACAAAAGGATAGCTCTCAAGGTCTTGAAACGCTTCGGCGACAGCCCTAAACAGTTCCTTTTGGGAATAGTGCTTATCGGGTCGTTCCTCTCTATGACCATGCCGGCCCACGGTGTAGCAGCGATATTCATACCGGTCCTGCTCAGCATATATTCGATATACGAAGAGGGAGAACTCAATCCTGATTTCATAAAAGCTAGTCTCCTCGGTCTTTCTTTTTCCACCAGCGTGGGCAGTATGGGCACCCTGTTGGGCGGTGCTAGAAACCCATTGGCTATCGAGATATATTATGCCGAAACGGGCAAATCGATCTCTTTCGTAGAATGGTTCATCGCGGCTATACCGATGGTCCTTCTGATGACAATGTTCGTATACCTGGTATTGATAAAGGTATTCGACGTTAAAGGCGTCGATATGGGAAAACTCCTGGACGAGATAGGCAATCAGGTGGAAGAGATGGGGGACTTCTCGATGGGGGAAGCGAAAGCCCTAGGATTTCTGATTTCGGCTTTCATATCCTGGGCGGTTCTAGGTCAGGTCTTCGGCATGGGCGTTATCGCAGTCTTTATCTCCGTGGTGATCGCTCTTTCAGGCACTATAAGCTGGGAGGACATCGCAGAAAGACTGCCCTGGGGTACCATATTCCTTTACGGAGGTGCGATCTCGCTGGGATTCATCCTGAGCGAATCACAGACCCTGCAGTTCATCGCCACCTCGCTGCTGAATATGGTCGGGGAAAATCCCTTCCTCTTACTCGCGATGTTCGCGATCTTGACCGCATTCTTATCGAACGTGATGAGCAACGCCGCCACCACCGGCGTGGTTTTACCGATCGCTCTTTCAGCGATGCTGGCGTTGGGTTTCGTGGATATATTACCGGTATTCCTCGTCGCGCTGCCCAGTGCCTTCGCGTTCATGTTCGTTGTCGGAACGCCCAGTGCCGCTTTGGTCTACTCTACGGGGCATCTAGATCAGAAAGACTTCTTGGTCTCTGGCCTTATCCTGAACATAATCGGACTAGCTATATTCCTGACGATCGGTTTAGGTTGGTGGAGGCTGCTCGGATACTGGTAAAGACGTGGTTTAGATGGTAAAGAAAAATTTAAACAGAAATGGTCTTGAAGACGACGTCCTACTCATAACCTGTTATGAAAAGCCGTATTCTAAAACTTCTCTCAAGGTGATAAAAAGGACGATCCAAAAGGAGAAACCCGCTAAGATCATAATCTTAAAGCTGATCGAGGTCCCCGAGATGAGAGATATGTTCGACACGAGGATAGGGAAAAAGAGAAAGGAAGATTTCATCGATTCCGTGGTAAACGACAAGAGAAAACAACTCGATGATTACACTGAAGATCTCTTGAAGATCACGGACCGAACCGATATACCGACCGAGGTGCGGACGAGAAAGGCAAAAGTCATCGCGGACGAGATAGTGAAGGACTACGAAAAGATGGACGTTGGCCATATGATACTTCACGATAACGATAGAGCACTTCTCGACAGGTTGGCTAAAGGAAAAGTAAAGGATAAAGTGAAAAAACGCGTGGATGAAAAAAAGGTAACTTCACTCGAGTGAGAAGTTGAAACGGCGACGAAAGATTTAATATCGACGGACTTCCAACCGATTCTATAGATATGTCATTGGTAAGACTGGGAAAGATACACCTCCACTGGTGTGACGACTGCAACGTGCCCATCGTAGAGGAAGGGAGATGTGGGATCTGCGGTGGGGAATCCAGAAAGGTAGATATAACTCCGCCAGGAGATGTCAGACCGGCTTTCGATGAAGATATAAATCTCATAAGAAAAACGATAGACCGGCAGTGGGGTGAAGATTACTCCTACGAACTGTTCTCAGATCAGAAACCGGTCGTCCTCAACGGTATACCCTCTAGAGACAGGATGGACGAGGTGATAGTCGACGGCGAAGTCATCGGCGCTCTGAGATACAACCCAGAGAGAAAATTGGAAGGTAAAGATCCCTACGAATTCATCTTGAGGCCTTGGGAAGGTCTCGAAAAACCGGATAGAGGTTTCATCGAGGTGGACGAAGGTGCGGTCGAACCGATCCTTAACGGAGGCAGTGTGTTGGCTCCGGGTATAACGGATGCGGACCCGGCTATCGAGGTGAAGGACGAAGTCATCGTCACCGACGGATCCGGTGAAGTCCTCTGTTCCGGCCCGGCAAGATATCCAGGCGAAAAGCTCGTAGAAGCTTCTTCAGATAGAGGAGCAAAGAACAGGTGGAGGATATCCGATCATTCTACAAAGGAAAAGAAAGCGACCTGGGACAATGTTGTAGAGGCTAACCAGGAACACATCGATGAAAGAGTAAACGACGCGGTAGAGTTCGTGGAAAAAAACGTTAAGAAGAACGACCTCCCGATCGCGGTCGCATACAGCGGAGGAAAAGATTCTCTCGCCACCCTTCACCTCTTACTCGAAGCGGGAATGGAGCCGGACATGCTCTTTATCGATACGGGTATAGAACTGCCGGAGACCGTAGAAAACGTAAGAGGCACGGCGGAAAAACACGACCTCACGCTCCACGAGAGAGAAGCGGAGAGCGGTTATTGGAACAATCTCGATCATTTCGGTCCTTCCGCAAGAGATTACCGCTGGTGCTGCAAGACCTGCAAGCTGGGCCCGACCGCTATGTTGATCGAAGATACTTACGATGACGGCGTGCTTTCTTTCATCGGACAGAGGAGGTACGAATCCAAACAGAGGATGAGTCAAGGGAGTACCTGGGACAATCCCTGGGTTCCGGGACAGATTTCCGCTTCTCCCATACAGGACTGGACCGCACTCCATGTATGGTTGTATCTGTTCAAGAAAAACGCGGAGTGGAATCCGTGGTATGAAAAGGGATTCGAAAGGATAGGATGCTGGGTCTGTCCGGCTTCCGACCTCGCTGAATTGGATAAACTGAAAGAAGAATTCTCGGAGTACGAAAGATTCGAAAAGGCTTTAGAAAACTACGCGGAGCGGAACGATCTACCGGAGGAATGGATAGAACTCGGTCTCTGGAGGTGGTTGGACATACCCGAAAACATGGAGAAGATCCTTGAAGAAGAACTTGAAACCGTGGAAAGCGAAAAGAAAGAAAAATCGATAGATGAGATGTTGGAACATCCACGCACAAGAAATCTGCTCAACACGCTCGCTGATGTAGGAGAGTTATCGATCAAAGATCTAGATAGAGAGGAAGTCCTCAGAATACACGACAAGGCTCTCCACTGCGTCGAATGCGGTGTATGTGTTGGACGATGTGAAAAAAACGCTCTCTTTTTCGATGACGGGATCAAGATTAACGCTGAAAAATGCGATCACTGCGGTCGATGTTTGGGGAAGTGTCCCGTGGTACACTTCGACGCCAGGAGTTAGGAAGAAAGATCTAGGAATATGCTCTTCACTCTTTCGTAGGGTGCTTCTGTCTTTACACCGGTGGATAAAAAATGCGTTCTAGAACTTTTGAAGCCTCTCTCTTTTAGTTCCTGCACCATCTGGTCTATCGGAGGAGGATCAACCTTCAAAATACTGCCGAGTTCGTTGGTATCGTAAAAGAAAGGCGGAAGACCGGATTCACTTTTCCAAAAAGAGAGAAGTGCTTCGTCCAATTCCCCGACAACCTCTAAATCCTCAAGTATCTCTTCAGAAAATAGTCGGCCGGTCCAGAAAGGGCCGCTCATCTTCTTTCCATCTACATCTTCAAAATCCCAACCACCTTCCGCGAATTTGATCCTTTCCAGTTTACCCAAACAGCGGTCCGCCTTCTTTTTACTTTCACCTACCTGAAGGTAGGTCCGGAAGTGGTGGCCTTCGTAGTAAGATAATAAAGGTTTTATCCATCTGTCGTGTCTAGCGGCCTCTCTCGCACAGTAGGCGAGCAGTACCCTCAACCCGTTTTCATGTCTAGACCAGTTGTTCTCGGGTCGGGCCGAATACTTTCTTCTGCACGTCTCGGGATAGGTCCCGCAGAGAACCGCCGTATCGGTCGCGGTCACGCCTACGACTCCTTCGTGTGAAACACACCGGGTAGCTAAAGGATAATAAGGTACGGGGGTTCCGAAAGGATCTACGTCGATATAATCGTATTCATACCGATGTTCGAGCAGATGCTTCTCTATGGAATCTTTCGTTATCTTTACATCGTCCGCTGCAGAATTCTTCTCCGCGTTCTTTTCGATCAAGTCGACCGCGTGAGAGGAGACGTCATTGATCGTCACGTTCGATAACGAGGTCTCTTTCAATATCCTGAGACCTCTCACCCCGGTGGCGGCCATGCCGTCGAGCACCCTAACGTCATCATTTCCGCTGAAACTTCTCAAAAAGGAGATACAGGTGTCTCTGTTCATCTGCATCGAGGGATTATAGAATACCTCCTTCTCTATCTTCTTCGGACCCTCGCTTTCTTCGTGATCGGGAACGGAGATCACCACTTCCCCTTCAGAAACATCTACCAAGGTCAATCTCAATCGCCTTTAAGTTCTTCCGTCAGCAGATCGACCACTTTATACGGGAGCAGATCTTTGTTGACGTCTGTGAGTTCCAGCATCCTGACGTCGTCTCTACCTCTCAAGTCCTGGAGGAGCGTATTCCTTGATTTCTTTTCGAAGGTTATTATCAATGGTCTGTCCACTTCTAGGATCTTTTTGACCGTGTCGAAGAACTCCTCACTCTCTACTTGCATATTTCCGATCTCGTCGATCAACACCACGTCTTTCTCATTAGCCGCGGTTTTGATAGCTTTGACACCCACCTCGTTGAGAGAATCAAGATCGACCCCATGACCTTTGACCTCGACCGAAGAATCCAGATTCAGATGAGCGAAGACGGCCTTTTCTTTCGTCTGCCAATCCATCACCTGAAATCCAACTCGCCTGTTATCTTCCATGATCGGTTCCGTCAACATCCCTCCCACGCTGATATCCTCCTCGTCCAGCATCTCTATTATCTCTTTGATGGTTTCCGATTTTTGCAACCCTGAGGGACCACTGATACCGATCTTCAAGCTTTTTACCATATTACATCGCGCCTCTATGGGGTTAATAGTTATTGAAAAACCACTATTTATTAGTTGTTAGGAAAAACCTCTTTTTATATTTCCTCTATCTTCTCTATGAACATCAAGGGATAATCCATCTCTTCGACATATTCCATCCTTCCAACGGCCTTCAGATCTTCGTACTCCACCACCACCTTTGCTTCGACCATCTCTTCTCTTAAAGTGGTATAGTCGAAGGGACCTAGATTGTCTTCGTCCTCGGATCTGCGGGGATTTATATCTACATCGGCGGAAATAACGAAGGCCTGGCTCTCGACAGTGTTTTTCATCGCCTCCTTCAAGACATCGATATTCTTTGAACTTACAGGAGTTCCTATGAATTGATGGAATAGGGCACCCAATTTTATCCCCAATTCGAAGGCTATTCTCTCTCCATCCGTGCATTCAAAATATCTTTCCGCTTCAAGCTCCTTGCCATCCATTTTACCATCCTTTTCTTCAATCAAATTTTACAATCACAGGTGAAATAAAAACATAACCCAATAGAACACATGTGGTGAAGATCAAGACCATCGTACCGAGATCCTTCGAAAACTCAGCTAGCAAAAGCCCGAAGAATACAATAATCAAAAATACTATACCACCTATCAAAATTATCTTTTTTCTGATCTTGGGATACTCTATCGGAACGTACAGCATTATACATAACCCTCCAAACAGCAGTAGTGTAGGGTAGGGCAGAAAAAGACCGGTTTCACTCCAGCCCAGCAGATAGGATAGATGGGTTACCAAGAGGGCTAGAACTGGAGCCGGTAGTCCCCAGTACATGTTCTCTTTAGATCTTTTATCGGCGAATCTGACCAAACGAAGCGTACCTAGAAAAACTATGAAGAACGGAACCAAGGTAGCTAGTGCATTCTGGGGAGATTCCCAGCCTCTGCCGAGAGTTACGTCATAATAGGTGTTGTAAAGCAGTAAAGCCGGGGCGAAACAGAACGAGATTATATCCGCAAAAAAATCCAGATACCCACCGAGTTCATGTTCAACGTTCAAGTATCGAGCGAGCGCTCCGTCCAAACCATCCAGTGAAACACAAACTATGATCAAAACCGAAGCTAACCACAATCTCCCATCGATTATGTAGGTGATGGAAAAAAACCCGAGAGAGGCATTCAAAACGGTGATCAAGTCCGGAGATGTCAATTTAACATCTTCTTTATTCATTCCATCCCCCCAGCCTCGTCTCTCCGGCCTTCACTCTTTCACCTTCTTCCACAACGAAATCGACATCGCGAGAAAATCTCAACTTCACCTTGGAACCGAACCTTATCATGCCTATTTTTTCGCCTTTCTTCAAATCCTCTTCCTCGTCTACGTAGGGTACGATCCTTCGGGCAAAACAGCCGGCGATCTGCCATAGTTTTATCGTGCCGTATTCAGTATCGATTTTTAGAATATGGCGTTCGTTCTTATCCGCCTCTCGTGAGAAAGCCGGAAGATGTCCACCACGCTTATGGTTCATCTCCTTGACTTCTCCGCCCCAAGGACTTCTATTAACATGCACGTCCCATATGTTCATAAATATTGCGACCTCGTTTCTCTCGGGATTCAAATACACGATCTTCCCATCAGCGGGTGATACGATCCCTTCATTTATCGATCTCTCGGGATCTCTAAAAAAGCACATCGTGAATATAGGCGGGATTAAAAACACAGCGAACAGAAAGAGAGGTATACCCACTAAAAAAAATAGCAACGATACAGCTAACAAAGGTAGAGATGAAAGGAGCAGAGGTTTACCTAAACCTTTAGCTATCATGAAATAGTAAAAGAAAAAGAGATAAATGAATTTTTAGGAGTTTTGGATAGGTTTTTCCTAAGATACGCTATCTATCTTTCCGCTGGTCGCCGACATCATCTCATCTGCTTTCTTCTTGCTTTCAGTGTAAACGTTCGTGATCACTAGAAGGACTTTCACTTTATCGCCCATATCTTCGTTCACGTCTGCACCCCATATTATCTCTGAATCGTGACCTATTTCATCGTTGACCATCTCTGAAGCCTTAGTTGCTTCTTCGATCGTCATACTTGGCCCGCCTCTTACCAGGAGTAAAGCTCCCTCAGATTCGGAGGTGTCTATGTCGCCCAAAAGCGGTGATGAAAGCGCCTGCTCCACTGCCTCTTCGACTTTTTTAGCAGAATTTGATTCGCCTATCCCGATCATCGCCAGCTCGCCGCCTTCCATTATCTCTCTCATATCGTTGTAGTCGATGTTGACATCGGTTGGAGTGGTCACCATCTCTGTCATACCTTTCAAGGCTTCCATCAATATCTCATCTGCCACTTTAAAGGCTTTATTCAGCGGTAAGTCTGGAACTAAATCCAACAACCGCTCGTTAGGTATCACTACAGTAGTGTGGCAATATTCTTCTAATTTAGATAGACCTCTTTTGGCATTGTCCATCCTCTCTTGTCCCTCAGCCTTAAAGGGTAAAGTCACGATACCCATCACTAGAGCATCATGTTCACTTGCTATCTTGGCCAAGATGGGGGCAGATCCTGTGCCGGTCCCCCCGCCCATGCCAGCCGTAACGAAAACTATCTCTGGATCATCTATCTCATTTTCTAGCTCATCCATGGATTGTCTTGCGGCCTTCTCGCCGACCTCTGGTCGAGCACCCGCTCCTAGACCTCCTGTCATCTTCTTTCCAAGTAGGACTTTACTTTGAGCGTGGGTATGGAGGAGGTGCTGAGCATCGGTGTTAACGGCAACAAGTTTTCCATGCTTCATTCCTTCTTCGTGAATACGCTCTATAGTGTTGGATCCTGCTCCTCCCGCACCTATTATTTTAACCTCTACATCTAGATGTTCCACTATCTGCCGCAGTTCCTCATTCTCTGGCGCCTTTTCCATCTCTTCTACATCCTCGTCCACGTCATCTATCGTTTTTCCTCTAGGTTTCTCTTTGCCTTTTTCTTTATCTTCTTCGTGCTTTTCCAAAGCCTTATTGACTATTGATTCTGCCATAATATATCCCAACCATCTTGGATGACGTAAATAGCATACATCTATTTAAGGATTTTCTTTTTTAGTACGACATCCCTATTCAAGGTTCTGGAGGGCACTATATGGCGTCTGATTAACCTGAACCAAGAGGAGTTATAACTGGTAAATGTCTGACCTTAAGGCAATAAACGTCAGACAAAAAATCTCCGCTCCCTCCAAAATTTTTTATCCGAGAGATTCTTCTAAGAAACATGAGCTTGAACGAAAAAGTGGAGGACATCGATGTCGACGGGGATACGACCATCTCGGACCTGATATCTGAATTTCAAGAGTCCGGCGGCTTCGTGGCAAAAAAAGTTGGTGTCGCCGCTGATATATTGGAGGAGATGTTCGAGAGTGATTCTACGAATTTTTTATCTTTTCCAGCCTGTATAGTTTCGACCGGGACGAGAGGAGTGTTGAAAGACGCTGTAAAAAACGAACTGTTCGATGTTGTCATAACGACCTGTGGCACTTTAGATCACGACTTGGCGAGGGTCTGGGAGGATTATTATCACGGGAGTTTCGAAGCTGAAGATTCACATCTGTTCGAGCGGGATGTCAACCGATTAGGAAATATCTTCATCCCCAATTCATCATACGGGGAAGTTTTAGAGAAACACATGCAGCCTATGCTAGAAGAGATAGTCGAAGATAGAGGCTCTACTTTAAGCACTAGAGAGATAATATGGGAGTTCGGGAAAAGGATAGACGATAGAGATTCGATCCTTTACTGGGCCGCCGAAAACGAGATACCGATCTACGTCCCGGGTATAACCGACGGAGCCTTCGGATTTCAACTCTGGATGTACTGGCAGAACGATAAGGAGTTCAGTATAGACCTGATGAAGGACGAGCAGGAGTTATCGGATGAAGTGTTCTCAGCCGAGGAAAGCGGCGCTCTGGTGGTCGGAGGCGGTATATCTAAGCATCACACGATATGGTGGAATCAGTTCAAAGGCGGTCTGGATCGAGCCGTTTACATCACCACTGCTGAAGAATACGACGGTTCTCTGTCCGGGGCGAAAGCGGAAGAAGCGGTTTCGTGGGGTAAGATAAGCGAAAAGGCGGACCACTGTACTATCCACGGCGACGCGACCGTGTTCCTACCTTTAGTTCTTGGATCTCTGTTTTGAATAACCCCGTCGATAATAAGCAAAAGAATAGTCAAGAAAAAAGAAAGAAAGGATTTTTTGGTTCCTTATAATCCAATTGGTCGAGTTCTCAGTAATCACTCGTATTGCTGACAGTTGTCGCAGTACCATCGATCGTACTCCTCGACATACCTCAGTTCCCGTCCGCAGGTCGAACAAGTGTGAGCCGGTTCTCCCGCTGGTCCAGGTGCCGCCGCCTGCTGCTGTCCGGGTTGTTGCTGAGTCTGTTGCCGTGGCTGCTGTCCCGGAGATGGCTGTTGTTGTGGCTGTTGTTGTCCAGGTTGCTGCTGAGTCTGCTGCTGTTGCGTTGGCGGTTCTCGACGACCTTGTTGGGTTTGTCCTGTCTGCTGATATTCACCGGCCTGGGGACCTTGAGAGCGAGGCTGCTGACGCGGTTCCTTAGAGGGTTTCGATAATCCGATCAACGCTGCGGCAACTCCAAGCAATATCACTGAAATGATCCCAAAGTACCATGATAACGCGGGACCCCACGTTTTTTCCCGCGTTTGCGTAACGCCGCCTTCGGTCGTTTCCTCTGTCTCTGATCCCATGAAACTATCCTGTGGGCCTTTATCTCCTTCAAAGCCCAAATCATCTTCTTCAAAGGCTCCCGGGAGCGAGGCCATCAAATACATCGGGGCGATGAGCGCGAGGATCAACCCGGCAACGATTATGATCACCCCTATTTTCTTGTTCATCTTTTCTATGGCCACCATCAGACCTCCAAGTAAGCCTAGGACAGCACCTAGTACTCCCGCTATATTCATCTTTTGGGTTGTTTGGAAAGTATCGACTACCGTGCTGTTTTCAGCTTCTTCATCGTCGTAATCAATGGTGTCTGTACTGGTTTCATTAAAGATATCGCTTTCGACTTTCGCCTCATCTAAAGAGAAAGTCCACTCGATAGAGGAGGAATTCCCCTGCGCACTAGATTCTTGTTTAACGGTATACCACGGCATGGTAAAAGATATGCCAATGAGGATCACCGCTACTATCGCCAATACCGCTCCGATCAAAGCTTTATTTTTCATCTCATTATCATCCGCCGCCATAATCACAATTGTTATATTTATATTTTTATTCTTTCGACTCTGATATCGCTTTATTTGCATTTCCCGGTCTCTTGGAAAAAACTCTCTTTAGACCAGAACTATATCACATTTTTAGAGACTTCCTCTCCTTTCATCTCCCTCTCGCAGTATTTGCACTTCAAAGTGACCGGATCTTTTTCTCCGACTTCGAATTCCGATCTTACGGGTTCATTCTGATTGCTGATACAGTTCTTATTTTTACATTGAACTATTCCTTTCACGATCTCAGGAAGTTCGACCCTGTGCTTGTCGACGACCTCGTAGTCCCTTATTATATTTACGGTGGCTTCAGGAGCAACGAGTGATATCTTGTCGAGATCTTCTTCCATGAGTTCCATGTCTTCCACCTTGACTATATCCTTCTTGCCGAGGGTGCTGTTGACGTTCATAGCTATGCTCACTATCGAATCTATATCATCATCCATAAAACCCAAAATCCTGAGGACTTTCATAGCCTGGCCTTTTCGGATGTGATCGATAACCGTTCCGTGCTTTATAGGGGTTATCTTTATTTCCTTCGGATCTCCCTTCGTTTCTCCATTCATTTTTTCCCCTCCGTCAACAATTTCAATAGAGCCATCCTTACTGGTATGCCGTTAGCGGCCTGTCGGAAATATTTTGCGTAGGGAGTAGAATCAACGTCGGGTGTGATCTCGTCCACTCTAGGTAGAGGATGGAGGACGACCAAGTCTGATTTCGTATCTTTTCTATCGAGCATCTTTTTTTCGATGTGATAGGATTTAGCGACCTTCTCGTAATCTTCACTAGACGGAAATCTCTCTCTTTGGATCCTGGTCATGTAAAGCACGTCCAAGTCTTCCAATGCCTCTTCTATGGTTTCGACTTCATGGTAAGATATATCCTCTTCCTTTAATCCTTTAAGGATCTCTTCCGGCATCTGGAGAGAAGGCGGGGATATGAACGTCAATTCAGTATCGTACATTGCCAAAGCGTGGGTCAATGAATGGACCGTCCTACCGTATTTCAGATCTCCGGCGATGCCTATATGGTTGCCGGATATATCTCCCTTTTCTTCCCTGATCGTGAACAGATCCAAAAGCGTCTGCGTTGGGTGGTGACCAGCACCGTCCCCGGCGTTGATCACGGGAACGTCAGAAAATTTAGAGGCCAATCGAGCGGCCCCCTCCCGATGATGTCTAAGAACTATCACGTCCGCATAACCCGACGCCACACGGATCGTATCGGCGAGGGTTTCTCCTTTCTTCGCCGACGAAGCTCCCGGTTTAGCGAAACCGATGCATCTTCCTCCCATCCTTTTCATTGCTCCTTCAAAAGAGAGTCGGGTGCGGGTACTCGGTTCGTAAAAGAGCGTCGCAAGCAGCTTCCCGTACAGGTCGTCGTTCTCCTTATCGCCCTCCGCTACCGGGATCATCTCATCTGCCAATTCGAATACAGAATTCATCTCCTCTACGGTGAAATCCTTGATCGTGACCACATGGTCTCTTTTAAATCTGTATCTCATCTTTATCGCAGAGTTAATTCGACTAGGGAGATATATGATTTTGGTTTAAGGAAAATTAGAAATAAAATATCAAAGGTAGAAAAGACCGCTCTGAACTCGAAAAATCCTTTCTACAATAGACCGGCTTTCTGAAGGGTCATTATGTCCTCGGTCCCGAGCTTTTCGCCCTTCTTAAATTTGTCGTAAAGTTCTTGTGCTTCTTTTTCCGTTTCCGTCTCTTCTTTTTTCTTCTCTTTCTTCCGCTGTTTGTTCTTTAGTCCCGAGATTATCTTGCTGTAATCCTGTACCTCGTTCACAGCTTCGATGTGTTTTTCGTGGTATTCGTCGCCTTTCTTTTTCGCGTCGAGGAATTTTTCCTGGGCCTCGTCCGCCTCTTTTCTCACATCATCTGCCTTTTGGAAGTTCTCGAGCATATCATCATGCAGTTCTTGTGCTTCTTCAGCTAGTTCTGAAACTTTCTGATGATATTCCTCGGCCTTCTCTTTCGCCTCATCTAATTCCTCTGATAATTCTTTGATCTCTTCGTTTTCCTCGATCAATTTTTTCCTTTCGTCCAATTCACCCTTAAGATCGGATATTTTATCGATCATCTCTTTCTCTTCGTCGGTAGACAAAACATTAGTCATCTGCTTGTACTCGAGGTCCTCTATCTTCTCCTTGATATCATCTATAGATCTCTCACTGTCGGGAAGCACATCCTGTTTTTTCTGATTTAGCTTCCTAGATAACTCGTTCACCCTCTCGTTCATCTCATTTCTCTTTTCTTTGTACTCTTTGACCTTGTCGTTCAGCTCGTTTCGTTCTTCTTTAAGTTCATTGCCCTTCTCTATCAGTTCTTTGACTTGGGCATTCAGTTTGTCCCTTTTTTTAACCCACTTGTTCGCCTCTTCGTTCTTTTCGTTTCTCAGGCTTTTATATTTATCGGCCCGATTATTAGCCTTCTCCTTCTTCTCCTTTAACTCCTCTAAAAGTTCCGTCATGGTTTAAGCACGGTCCAGTATCACTTTGTACAAGTTCACCTTATTCAATATTGGGGGGATTTATAATACTTTCGGAGCATGACTGATCGAACCGTGAAGCCCATCTCGGGAAAACATATATTAAAGAGCCTCATTCTCACTCGATTGATACGATGGCCGAAGATGAATCTAATGAAGATGAATCTAACATAGAGGATGAATTGGGTTTTTCCCCCGAAAATATATGGGAGGAGATCGACAAAGAAAAAGAAGAAAAGATATTTGATTTTGCCAAGGATTACTCCGACTTCTTGAGCGCCGCTAAAACTGAAAGGAGATCCGTAGAAAAAGCCGAAGAGATACTGAGAGACAACGGATTCAAGTCGCTCTCCGAATACGATGAATTAGGGGAGGGGGACAAGGTCTATTTGATAAATAGGAACAAAAGTCTTGCAGCAGCCGTGATAGGGAGCGAAGAGATGACCAAAGGATGCAACATCGTAGCGAGCCATATCGACGCCCCCAGATTGGATCTTAAAGCTAGACCGTTATATGAAGACAAAGAAGCATCCGTAGCTTTACTTCAGACTCATTATTACGGGGGGATCAAAAAGTATCAATGGGTGAGTACGCCTCTGGCGATGCACGGGAGAGTTGTCAAAGAGGACGGAACACCGGTAGAGATCTCGATAGGTGAGGATCCGGAAGATCCCGTATTCGTGGTCAGCGATCTCCTTCCGCACCTTGCGAAGAAGAAGCAGGGCGAAAGGAAGATGAAAGAGGTGATCAAAGGTGAAGAACTCAACCTACTCATCGCGGGCATCCCGATAGACGATGAAGATGTCGAGAACAAGGTCAAAACGAAAGTCTTGAAACTGCTCAATGATAAATACGACATAAAAGAGGAGGACCTGACCAGCGCCGAGCTCGAGATAGTTCCGGCCGGAGGAGCTGAAGACGTAGGTCTCGATAGAAGCATGATAGGAGGATATGGGCACGATGATCGTGTGTGTGCTTACACTTCTATGCGAGCCCTTACCAGATTGGACACTCCTAAAAAAACCGCACTGGCCGTTTTCTTCGACAAGGAAGAGATCGGCAGCGAAGGTAATACTGGAGCGAACTCCGACTTCCTCGAATCCATCTATTCCGATCTACTGGAAAAATACAAGCACGATTTCACCATGCGGGATCACCGAAGGATGCTGGACAACTCGAAGGCGCTTTCCGGCGACGTCAGTCCCGGGATTAATCCTTCATTCAAAAGCGTTCACGATTTACAGAACGCGTCAAGCTTGGGAAAGGGTCTCGTGATCACAAAGTTCACCGGCGCAAGAGGAAAATACTCGGCTAACGACGCACACGCAGAATACGTCGCACTAGTAAGAAGAATATTCAACGAGAACGATATACCTTGGCAGACCTCGGAACTCGGAAAGGTCGACGAAGGCGGCGGAGGAACGGTCGCTAAATTCCTCGCAAACCTCAACATCGACGTGATCGATATAGGTATCCCGCTGTTAGGTATGCACTCTCCGTTCGAAGTGATATCCAAAGCCGATCTTTACTACCTGTCTCAGGGATACCAGAGCTTCTTTGAGGCGGAATAAAACTTTTCCTCAACTCTCTTCTTTTTTGATTACTTCTACTCCACCCGGCGGTAGTATACCCTGGATTTCGTCAACCGGCACTTTAAAATGATCGGACATCTCCTTGGCGAATTCATTAAGGTCCTTAGAACCGGGGATGAATTCGACTTCCTTTTCCACAGTGATCTCCTCTCTCTCCTCCATGGCGAGAGACGGGGCACACATGATCTTCTTTTTCCCCTCATATTCTATCTCGGCTAGAACCGCCTTCATCCTTAGGTCATCGAGATAATTCCTATTTCCCCTTATGACGAACGCCCCGGTCGGAAGCGACTCTCCGGCCTCTGCAGTTTTACTCACCTGATTTGGTTTCACCCAATAGGCACGCCCCGCGGCTATGCCTCTCTTCCACTCCTTAGAGTGAAGTATAGCGTATTGACATGCCTCTTTCAACGTTTTTTCGCCTATTTTTTCTTCCTCGCCGCGTTTGACCACCACGCTCGGAGCGCCGCCGGCGTCTGCGTGAGCGTATCTATCATACTTCTCCAGGTACTTCTTGACCACTTCCTCGTTGGTCTTGGTATCCTTTCCCGCTATAACCAAGTGACCTTCACTCGAGATGAACCACTTATAGCTGTCGAACCAATAACTTGCGGTGGGCTCCTTCTTTTCTCTCTCCTCTTCTCTTTCTTCACCGGCTTCTATCTCTTTTTTCGTCTCTTCGATAGCTTCTTTTGCGCCCTCTATTTTTCTCTTACACTTCTTACTTTTTTGGTAATGATGCTGGGCGTTCTCATTGACATCTTTTCTAAAATCGAGTTTGACATTTTTCTCGTATTCCTCTCCATCTTCTTCCCCTTCTAACTTTATGACTAGATACTCGTCCGAATCGTTCAGTTGGACCACGTCGTCTCTCTCTCTCAAACTAGAATAGATCTCCTCTCTATTACCTTCATGTCTCGCCTCGTGAACTTTCTGTAACATCTCCTCGCACTTCTGATAATTCTGGTAGATAAGTTCGGCCTTCACTTTATTTTCCTTCTTATCCTCCTTCAGGTTATCGACAGCTCTTTTTTGGCTGGCCAACTTCCTTTCAAGTTTTGTAGGCTCTCTTTCTTCCTCTTCTTCTCTCTTTTCTTCCTCGGCTCTAAAAGCTATGTCCAAGGCTCGATTATAACTCTCGACTTCCTCGATTTCATTATCATCGTAGATCAAAAGCGGGAAAGGTACCGCGTCTATTATCTCCTCCTCTTCGTTCTTCACAACTAGAGGTTCAAGGTCATCCTCTTCGACCCGCTCTTTCAACGTTTGAATGACGGAAAATATCTCGTCGGAAAATCTTTCTCCTTCCTCCGTATTTTTATCCACGTCCAACCTACTGCAGATCTCTTCAGCGTACTTACCGCCGAAATTTAGATCGACCGCGAGTGCCCGGACTAAATCTTTCTCTGATTCTTGTAGTTTCTCAACGAGTTCATCCTCGTCCAGTTCGAAGGGCTGAACTCTAGACGGAGGAAACTTGTATTCGTGACCTTCTTTCAATTCACGATGACTCCATGACTCCGAGCGATAAGGAACCAATATATGGTCTTCCCCCTCCAATATCAGATTCCCCTTGCCGAAGATCTCGAATATCAACGTGCTTTCCCTCTCTTTCTGAAGTTCGAACTTGACCACCCTGTCGAACTCGTGCTGCTCAATTTTCGTTATAGTCGCGTTCCCGATATACTTCCGCATGAGCATTACATAATCTCCCGGCTTCATCGGATTATCTTTGTCCTCTTCAGTCAGATATAGGGAACTGCCGACCTTGAAAAGCAGCATCTTGGTCCCTTCCTGGGGTATGTAGATACGGATCAGTATCTCATCCTGGTTGGGTTGGTAGATCTTTTTTACGTAAGCTCCTTCTAGAGAGGTCAATTCTCTCACCGCAGCTTTGACCTCGAGGGCTTCCATCTCGTCTTTCATCGCCCTACCTATCTCTACCCGCCTATTTATTATTTTTACGATGAACTCTTTAAAACTAACACGTTGAGATATTTTCCTTTTTTATAATCTCTTCGAGGAAATCATTGACCTCTTCGATATCTCTACCCACCTTAAAGAAGCGAAAATCACCGTCATACCTTGAATTATAATTCTCTACCAGTTTTTGGTCCGATAAGGTGTCTCCCAAATAGATACCGCTGTCCTCGCCCACCAATTCTTTCAGTGCTCTAGCATCGGGCTTCAAGTACTTGTGCCTCGTCACGTATCTTTGGAACTCGTAACCGATGATCTCTTCCGCCAAACGTAGTTCCCTCTCGTCCCTGCCGGTGACCACCCCTATAGTGAATTTTTCGCGCGCCTTTCTTAGGATCTCGGCATCTACCATAGGTTTCTCTTCTCTCCAGAGACCTTCAAAATCGAACAAACGGTCTTCATATTTATTTCCCAGATAGTACGAATTGAAGGTCTCGATCATCTTACGCTTATCTAAATCTTCACCCCACTCTTCTCTCACCCATCCTATGTCTTCTCCTTCTTGAAAATTTTCGATCAATCTCTCCGCTGAATCGAAGATATCCAAACCTACTATCAACGCTTCAGTAAGTTTAAAATCATCACCGAACACTCCTTTTTTTCTCAGTCTTCTCACCCGAGATAAAGACAGTCCGTTATCTAGCTCGTTAGAGAAGTGCTCGACTGTTTTTTTGACAGCACGATCAAAGCTTTCAGACACATCTATAAGTACACCGTCGATATCGAATACGATCCAGTTCATCCTATCCGATCACCTATGAATTTCTTCAAACTCGATACAAGTTGATCGTTCTCCTCTTTTTTTCCAACGGTGACTCTGATCTTCCCCTCCAATCTTCCTTCCATCTTCCTCACCAAGATACCTCTCTTCCTCAAGTATTCATAGGCGTCTAAATCTAACAAGACGAAGTTGGTTTCACTGGGATAAGCGTATTCTTCAAATTCCCCGATGATCCTCTCTCTTTCTTTTACTATTTTATCGATATTCTTTTTTATGAGTTCCTCGTTTTCCAGCACTTTTTCAGCTGTCCTCAGTGACAAAATATTGATTTTAAAGGGTGATTTCATCCTGTTCAGATGAGATATGATCTTTGGTGGTCCGACCGCATAGCCGACTCTCGCTCCGGCCAAACCGAAGGCCTTGGAAAGAGTCCTTAGAACTATCAAGTTGTCGTACTCATCTACCAGGTCTAGATTTGATCTTTCAGAGAAATCCACGTATGCCTCGTCCAATACTACAAGATTCTCGGTTTCTAAGATATCGATGATCTTATCTCTAGGTTGTAAGTTACCCGTGGGGCTGTTCGGGGAACATATGCAGACGATACTCGGTTTTTGGATTTTTTCTACCATGTTTCTGATCTCAAAATCATCATCTAGAGGAACATCTAGGACCTCTAAGCCCCTTCTTTTTGCATAGAAAGAATACATGGAGAAAGCCGGAGAACTGACGACCACTTGATCACTATCGAATAGACCAAATATGAGAGGGAGCAAAGAGTCACTACCGCTGCCCAAGACGACGTTACTTTCGGGATACCCTACATGATCGGCTATTTTTTTTCGCAGGTCCGAGGAACCGAGCGGAGGATAACGATTCAGTGGTATATCTTTCAGTTCTTGAAATATTTCATCTTTCAATCCGGGAGGAAGATCAAAGGGACTTTCATTCTTATCGAGCCGTATGCCGTCGATCTCTTCTCCACGCTCATAACCACCGAAGTGTTCAAACCTATCCTTTATTCTCATCCTCTGCGCCTCCTCAGTTCCTCCATCACATCTTTGAGTTCTATGTCTTCATGAGCCAACTTCACTAGAAGGTGATAAAGAAGGTCGGCCGATTCGTGAGTTATATCCTCTCTACTCTCAGCCACCAGGACCTCTACAGACTCTTCACCCAATTTTTTATCTATCTCCTCCTTTCCACTGGAGAATAAACTGCTCGTGTAGGATCCTTCCTTCGGATCACGCTTGCGGTCTTCGATCACCTCTTCCAATTCCTTCAATATATTGAGAGAATAATCTAACCCCTTGCTTTCCTGGTCTTTCGATCCCATATCTTCTAAAGATTTGAAGAAACAGCTGTAATGTCCCGTGTGACATGCCTCACCTTTCTGTTCTACTTTCATCAGGAGTGCATCTTTATCACAATCCAACTTTATCTCCTCGACCTCCTGAACGTTACCGCTCACTTCTCCTTTCATCCTGATCCGTTCCTTGCTCCTCGAATAATAGTGGGCCGAACCCGTTTTCAGGGTGAGTTCAAGCGCCTCTTTATCCATGTAAGCCAACGTTAAAACTTCTCCACCGGTATCCTGCGTTATCACGGGAACCAGATCGTTCTTTTCCCAGTCTACCTTTTCTACCATCTCTTCATAATCTGACATGAATATCCTTCTCCTTCAGGTACTTTTTCAACTCCTTTACGCCGTGTTTCTCATAGTGAAATATCGAAGCGGCTAGAGCCGCACTCACATCCGTTTGAAATACCTCGACCACGTGTTCCAAAGATCCGGCACCTCCAGATGCGATCACCGGGATGTCCACCGCTTCAACCACTTCTTTGGTCAAACGCATGTCATAGCCGTCCTGGGTTCCATCGGCGTCCATGGAGGTGAGCAGTATCTCACCCGCGCCGAGTTCTTCTACTCTCTCCGCCCACCTCACCGCATCGAGATCCCTCGCTTTTCTACCTCCATGGGTATAGACCTCAAAGAAATCTCCGTTCCATTTCGCATCGATAGCTATGACCAGGTTAGCTGTTCCGATCAGGTCCGCCACATCTTTGACAAGTGTAGGGTCTTCCACGGAAGCTGTATTTATGAAAACCTTGTCGGCACCGTTCTTGATGATCTCTCTTGCTCCTTCAACGCTGGATATCCCTCCGCCCACTGTAAATGGTACGTAGAGATCAGAGGATATCCTTTTTACTAGATCGAGCAATATATCTCTGTTTTCGTCCGACGCCGTGATATCCAGGAAAACTATCTCGTCGATTCCTTCCTTTTCGTACCTCTTAGCCAGTTCTAGTGGATCACCGGCGTCTCGTATATCCTTAAAATTGATCCCTTTGACCACTCTTCCATCTTTGATATCTAGAGCGGCGATTATCCTTTTAGCTAACATGTAGCATCACCGATCTTTTTTGAAACGACTTCTAGATCGATCTCATTTTCGTACAGGGCTTTACCGATGATCACACCTGTGAAACCTCTCCTTTTTATGGACAATATATCTCCCATGGAACTCACGCCTCCGGCATAGATGAACTCTTCTTCGTCCCAAAATTTTTCTACCTTCTCCACTCCCTCTAAGGCACCGTCTTTCTCCGTAGAGGTATAGATAAATCGATCGACCTTTTCTTTGAGCAGTTCGTAGGCATCCTTAACCGTGATACTTCCTTCCTCCCGCCAGCCTTCAACCGCTATGTTTCCTTCCTTAGAATCCAAACTCGCAGTTATCCCCTCAAAGTCACCAGTGACCTCTTCTAACAGGTCCTGATCGAAAACGTTGGTACCTAGTATCGCATTTTCCACGCCGACCGAATATGCCCGAGATATGTCCTCATGATCTCTCAGTCCTCCCCCCAATTGGACCTTTACATCCACATCCTCTATTATTCTTTCGACCACGTCGAGGTTCTTCGGTTCACCTTCAAATGCTCCATCTAGATCAACGATGTGGATCTTATCGGTATATACGGAAAACTCTCGAGCCTTAGAGACCGGGTCACCGTAGATCTTCTTCGTATCTTTTTTACCTTTGAAGAGTCGGACCGCTTCACCGTCCATTATATCTATCGCAGGGTATATATCCACTCAGATCACCTCCTTGAAATTCCTCATCATCTTCAGCCCGGCTCTGCTCGATTTCTCCGGGTGGAACTGAACTCCATAGATGTTTCCCTTTGAAACCACCGCCGGAAACCGGACCATACCAGCTTCACCTTCATATTCCGTTACCGCAGTTATGATCCTAGCATCATCTGGATCTACAAAATAGGAGTGCACGTAATAGAAAAATTCTCCCTCTTCGATATCCTGTAGTAATTTACATTCCTTCTCAGGGTAAACCTGATTCCAACCTATGTGCGGGGCCGGGACTTCTTTAAATTCAACGACTTTTCCTTTCAAAACTTCCAAACTGGTACCTTCGCTCTCTTCACTTTTTTCGAAGAGGAGCTGCATACCCAAACATATCCCTAAAAACGGTTTTCCTTCCCGGATGGAATCGTTTATGGATCCTTTCAGCGGTTCTAGAGACTCGGCTACACTTCCAAAATTACCCACTCCGGGGAGGACTATCTTTTCAGCTCGCTCGATATCATATATATCATCGGAGACCTCCGCATCTAGAGCTTTTTCGACGTTGGCTAGATTGCCTACGCCCAGGTCCACGATCACTGTTTTTTCTTTCAATTACAACACTCCTTTCGTGGATTTCAACTTCTCGCTTTCCCCTAACGCCTGACCGAGAGCGACACCTAATCCTTTAAAGACCGCCTCTATCACGTGGTGACCGTTGATACCCGAGATCTGTTTTACGTGTATAGTCGCATCGATCGTCCTGGAGAGAGCGTTCACGAACTCTTTTACTAACGCGGGCTCAAAGTCCCTCTCCGCCTCTTTTATATCGAGGTCGATGTTCACGTACGGCCTCGAGATATCCACCGCTACCAATACCAATGCGTCGTCCATCGGCATGGTTATATCTCCAAATCTATCGATCTCATCTCTATCGACTTTCTCGTTGATCTCTTCCCCCAATGTGATCGCCAGGTCCTCCCACAAGTGATGCCGTAGGTCCCATTCCGCGGAGATACTGGCCCCCACCTCCATGTAAAACGTGAGGGATGTTAGAAGGTGATCCAACACCTCGTCGCCAGTATCTATCTCGCCTTCTTTGCCTAGTTCGACTTCTATATCCACTTCTTCCGTTTTTCTTTTCATTCTCTAGCCTCCAATGATCTTTTATGTTCTTCCATCTTCTCTATCTCCGCCAGCCGGACGCCAGAATCAAGATCATCCATATAGTCGTCTCTGCTGGCGCAAGCGAAGCTTATCGGTTTCATGAAATCATCAACTGTGAGAACGGAACCGTATCTAGCCGACGTCCCGGTGGGCAGAACGTGATTCACGCCTAGAAAGTAATCCGCAGCCGCAGCAGGTGTGTATTCTCCTAGATACACCGCTCCCGCGTTTCTTATATCATCTACGAGAGCCAGGGGGTCCTTTGTCAATATCTGGAGGTGTTCAGGGGCTAGCTGATTTGCCCTTTCCACGCATCCTTTCAAGCTGTCCTCTGATATAACTTCGACCTGCTCCATCTCTACTTCGTACGCTAGCTGATCGGATGTGGTCAATAACCAAGCCTTGGAAGAATCTCCGTGTTCGACCTGGGCCTTCAGGTCGGAGATCACCTGTTCTTCCTCGGCCGTCTTATCCGCGATTATACATATCTCCGAAGGGCCGGCTAAACCGTCTATACCCACGGTGCCGAAAAGCTGTCTTTTCGCTTCGTTCACAAATTTGTTCCCGGGGCCGAATATCTTATCGACCTTTTCCATGCCGAGGCCGTATCCCATGGAAGCTATCGCCTGGATACCTCCGAGCTTGTAGATCTCGGTGAAACCAAGTGACCTTGCGGTGTAAAGTACATAAGGGTCTATCTTCCCGTCGGTAGGAGGAGTCGTGACAACTATCTCTTCAACCCCGGCTATCTTTGCGGGTACTCCACACATTATGAGTGAGGACGGGAGGCTTCTCCCACCGGGAACGTACAACCCAACACGTTCTAGAGGTCTATATATCAAACCGTACAGTGAACCGTTCTTCTGATAGAGGTTATCGATTCTCTTCTGCTTCTTATGATTCCTCTCTACTCTCTTTATCACCCTATCTATCGCTTCTTTGTCCTCCTCAGGGATGTCAAATTCTTCAAATTCATCCTGCTTCAACCGTAATCTTCCCTCGTAATCATCGAACTTCTTGGAATAACGCTTCACCGCGTCTATTCCATCTTCTTCTATCTCTTTCAATATCTTTCCGACGTATTCCTCAAGATCCATCATTTATCACTTCCTTTATGTTTTTGATCAATTCATTTATCTCCGAAAATTTAGTTTTCTGCGAGATCCTGTTTACCAGTAAAAGTGCAGAGACGTCCATTATCTTCTCGACTTCAACCAATTCATTCGCTTTGAGCGTGTTGCCGGTTTCCACGATATCGACTATCGCATCAGCTATGCCAACCTTTGGAGCGAGTTCTATAGAGCCGTTGAGCTCGAATACGTCGGCTTCTACGTTCCGTTTCTCAAGGTACCTCTCGGTTATGTTCACGTACTCGGTCGCTATCCTGTGGCCTTCCAAATCTTCGATATCTATTACACTCTCTTCAGGCATGGCGAAACTCAATCTACACTCCCCGAAAGGTAGTTCTAGAGGAACGAATACATCGTTGTCTCTTTCCTCGTACACGTCCCTTCCGGAAATACCTATATCTATACCATGTTCGACATACACGGGCACGTCCGAAGCCTTGGCCACCGACAATTCATGATCTTCGTTTTCTATATACAACTTTCTATCCTCTGGATATGATAGATTCATACCCACTTCTTTTAAAAGATCGAAGCTTTTATCGAACAGCCTTCCCTTAGGCAGAACTACCTTCATATTTCCACCTCCACGGGTATACCCTCTCTGACCATCTCCCTGGCTATCTTGTACGAATCTTTTAGCTCGTCATCTATCTTTTTTCTCTGCTCCGATTTTCCGTTCTTATCGTATAACTCCATCAAAGCGTCCAGCTTGAACGCGAATCCAAAGGCGTATGTATCATCGATCGTATATCCGCCTCCCGCTCCGATAGGATAACCGATCTCTGGAGAGTATACTTCAAAGATTATATCCTCATAATATGGTAGGGGTCTGATCGTGCCGAGATCGATGAAGATACGGTCGTCCTCTAAAGACTCAGTTATAACGTTGAGTTCTTCTATATCGCAGGTCTTACTCCGATAGTTGAATAATTCCCAGATCTCATCCTTCTTTTCCTCTTCTATCGGCAGATCATCGATGATACCAAAATTTCTTTTTTTGATCGCCTCGATTATCTCTTCTTGGTACTCTTCTAAGCCCTCTAAAACATCGTACCAGATATTCAGATCTCCGATATCTATGTAGTAATTCTCTATATCCAAGGATTCTAAGCAGGTCATAACGATACTCAGCGTTTCTACCTGCATCTTCGACCTATCATCACCGATGTACTCGATGCCTACCTGCCATTCTCCTTCAGTTCCCTTTAGTACCTCCGAGACATAGTACAACTTCATCCTTGGCTTTTCCTTCACATTCACTGAAACTTGAGAGGTTATATCTGGCTTTATGAGGTAAAAATCATCACCCGTTCCGACCTTGAGACCCTTTCTCAGGTCTTTAGAATATTCCTCTACCGCCGGCAAAAACACTTCATCATAACCCCACAATTCAAAAACGTCTCTAAGTTTCTTCGAGATCTCAGACAAGCGTCTAGACTCCGCAAAGATATCTTTTTTCATGGAATTACCTCCTCTGATGTTGAAAGAGATTTAAAAAGATCGGATGACTCAAAAGATGATATTGAATCAACCAAACTATAGATGAACATACTGCCCCGACTTATCTTCCAAGACCGGGGCTGCCGATGATCCAAACTTACACAGAGTCATCCTTTCATCTTCCTTAAATAAGCGGAGACTATATATAGTTTAGGAATGGTTCCGAGAGCTTGAAAAGGATTGAGCTTGTTATCACCCAAACTCAAGGTTCATCGGCCGAGGTAAAAAAGAGAGATATCGTAGCAAAAAACTTATTACGTTTTTACTCCTCTCTCACTCAAGGGCGATAACCTATGAGGATCAGATGGCATGGGCATTCTTGTTTTGAGATAGGTGACGAAAAAAAGATAGTTACAGATCCCCACGACGGTGTGAGCATCGGGATTAATCCGCCCCAGGTAAAGGGAGATATCATACTGGTTTCCCACGATCATTACGACCACAACGCGGCGAGGGAAGTCGAGAAGGAGAACAGCGAAGTCATCAAAGGTGAAGTCGAAAAAGAATTAGGCGGGGTCGAGATAAAGGGATTCTCTTCCTATCACGACGAATCGGAAGGGGAAAAACGCGGCGAGAACACGATCTATAAATTCAACACTAACGGTACTAAATTCTGCCATCTGGGCGATCTCGGACACGTCCTGGATGAAGAAGCGGTAAACGAAATCGGCGATGTGGACTTCTTGTTCATCCCGGTCGGTGGAAACTTCACTATAGGTCCAGAAGAAGCTAAAGACGTGATCGATATGATCGAGCCCAAGATAGCGGTACCTATGCACTATAAGGTAGGTGGTCTTTCTTTAGATATAAAGACGGTAGAACCTTTCTTAAGCCAATTCCCCGAAGAAAAAGTGCACAAGTTAGGAGTCGTATTAGATTTTATACGACACGACTTACCGAGTGAAACGGAGATATGGGTATTTTCCCTATGAATATAAATACATATCAAAAGAGAATCAATAACTTCCAAGAGAAACCTAGAGGGTGCCAAATCCGAGCGAACCCCAAATCCTCTAGGTCTTCCTTGGAAGCCCTCCCTCCCCTATTCGTTGATCGTGATCGCCACTTTAGGAGCAATTATTACTATGCGTTATGTGGTATATATGATTTTTTTAACTCGGCAGTACATATGTACAGGGATGCAGAGTTTTCTGTCAAGTTTTAACAGATAAAAAAGAATAGATTCAATCTTCGAGATATCCTAGGCCTTCTTCTATCCTACCCATCTCTATCGGAGTGGTCTTGTTTCCAATAACGGCTCCTATGGTGTTTGCCACCATACAGGTACCTATCCACCCGGACCCGTGGTTTGCGGTGCCTTTGCTCACCGGCACGTCGAAGAGATCCTCTAACATCTCTATCTCTTCTTCTTTCACATGGGGATGACACAGGACTCCTTTGTTAGTTGCTACACCCAACGACCCTACCATCTTCATATCCGCTATAGTGCCTTTTTTAACTTCTACGTCTAATTCCGATCTGATGGTCTCTTCTGCCTCTTCGCTTATCTCCGGATGTATCAAAGCTCCATAATCGTTCATCAGTATATTGTTCCCCAGTGCATTCTGTGGGTCCGGTATCACCGTGACATTTAGATGATCAAGCAGTACCTCGATCTCCCTCTCTTCTATTATATCCGAAACGATAGCACCCTGAGAATTCAAACCCATCAAGGATCCGTTGACTCTAGTCCCTCCTATCGTGTTTTGTATCACGGTCACCTCTAACGCTTCCTCGAAAGTATCTTTTTCGATCGAGGGGACAACACAGACCTCTTCAGATCCTGCGGAAAAAACACCGATATACGGATGTGACTCTATCGCGTACTTCTTCAGCATAGATCACTCTCTCGGAATCGAGACTTCTACTATTCCATCTTCGAATTTTATGGCTTTCACCTTGATCTTTGACGGAGGTTTCTTTATTCCACGAGACCATATCTCCTCGTTGGTACTCGAGTCTATCCATACGTCCTCTTTGGGAACGTCCATATTGTTGGAAACGAACTCTCTTACGAGTTTCATGGCTCGGGACGCCCTTTTGCTACTAGGGCTGTTCTTGGCTTCCCTGAGCGGGATATTCATGATCCTTTCTTCAGTATCTACCATAGAGTAACACCTGCGATGATTTTCTCGGGAAGCACTACTCGTCTATATCATCTCGACGCCAGTTCCGCCTCTTTGGATGCTGGGTGAATCTTCGGTTGGTCTTCTGCATCACCCAAGCCGGAACCCGCCTGTTCTCTTTTCCTTTTTTGAGCAGTCTTCTTTTCTTAGGGCCTGATTTGTTACTCGACATATCCTATTACCTCCTTTTGATATTGATCTCTTTCTTCTCGCCGCTGAGTTTTTTCAACAGATCCTTTAAAGTGGAATCGTCGATCTTTCCTTTAGTACCGCCTCTTTGAGCTAGAGCGATGATCTGAGATTCTATCTTTTCGGCCAATTCGGGTCTAGCCATCCTCACCCTTGCCAACCTTTCCCTCGCGTCAGACGTCATAACTTTTCTGAGCATCGCCTTCTTCTGGGCTTCCATCTTCTCTTTGGCTTCTTCTTGTCCCTCGGATTGCTTCTTTTCTTTGAGGTCCTGCATCTTTTTTTTCTTTATCTCTTCCAAATCCTCATCATCACTCATATTCCCACCCTGTTTATTTTATAGATATTTAGATAGATCGGGATTATCCTTTGCCATCTCTTTCATTATCTCATGCGCCGTATCATCCAAGAAGGACTTACCGCTGGACGTAGGGATCCTACCTTCCTCTCCTTTTTCTATGAGGTCCGCAGATTCCAGCTGCTGAAGTCCCTCACGTATTATCGAGCCGGATCCCTTCGCTACGTGACTCGGCTTTGATCCTCTTCGCTGTTTCCCGCCGTATTTCCCCTTCAATTTGGATACGCCGATGGGACCTTTTACATACACGCTCCTCAGGAGAGCGGATAGTCTTAAGTACCACCAATCGGGTTGATCGGGGGCCTTCTCTTTATGGACACCGGTCTTTACGAACATCGCCCAGTCCGGTACCTGGATCTCTTCCATCTCTTTTAGCTCGTCGCTTATCCTCTCTATCAGTTCGTTCGGAGGGACATCATGTACTGTTACCATGCTCTACTACACTCCAGATAAGATCAGTTTTAAGGTATTGTCTCCATACTTAAGAGTTGTTATTAAATATTTCCCTTGCTCTTTACGCATTCAATAATACAGCTCAGCGTTCAACCTTGGGATCATCGCGCTGTGAAGGGCGGCTTCAATGCAGTCCTTTCTATCCACCTCTCCATCGGTCAGGAGGCCTATCGCTCCCTTTTTTTCTGCACCTTCCCCAAATATCACTTTCATTTTTTTCCCCAGAGTGATCCCGGTCTTCAGCTCGTCTATCCACTTCTCCGGGATCGGGAAGCCGGGACCGTGGCCCGTGGAAGTGAAGCCCGATTTATCTTTTATCGTGACGTACTCCACTGAAAAGAAGTCAGAACCTTTCTTTACTATCCCGCTCTCTATACCTATACCGTAATCGAAATTTTCGGGGGCCTGGGCTCTTTTATCGGCCCCCTCTACTATCTCTTCACCGAAAGGCTGTTCTTCTAGACCTTCGACTTCTCCGCATTCCATCTCGATCTCAAAATATTCTGAAAGCACGTCGTTGACGATCTCCTTTTTCAACGGATTCTTCGAGCCGAGATGGACTTTTACGGGCGTAGTTCTCCTTCCTCCCTCGTCTATCTCGCCCTGCCTAATCCTCGTAGATTTGATCGGGAGGAGGTCTTCCGCTAACACCGGCTCCACTTCTATAAGTTCTAAAGGTTCTTTGCCTCTCTCCTCTCTCATCTCGTTTATCTTCTCTCCCCTTTCTTTGGTTTCATATGAGACCACCAAGGCATCATGATCTCCTTTAACAGCCATCTTGAAGGGGTCGTCTATTTTCACGATAGACCAGTCGTCGTAAACTGAAAGAAACTCTTCCAATTCCTTCTTTCTCTCTTCGTAAGTATGATCTACCTCGGGTTTCCAGTCCTTTAACATCTCGTCGGAGACCAACCCTACGATGGTTTTCCCCTCCTCTATCGCTCTCCTCAATAACTTCTCGTGGCCGATGTGGAGACGATCGAAGGTCCCTCCGACTATGACTTTTTTAGACATGGATATTCCTCTTCAATATATGAAGCTGAAGTACATCACCACGAATAAGACCGCTAACAAGACATAGAATATGTACCGTCTCTTTTTCTTCTTCTCCATCAACCCTTCATATTCTTCCCGGCACTTCTCCGAACAGAAATCCTCGTCCAAAGGTATTGGTTTAGCACATATCTTACAGTGTTTATGCTGCTCCATGTTTACCCATAGTTGAAAGAAGATAAATTATTTTCCATGTTCATTCAAGTGATAATCTCCAGTCTATCTTCTATATCTTCAAGCTGTTGATCCGGTACGGCATCAGGATCTACAGTCATCATCAGAACACCATCTTCGACCTTAGCGACGTTAACTAGATTGTCCAAAAACGTCATGAATTTATCAGAGGAATTCTTTTCCAGCAGAGTCTCTACACCTTCTATCATCGCCGTACCTCCCTTCTCTTCCAAAAAATTAGTGACGCTGTGGGCTATCATGGCGAGTATCGACGGATCGAAGTTCTCCTTTTTGGACGGATCGCCCAATCTATGAAATGAGATTATATCTTCAGGAATAGGGTATTTCTTTTTTAGATCTTCAGCTTCCATCCGGGTCAACAGATAACCGTTTCCATCTTCTCTCATCCTTTCTATTGCCAGACTCAGTGCTTTCTCCGGTGACTTTTCTTCGATGAGGTAACCGCTACCGCTTTCCAGCTCCGGTCTTTTTTCATCTTCGTCATAGATGGTGTTGAGGAGGTTTTTTCCACTCTGGATTATGCTTCTTTTATCGAAATCTCCTTCTTCTTTTCCGTCTTCGACCATTATCTACCTTTGGGATTAACTACTATCTACACTAATAAATCTTTTCTCCTTTTTTCTACCGATGAGCGTAAACGGCATAGAACGGATCCACTTTCTCGATCTTCACGAAACCGTACCTCTCGAACTGGACGATATCTCCCTTTTCGATCTCCTCTAGATTCTTTTCGCCTAGACCTTTCTGTTTCGTCCCATCGGGATGTTCAACTTCGACGTCGAAACCGTCGCGGAGCCACTGTATCTTCAGGATGTCTTTGTTTTCGAAACCCGTTATCTCACCTATTTTCCCTTCGAGTTCGATATTGCAGAAATTTTTAAGTCTTATCTCTTCCTGCTGGTGATTTTCCCACTCCTCTCTCGGGATGAAAACATTTTTGCCCGTTTTCAGTTCGCGGTAGCCCCGATCTTTGTGACCCGGGTGTCTCGAGACTTTGGCTTTTTCTACGTTCATATCGCCCGATAGTTCGATCTGGACCGGGTCCGGAACGAAAAAGTATCGGTTCGCTCCCGAATCGATGATCTCCCGATTTTTTGAGTACAATTTAGACGGCGGGACTTCTATGTCGGTCTCGGACATCCCGAATTCAAGGATGAAGTTCCTAACCGCCTCGGGCCTTATACCTCTCCTGCTCAATGCCTGCATGGACCAGGTCCTTGGATCTTCCCACCCGTCCAATTTTCCTTCTTCGACTTTCCGCTGGAATTCACTCTTACTGAGCTTCACATCTTCTAAACGCAGCATACCATAATGGAGGAACTCCGGTTTCTCCCAGCCGAAAAGGTCCCAGATGTACTCCTCCATCCTGTCCTCGATGACCAGGTCCTTTCCTCTCAATATATGGGTCATCTCCAAAAGATGGTCGTCTATAGCCCAGGAAAATTCCAGAAGAGGCCACACGGAATATTTGTTTCCAACTTTAGGATGCTCGTGCTTCGATATGCGGAAAAGGACTCTGTCCCTGAAAGCCGGGTCGGGATGCTGCATGTCGGTTTTCAGCCTGACGACGGCTTCGCCTTCGTCCATCTCGCCTTCCAACATCTTCTCCCACAGTTCTAGATTTTCTTCCACCGATCGATCTCTGTGTTCACACTCTTCGCCGTTCTCCCGTTTTTCCCGCAGTTCTTCCTGTTTACACTTACAGACGTAAGCTTCGTCCATCTCTAGTATCTTCCTCCCATACTCGTAATAGGTCTCCATCCTTTCCGACTTGTAGTAGGTCTCGTGCCATTCTACATTCAGCCACTCGAGCCCGTCTTCTATCATATCGTAGGCTTCTATCAGAGGCTTCTTCGCCTCCGAACCGATGGTGTCGTCGTAGAAAAGGACCAACTCTCCGTCGTTCCTTTTAACGTACTCGTCGTTGAGTATTACCATCCTAGCGTTGCCGATGTGAAGCGGACCGGAAGGGTAGGGCGCCATCCTCATCCTTACATCTTCATCCTCCACGCCAAGGTCTGGAAGTTTATCTTCCTTCTCTTCTTCATCTTCTTCGAAGAATTCTGGCATGATTTTTTCGAGTTCACTTTTCTGATCCTCGAGAGAGAGTTCGTTGATCTCCTCGATAGATTGTTTTACAAGCTGCTTGGTCCCCTCGGGATCTTCTCTGAAATCTTCACATTCTCCCATGACTTTTCCCATCACCGCACCGACAGTCGCTTCGCCGTCGAACTTCACTGCGTTCTTCAGCGCGTATTTCCTGATAACCTTTTCATTCTCCTCTGACATGGTGGGAGAATAGCAGAGGTGGATATATGGATTTTTGCCCTACGTGGTGAAAAAGAAAAAAGAAAGGGGGTCGTTCTTAGACCCCTACGGGTGTCTTTGAGGCGGATTGCATTTTACAATAGCGGATACTATCTAATTATATTATACGGGGCAGTTATCTGTACCGATAATCATCGATAAGTATTATTTATCTGCGAAAGATACGGTACCGAGAAGATGGCGGTTTCCATAGATATAGGAGGTACCTTTACCGACTTTGTGCTTATTGATGAGGACATAGATCACTTTAAAGTACCTTCAACTCCGGATACTCCCGAAGAAGCGATAAGCGAAGGTCTGAAAAGAGATGAAGCGAAAAGGATCGCCAAGGACGAGATTTTTCACGGTACCACGATAGCTACGAACGCATTTCTGGAAAAAAAGGGAATCGAAACAGCTTTCATAACGAACAGCGATTTCGAAGACATACTTTTTATAGGAAGACAGACGAGACCCGAGCTTTACGAACTAGATGTAGAAAAGAAGAAACCTCCGCTCAAGAAAGAGAATATCTTCGGTCTCTCGGGTAGAATTGGTCCACATGGTGAGGAGATCAGAGAAATCTCGAGGGAGAAAGTGGAAAAGATCGCTGAGCAGATCAAAGAGAAAGATCTCTCTGCGGCGGTATGTTTACTCCACTCTTACAAAGATCCGAAGCACGAGAGAGAAGTCGGCAATATCCTCGAACAACACGATATCTCTCACTCGCTTTCTAGCGAGGTGACCGGAGAGTTCCGTGAGTACGAGAGAGGTATGACGACTCTTCTCGACGCTCATCTGACTCCATTACTCGAGGATTACTTCTCCTCGCTGATCGATATCTTGGGAAAGGAGCCCTATATAATGAAATCCGGAGGTGGTTTGGAGAAGGCTTCTGAAGTGGACGCGGTAGACACTCTCCTTTCCGGCCCGGCCGGAGGTGTCGCCGGAGGGGCTTTCATCGCTGAGGAACTAGGGCTTTCCAATCTTGTAACGTTCGACATGGGGGGAACGAGCGCGGACATGTCTACCATCATGGACGAGGAGATAACCTGGAAAGACGAAGGAGAGATAGGCGGCTTTCCCGTCCAATCCAAGATGGTGGATCTAGTGACGGTGGGATCCGGCGGCGGGAGTATAGCTAGAAAGGACGAAGGCGGGGCTCTCCGCGTAGGGCCCGAGAGCGCAGGGGCGGAACCGGGCCCCATCTGCTACGGCAGAGGAGGTGAAAAGCCGACTGTCACCGACGCTCTTCTCTTGATGGGGTATATCGACCCGAACTTCTTTCTAGGAGGAAAAATCGAACTGGAGATAGAAAAGGCGAGAGATGCTTTACAAAAACTTTCAGACAGATTGGATATGGGCTTTGAGGAAACCCTCTCTGGGATATTTAGAGTGGCTAATTCCACCATGGCGAGGACCATGAAAAAGATAACCGTCGAGAGAGGGTTGGATCCGAAGGACTTTTCGATACTCGCCTTCGGAGGAGCCGGGCCTTTACACGCGGCTTTTCTCGCCGAGGAACTCGGGATGAAAAGAGTGGTCGTACCTCCCATGGCAGGCGTGTTCTCCGCACTAGGGATGGTGACGGGAGACGTGGTTCACGATCACAGCAGGACGGTACTAACTTCTCTGGACGATAAGGCTGCGTTGAAAAAAACTATCGAAGAACTCCGCGAAAAAAAAGAAGGTGAGGGAGAGGAAAACATTCTTTTCGGACTGCGTTACCAAGGTCAGAGTTATCACATCAATATACCATTGAAGGGCACGATCGAAGAGATAGAAACGAAGTTTCACGAAGAACATGAAAGGAAGTACGGCTATTCGAATAGAGATCAAGATATCGAGGTGGTGAGAGTCCATCTAGAGGTCAAGAAGAAAAGAGACGTGGAGGATATGCCTTTCGATTTCACCTCAGGGAAACATCCGCACGACCGCGAGTGTCTGTTCGCCGGAGAGTGGAAAAATACAACTATCTACTACCACGAACATCTTTCAGAGGATCAAGATGGAGAGGGACCAAGCATCATCCAGGCGAAGAACTCGACCATCCTGGTCCCTCCGGGGTGGGCCTGGAACTGCCTCGACTCGGGCATCGTAACCATGGAGGACAAAAGATGAGTTTAGACCCGTCGCAGCTGGAAGTGATGAAGCATGCCTTCACCGCGATACCGGAACAGATGGGCGCCTCACTTCAAAGGAGCGCGTATTCTCCTAACATAAAAGAGAGAAAGGACGAATCCTGCGCTCTTTTCAGCAGTGACAGAAAAATGATCGCTCAAGCCGAACACATCCCGGTACATCTAGGGGCTATGCCTAGCGCCCTAAAAAAGGCGGTCTCCAACTGCGAGGTCAACGAAGGAGACCAGCTGATACTGAACGATCCCTACGCCGGAGGTACACACCTTCCCGATATAACGCTCATCAAACCTGTATTTATGGATGGAAAGATCGAAGCGTACGTGGTGAATCGAGCGCACCATTCCGACATCGGTGGTGACACCCCGGGATCGATGCCCGGTGACAGTAAAGTTCTAGAGGAGGAAGGTATAGTTATATCTCCCCGGCACGCGGTCAGAGAAGGTCAGGTAGAAGAGGACGTCATCGATCTCCTCGAAAAAGCTCGCGCTCCCGAGGAACGACTGGGTGATCTCAGGGCTCAGATAGGAGCGAACGAGAGAGGAGCTGAAGAATTCAAAAAAGTGGTCGATAAATTCGCTATGAACGATCTCAGGGAGTTCAAGGAACAGATATTGAACTATTCGGAGAAAAGGACGAGAAAGATGATAAAAGATATCGTTCCAGGGGTTTACAGCGCGGAAGATTTCATGGAGTGGGGTGAAGGTGAAAGAGGCGTAAAATTACGGGTCGAGATAGACGTAGGAAAAGACGAGATTTCCTTCGACTTCTCCGGGACCGATCCCCAGGTCGATGGTAACATCAACGCTCCCCGACCAGTAACCTTATCGGCGGTTTACTACGTGGTGAGATGTTTGCTTCCCGAGAACGTGCCCGTCAACGAGGGATGTTACAGGTCTTTGAAAGTTTATACTCCTACAGGAACCTTGTTGAATCCGGAACCTCCCGCCGCGGTCTCGGCGGGTAACGTAGAGACCTCTCAAAGAGTGGTGGAGCTTCTTTTACGCGCTCTGTACGATGCTTTTCCCGAGCGGATACCCGCGGAAAGCCAGGGGACGATGAATAACGTAACTATAGGCACGGAGAGATTCACTTACTACGAAACTATAGGTGGAGGAGCGGGGGCGTCGGCTTCAAAAAAAGGTGAAAGTGGAATCCACGTCCACATGACCAACACGAAAAACACTCCTGTAGAGGTTATAGAGAACAGCTATCCGCTGAGGGTGGAGGCGTACAAATTGAGGGAAGGATCAGGCGGGAAAGGAAAACATCCCGGTGGAGACGGCATAATAAGGGAAATAAAACTTTTAGAAGATGCCGAGGTCTCGATACAATCGGAAAGGCGTAAAACGCCTCCAAAGGGTATAAACGGAGGGGGAGACGGCAAAACGGGAGTGAACCTGAGAGTCGAAGGTGAAATAAAGGAAGAACTAGAGAGCAAGATCGCTGTGGAGATGGAGAAAGGAGAGAGCCTCGTCATCAAAACACCGGGCGGAGGAGGATGGGGAGATGCGTGAGAAAAATTTAAGTTAGTTGACTCATTACATGCAACAAGTTGACGGGATATTACCCGGATACATTTAGAAAAAAGGAGTGATATGATATGGCTGATAAAACACAATATTTGAAGGAGCAGTACGAAGACATGAAAGAACAAGGGTTGACATGGACCATCAGGAATTTAGAGGGTCCATCGCAACCACACGTGAAGGTGGACGGGAAAGAATGTATAATGCTAGCGTCGAACAATTATCTTGACTTGGCTAACCATCCCCGCCTCAGGGAAGCCGGGAAAAAGGCGATAGAGGAATACGGCGCCGGCGCAGGGTCCGACTGGTCGATTGCCGGTACCATGGATATCCATGAGGAACTGTGGGATAGGATCGCCGATTTCAAAGGCACGGAAGCCGGGATGACCTACCAGACCGGTTTTGCCGTCAACGCGGGTTTAGTACCTCAGTTGGCGGGTAAGGGAGACGTCCTGATCTCCGACGCGTTGAACCACGGCAGTATAATCGACGGCATCATGATCGCACAGAGGATGTTCAAAGCCGACAAGATGATCTACAGCCATTCAGATATGGGGGAGCTGGAAGAGTGTTTGAAGAAGGCCGAGGAAGAAGGTTACGATAACAAGATAGTCCTCACCGACGGAGTCTTCAGCATGGACGGAGATATAGCCAAGATGGACGAGATTCAAGAGTTGGCGAACGAGTACGGCGCTTTGACCTATGTTGACGACGCCCACGGAGAAGGTGTACTCGGCGGAGGACACGGCATAGCGAAGGAGTTCGACGTCGAAGACGATATCGACGTCCAGATGGGTACGTTCTCAAAGGCCTTCGGCGGTTTCGGAGGGATGTTAGCGGGTACCGACGGATTGATCAAATATGCCTACAACACTTCCCGTTCTTGGCTGCTGAGTGCCGCTTTCCCACCGCATGTCGCCGCTATAAACATCGAGGCTTTAGATATAGTCGAAGAAGAAAAAGAAGACAGAGTGAAGAAGCTGTGGGATCTGACGGACTACTTCAAGAAAGAGATGGAGAGCATCGGCTTCGATACCGGTTTCACCGAAACGCCGATAGTCCCGGCGATGGTCGGCGACAGCAAGAAGGGTCAAAAGTTAGCGAACAGGCTGTACGAAGAAGGCATATTCGGATTAGCAATCGTGTATCCGATGGTGGCAAAAGGCAAAGCCAGGATCAGGAACCAGATAAACGCCGGATTGACCAAGGACGATCTGAACGAGGTCCTACGGGTCTACGAAAAGCTCGGAAAAGAACTAGACCTGATCTAAACCCCAAACTTTTTTCTTTCTTTTTTCTGACTTCAATTTTCTGCTGGTTTAACTTTGAAAACTTTGGTAAACTTCAGCTATCTCTTGAGCTATCTCTCCCATGTCATCTTCGTCCATACCTCTGCGCGTGACCTCCGCAGTACCGATCCTGCCGCTGATATCCACGAATATATCTTCTTTTTCCAACTCCTGGCAGAATTTTTCTGACGTCTCCCATTCCATGTCCAAAAAGATCTGATGTGATTCCGTATAATCTTTATCAGGAAATCTCATCGAAACTCCCTGATCATCCAAGGATGAAGCTAATGCTTTAGCGTTCTTGACGACTCTCCTTCCATACTTTTTATCGTCCTTTATCTCTTCTAAAGTTATACCGAGAGCGGCTATCCTGTTGACGTGTGGGTTGTCGATCAGACCTATACCGGTATCTAGATCGATATCCTGGTACATCCTGATCTTCTCCGCAAAGTCATCGTTATCGGTCAGAATCAAGCCTCCCTGTGGACCGTAAAAGGATTTGTGAGTACTACCTATAAGGACATCTGCACCTTCTTTCAGCGGTGTTTGGAATTGAGAGGTTGCGATCAACCCTAAAACGTGTGATCCGTCAAATATCAACGGGCGCTCTTCATCCGATATCATCTGACTGAACTCTTCGACCGGGTGTGGAAACGGGATGTAGGAGGCACCTAATATAGATAAATCCGGGTCTTTTCCTTGATAGACCTTCTTCGATCGCACAGGATCTATCTCATAGCTGTTTTCCTTCGAGGGTAAATCGACCCTTTCTCTATCGAACTTCCCAAGACCTAGAGGATATCCGCCCTCGTCGAAAGGAAGCATAGCCACCTTATCGCCGGGTTCAGTGAAGGAGAAAAGGATATTCAGATCACAGGTATTCCCGGAGACGGGCTTGATGAAAGCGTGTTTCACCCCAAAAACTTCTTCGGCAAGTTCTTCCGTTCTTCTCAATATCTCCCTGATATGTTCAGTTCCGCCGTAGTAGTCCGAATGATATCGTCCGGCTAGATCTGAAGAGAGCGCTTTCCTTGCCCCTTCGGACAGCATATTTTCCGAAGCGATAAGATTCAAGCCGTTCTCTCTAGTCTTTTCATGTTCCTTTACAAGTTCTCTTATCTTAGACCTCTTCATCTATAAACCCCTCGTTCGATGTCTTTTCTCTAATACTCTAATAGAATAGTAAATACTTTTTGGGACCTTTTCATTTATAGCATGAGAAATCGGGAGCCCCGGGCACCCAGTTAGAGGGCCCGGGACTCCCGATATTCCCTCCCTTTTTTCCCACGTTTATATCTGTGGAGTATGATACTATTGTTGGAAGTCATATATAAAATATGGTGGAATAAATCAATATTTTTTCGGCCTCTTTTAAATACCCACCCTTCTCATAGCAAACTTAGAGCATTTCACGACAATTTTTTATAACTCTCTAAAATAACTATGTAAGATGTCTATTAGTACACGGAAAAAAATACTATTACATCTTCCCGCATCGGGAAAATACAAAGGAGAAAAAGATCCTTCTTTTGCCTCGGCTAGTTTCGAACTGAGCCAAGAGGGGATCAGTGATGTTTTAGATATATCTCAAAATAGAGTGAGCAAATTACTAACTGATTTCGA
The DNA here is from genome assembly GCA_964462425.1 of uncultured Thermoplasmata archaeon. Taxonomy (GTDB): domain Archaea; phylum Thermoplasmatota; class Thermoplasmata; order Halarchaeoplasmatales; family Halarchaeoplasmataceae; genus Natronoplasma. The sequence goes on from CAYWYD010000011.1 coordinate 53,901, forward strand.
GAGCGAGGGACTTGTAGAAATAGGGAAGAAAAGATTCAAGAGCTGTCCACAAAAACGGAAAGTGTACTTTTTGAGCGAAAAAGGAGAAAAAAAGGCAAAAAGGCTGAAGAAGGAGATAAAAGAAAAGACCATCTTCATAGAAACTGAAAACGGTACCTCTCAAATAAAAATTAAGGATCTAGATGAATATGTCAAAGGGAACGATAAAATCCTTTTTGCTCTAAGAAATTTAGATGAAGATGGCCGTCTAGATCTGACCGATATGGTCAAGGACGACTTTTTTGTCGATAGAGATAAAGAAAGAAAGATTTTGAAAGAAGAGATGAAAAAAGTCAGGAAAAAAGGATGCTCTTTACTCCTATTCACGGGTCCGGCGGGGATAGGGAAGACCCATCTGGTCGAACATATGAAAGAATATGCAAAATCTGAAGGCTTCGTCTTCCTTAGAGGTAACTGTGAGAGAAAAGCTACCAACCCTCTCCATCCCTTCGTGAAAGCTCTGTCGGATATGGAAGGTAAAGGGTCTATGGAGGGGAAGCGGGCGATGATATTGGACCCGTTCGAACAAGACATCGAATATGAGCAAAAAGACAAAGAAAAGTCTTTTCCAAAAAAAGAAGAATTTTTCAATTGGATACTAGGTGGGCTTAAAAACATCGCCGAAGAGAAACCTCATATAATGTTCCTAGACGCACTTCAGTTGGTAGATCGGGTCAACTTTCAACTACTCAAGTTTTTAGCTGAAAATCTTGAAGAAACCCCGATCTTGTTCATAGGAACAATGAAAAAAGAGGAAGTTGAGGATAAAAAGTGTCTCGATATGTTAGACCGGTGTTCTTCACTTGAAGATTGTTCGGTCTATGGCTTGAAGCCCTTTGATTGGAGGAATACAAGAAAGATGGTGAATAGAAAACTAGGGAGAAGGAGTGTTCCGGATCGATTCGTCGATCTGTGTCAGAAAGTTTCAAAAGGTCTCCCTTTATTCCTTGAAGCGTATATCGAGGAGATGCTGAAAGAAGATATTTTGGATCCGATTGGGTATAGCTTCCCTAAAAGTGAAGAGGAAATTAAAGGACCCTCTCAGATCAGAGAAATCATAAGAAGTAAATTGGACCGTCTGAGCGATAAAGAAAGGGATATCATCGAGATATCAGCAGTCATGGGAGACGATATCCTTTTAGAAGTTCTTACCAGCACTGCCGAGGGGACAAAAGAAGAAGTTTTCGATAGGATAGATGAACTCAAGCGTAAGAATCTTTTAAAGGGATATACCAAAGACGCCCTCACCTTTTTTCATCCTCTCATAAAGACAATGGTTGTAGAGAACATCGGCGATGGGGACAGAAAGAGGATCCACCAGAGGATAGCTGAAAATATCGATAAGGACTCAACGGTAGATATTGAGGACAACTGCTTGGCCCTAGCGAGACACTATGAGATAGCAGAAAAATCAGAGAAGGCCATGAGGTTCTATATAAAGGCGGGAAAAAAGGCCGAGAGTGTCTATGCCAACCAGAAAGCTAGAGAACTGTATAGAATCGCTCTTGACCTCTGTGATGATAGCTCTGTGATACGCTCGGAGAGACTTAAGGTGATGGAAGGATTGGCCCAGGTGGAAAAAAATCTAGGTGATCTAGAAAAAAGTAGCGAATATCTGCAGGAAGCCGTCGATATAGCCGAGGATAAAAGCGAACTTCGGCGATTATATAGAAAGTTGGGTGAAAATCTCAGGGAAGTAGGAGACTTTGAGAAAGCTAGAGAACACGTGGAAAATGCCCTCTCTATCATCCCTAGAGAAACTCCAAAATCGGAGGTTAAAAGAGAGAAATGTAAGGCCTTAAAGGAGATGGGCATGATATATTTGAGAAAACACGATTACGAGAGATGCGAAGAGATATTTAATGATATCAAGGACACCTGTGAGGAGATCGACTACAGAAAAGGTAAAGGCGAGGCTCTTCACTATCTAGGGACGATCGATGTCTACAGGTCGAATTTTGAGAAAGCAGAAGAACGTCTAAAAAAAGCTCTAATGATAAGGAAAGAGATAGACGATATCGACGGACTATCGAGGTCATACAACAATCTCGGGGTCATATATCGAAATATGCAGGAACACGATAAAGCTCTAAATCATTTTCAAAACTCTAACCGTATTAGAAAAGATATGGGGTTTGAACAAGGGGATCCAGAAGCTCTAGATAATATGGGGATCATCTATTATGACAAGGGCGATCTGAAAAAAGCTCTTAAGCATCACCAAAGAGCACTAGATATCGAAGAAAGGATCGGTGACAAAAACGGTATAGCCGCCACTTTAGATAATATAGGGGTAGTACTTTTTGAAAAGGGAGAACTAGATGAAGCTATAGACCACCATGAAAGGAGCTTGAAATTGAAAAAGGAACTAGGAAACAAAAACGGTATAGCCCTTTCTCATTTTAATCTTGGAAAGTGTTACAAAGAGATGGGAAAACTCGAAAAAGCGCTGAAGTCTTTCAATAGATCGTTAGAGATCAATGAAAAACTTGACTGTGAGCAGGACAGAGCCTATTCTCTGATATGGCGTAGTTTGATTTATATGGAGAATGGGATGACTGAAAGTGCAGAAAAGGACCTAGACCGGGCATCGAAAATATTTGTACAGCTCCAGGACAGGTACGGGAAAGGGATGTCGCTCAGTTACCTGGGAAAGCTGATGTTGAGAGAAGATTGCCTGGAAAGGGCGGAAAAATATTTGAATCACGGGAGAACCATAGGACGAAACTTTGAAGACGGTAGATATGAGGTCACAAATAAACGATTTCTAGCCGAGTATCATCTGGAGAAATCGGAACTCAAGAAGGCCTTCGATAATGTTGAAGACTCCATCTCTTTATCAAAAGACATAGGCGCTCTCAATCAAGAAGGAAAATGTATGAGAGTACTAGGGAACATATTGTGTGAAAATGGAGATCACGCCGAGGGAGAAAAAAAGTTTGAAGAAGCTCTTAACATCTTTGAAAAAGTCGGAAACCAGATATCTAGAGGAAAGGTCTTATTCGATTGGGGGAATACTTTGTTAGATAACGGTGAAGAGTCCAAAGGAACCGAGAAGATCGAAACAGCTAGAGATATCTTTAACAAATGCGGGGCCGACGGATGGTGTAAAAAGATCGACAACCTGATAGATGACTAGGTAGTCGACGATTAGATTTATAACGAGCCCTATTCCTTTGAAAACGAGATGTGGGACTACAAAAAACTGATGCTCTTCAGATTTTCATCTTATGGCTTTTTGAAGAATCTCAGGTTCTTCGAGCCCTTCCTATATCTCTTTTTCTTAGCTAATGGGTTAGATTATTTCCAGATCGGTATCTTGATATCTATCCGGGAAACCTCTACCCTGCTACTAGAGACCCCGACCGGAATAATAGCCGATCTTACCGGGAGAAGAAGAGCGATGGCGACCGCTTTCGCCTCCTATATCGTTTCGTTCATCATATTTTATCAGTTCAGCTCTTTCCTGCTTTTCGTTCCGGCGATGCTGCTGTTCGCTATGGGTGAAACTTTTCGCTCCGGAACCCACAAATCGATGATAATGGAGCATCTAGACGAGGAAGATATGTCGGACCAAAAGGTGCGATATTACGGGAAGACCAGATCCGCCTCTAGGTTGGGTTCGGCGGTCTCTGCAGTACTTGCGGGAGTGATCGTTTTCTATTTCCAGAGCTATAATATTATCTTCCTCGTAACTATCTTTCCTTACATACTGGCTTTCTTCTTGATGCTCAGTTATCCGAAAAGCCTCGACGGGGGACCCTCCGGCGTCTCTTTTGAAAGTACGATCAGCCATCTGAAAGAAAGTTTTGGACAATTCTTTGACTATCCTGATCTCGGGAAGATGATGGTCAACGCCTCGATCTACGACTCCTTCTTCAAGATATCTAAGGACTACCTTTCGCCGATAATCCAAAGTTTCGCGGTCGGTCTTCCCCTCCTGCTCTATATAGAAAATCAAGACCAGAGAACCGCTATATTGGTAGGGGTGATCTATTTCTTCGTGTACATGAACAGTTTCGTATCATCTAGAAAATCGGCTTCCTTGATGGAAAGAACGGGCAACATGTCGAAAGCTCTGAACGTGCTGTATTTCATAATGGCTTCCGCGTTTTTGGCCGTAGCTCTATTCCTTCGCTTCGATTTAGATTTCCTCGCCATCGCCGCGTTCTTCTTCTTCTTCACCTTGTACAACCTGAGAAAACCGATGGTGGTGGGTTATCTAGGTGACATCATAGAACCGGATACCAGAGCCACCCTGCTGAGCGGACACAATCAACTCCGCTCGGTCTTCGGCATCGTCATAGCTCCGATCCTCGGTTTTTTAGCTGATATGTTCGGCATAAGCGCGGCTTTCTTTTTCGGAGCCGCAGTTCTTATCATCGTCGGTTTGATACTCCCGGTAAAAGAGGTGTCTAGAAGGGTCAAACGCGAGCACTCGTGATACCGATCAACTCTTACTCTGTACTTCCACCAATCTATGTTCTCTGTAGCCCCGGACCACTTTCATGTAACCTTTTTCGCTTATCTTCGCGTCCAATTCGTCGTCGCCGGTATCCGCTCTCAGAGTCTCGGTTTTCTTCAGCTTCGTAGGTGTAGCTAGGATATAGATATTGTCGAGCCCAGCTTTCTTGACGACTTCCGGACTGATCTGCTGATTGCCTCTCCCGAGGAAGAAACCCTGGTTCCCTATCATCGATACCACGATCTTCAAACCCGCAGCCTCTTGTGCCGCCTCCAAGATGTCCTTTTCGGCGACGTCTAATTCGACTGTCTTCTTGTTCTTTAGAAGATCGACGCCCAATATCGTATGGTCTAGATCAAGGACTTCCTGTACCTTCGCCGTGGTCGACCCGGGACCTAGAACGAAGAGATGCTGGGGGTTCTCCTCCATCTCCTCGATGATGTAATCTGCTATGTCGCGCTTCTGCTTTTCTTGGTCTACAGACCTGAAGCTCTGCTTTCCCATCTGTATATAGTGCGGTTCGTAAACGCTCAAGGCTTCTCCGTGCATCTTTATCTCCCAGTCACCTTCCCTGTACTTCTTTTCATCAAGATCCATGATCTCCACTTTGCCGAGATCCGCGTCCCCATCTAGATACTTGTTGAAGAGATCTCCACTCGCTTCGGGAGTTATGCCGAAAACGCCGCTGTGCATCTTGACTCCCGCCGGTATACCCAGTATCGGAACCTCGTTTTCGACCTCTTCGGAAACGTCTCTAGCCGTGCCGTCCCCTCCGCAGAAAACTATGAGTTCTACTTCCTCTTCTAAAAATCTTCTTACCGCTTTCCTGGTATCTTGAGCTTCTGTCTCTCCTAGTCCGGTCTCAGCCTTGTAGATCACCTGTATTTCGGCATCCGGGAATGTCTTTTCCAGTGATTCCTCACCCATGATCCCCGCCGCCGTGTACCAATCGTGACTACCTCTCATGTTCTTCAGTGCTTTCTCTGCTCTAGTTTGAGCTATCGGTTCAGCACCAAGTTCGACCGCCTTCTCGTAAACACCGTCGGTCCCTTTAAGACCTACTCTTCCTCCCATCCCCGCTATGGGGTTTATGACGAATCCTACTTTCATCAGTAAGGAAAAAGGGGAGTAGAAAATTAAGTTTTTGGATAGTATCTTACCTCCTCTAAAAACTCAAGCTCTTCAGTCTTTATATTTGATCTATCATCTCTTACTATGGAGATAGCCCAAGACAGTAGATGCCTCCGACTGCAGCACTAGAAGGTTCGAGGTATTATCCTCGACCCTATTCGTTCTCTATCGCATCAAGGCATATAGATATCGCCAACAAGAGCCTTCTATCCACCTGGAAATTGGGATCGTTGGTCATATCTAGGTTGTATACATCCCGGATCAAGGTGAACTTTTCTTTGAATTTACCTACTTGCTGTCCCTGGTAAGAGATCTTGTACTTATATGGGAGAAAGCTCAGTATAGTTCTACGGAGTAAGGCTTTGAGGGCCGAATCCTCTTTTACCCTTCCTATCTCTCTCTTCTGGGGGTCCAACAAGATCCACTCATCTTTTGCGATGGATTTGAAACCCTTCCTTTTCAGGAAACCGACGGTCTGATTAGTCCTAGAATCTATCACTTCGAAGGTGCCACTGAAGTCCAATATCTCCTCCTGCTTGATCCTGAAGAGTTCCTGGTTCATGTTTTTGGTCTTGTAGATCCTGATATCTTCTTTGAGCTTGAAGACCTTTTGTTTACAGAATCCTACAAGATTCCCTCTTTGGTCCTCCATAAAATATTTATTGCCTATAGAGAGTACTTTTTGCCTTATCTTGAATTTGTGACCTCTTAGCTCCTCTGGCAGTGGTGGATTTGAGTTTGATTGATTCCTACTGCCTTGATTAGGGGGACCTTGATTAGGGGGACCTTGA
>CAYWYD010000012.1:0-46409 GCA_964462425.1 uncultured Thermoplasmata archaeon
TTTTCGTCTATCCTCGTAAAAGCCGTTACAGGTGCACCTCTACGCTCAACGCCGAACATCGGAAAGGCCTGTACGTCCTTTCCTTCCTCAAAGGCGGCCCGGGCCAATAGCTCGGAAGCTACGACGGAGCCCTGTCCACCTCTTCCGTGAAAGCGAACTTCTATCATTTTTAAAAGCACCAATACTCTAATTAACGGGGATATAAAGACCTTTTTGTAAAACCCGTATCAAATATGATCTCGATGTTGTTATTCTAGGTGCCTGCGATTTTTGAGGGAAAAGCATTAAATAAATATATATCATCTCTATGTCTCAAAATCCTATAGGGCCGGTGGTCCGTCGGAAGCAAAGCTTCCAACTTACCATCGCCCCATTCGCTCATTACCATTCGCTCATGGGCCGGTGGTCTAGGGGTTATGACGTCGCCCTTACATCCGCAGGAAACTGTAAGTTTCCGAGGTTGAAGCGGTAGGAAAGGCGAAGTTCGGCGGTTCAAATCCGCCTCGGCCCACTTTCCTTATTCATTTTATTTTGTCTATGACTCAGAAAGAACTTTATAGTTAAAAAAATAAAAAAGAGGTTTTGTCGCTTTTTCAGCGGATTTGGTCGGATTAGAACTCTTCGTCGGGCTCTCTAGCAGGTGGCTCGTTCATATCCCCGCCACTCTGTTCAAATGTTTCCTCTTGAGGGGGTTGTTGAGATTGTGGCTCTGGAGGCTCATCGTTCATATCCGCCCTATCCTGTTCAAATGTCTCCTCTTGGGGGGGTGGCTGATATTGTGTCTCTTGAGGCGGTGGAGGTGGAACGGGTTCCTCTTCCTCTTCATCCTCGCCTCCCATCAATAGTGCTAAAGCGATCGCCGCTATTATAACGATCAGGAGTATGGGTAGAAGCCACCAGTAGTTCGCCAAAAAGCTAGCACTTCCCTTGCTCTCGTCTTCTTCGACTATTACCGTAATTTCGTCACCCGAGTCGTCCGAGCTGACTTCAAAGTCAAGTTCTCCAACATCTTCAGCATCTACAGTAAAATTACCCTCGTATTCCTCACCCGGTGCTAGGGTTAGACTGCTGTAAACATCTTCCTCTTCTCCGTCTAGCAACAGCCTTATATCTTGCGTTCCTTCAAGTCCACCCGTGTTCGTTACCGTGTATTCTACAGTGATCTCCTCTCCCTCCTGGACATCTTCATTATCGGAGGCTATTTCTATTTCAAAATAGGCCGGTTCGGACTCTTCGAAGTGAGCTGTGATCTCCTTGTCTTCATCCATCTTTATAGTGATTTCCTCTCCAGTCTCTTCAGTCCCTGTCCACTCTTCGAAGCTCCAGCCTTCGTCTGCGGTCGCCGTGATAGCCACCTCTTCGCCTTCTCCATAAGTGTGCGTACCTTCTGCCGGGTCAGTGCTGCCTTCACCGTCAATGTTTATCGTGAGAATATTTTCTTCATCTCCGATCTCCGCAAATGAAGCAGTGATCTCTTTGTCTTCATCCATCTTGATGGTTATCTCGTCCTTGGTCCCTTCATGATCTCCTGTCCACTCTTTGAAGTACCAACCTTGGTCCGGAGTAGCTTCGATCGTTACATTAGTACCTTCTTCATATGTATGATCACCCGGTTCTGGCTCAGTAGTTCCATTTCCTTCGACTCCTATCGTAAGAACATTCTCAGTATCTCCCACTTCGGTGAAGTGGGCCGTTATGGTTTTGTCCTCGTCCATAACAACGGTGATGTCTCCTCCTGTTTCGGTCGTATCTCCAGTCCATTCTTCAAAGTACCATCCGTCGTTCGGAGAGGCTGTCACGGTAACTTCGTCCCCGTCTGAATAAGTGTGAGTTCCTTCTTCAGGATCGGTACTGCCTTCTCCATCTACGTTTATAGTGAGATCGTATTCGACAGTTTCTTCTTCGAATACTGCGGTGATCTCCTTATCACCGTCCATCGTTATAGTCACCTCTTCACTCGTTCCCTCATAATCTCCGGTCCATTCGACGAAATTCCAGTCTTGATCCGGTGTCGCCGTTAGAGTGACCTCAGTATCTTCCTCGTACTCTTGTTGATCCGGTTCTGCCGTGACCGTTCCCTGTCCATCAGTATTTATCGTGAGGGTATACGTTTCAACACTCTCTTCTTCAAAGTGAGCCGTGATGTTCTTTTCGCTGTCCATAGTTATCGTTATATTCTTTTCCGTTCCCTCATAATCTCCGGTCCACTCGACGAATTTCCAACCTTGTGCAGGTGTAGCTTCAACCGGCACATCGGTTCCTTCTTCATAAAGATAAGTCCCTTCTGCCGGTTCAGTACTTCCTTCACCTTCCACGTTGATCGTGAGATTATATTCGACGATATCCTCTTCTTCAAACCATGCTGTTACCTGCTTGTCCTGGTCCATCGTTATATTCACCGATGGGGCTGTTCCGTTAAAGTCTCCGGTCCACTCTTTGAAGTACCAACCTTGAGCCGGAGTTGCTTCTACATTCACCTCCGTACCTTCTTCATAACTGTTGCTTCCTGCTGGAGGATCAGTAGTGCCCTGCCCCTCGACAGAGATGGTAAGCTCGTATTGGCTACCAGTGGTGAAATCCCAGACACTCGAGGAAATGTTATACTCCCCGTCTTCCGCCACAGCATACCATTCATATACTTTTCCAGAATCGAGGCCCGTCCAATCGGTCTTTGCCCTATTACCGCTCTGAACATTTGTCTCTGTTCCTATCAAGCTGTCATCCGAGGCGTCGTAAAAGGAAACGTTCATCGATTTTCCTGTCTGGTGTTCCATATAAACGCTCAGTTCAGGACCAGTACCGATTCCGGTAGCTCCATCTGTCGGTTGAGGATCAGAAGGTGGTAGTGGGCCGGGTGCTCCAGGTTCTTGTTTTTCCACTTTATTGTCCTCTTCAAGGCCGTTTTCTCCTACAGCACGTGAACGGTACCACCAGTAAGTGTTATCCACCTTGCCTTTGTACTCGTCGACATACTTGTAACTCGTTGAGCCGTTAGCTTCTACACTTCCGATCTTCTGGTAGTTCCCGGACTTTTTATCTGATCTGTAAATATTGTAATGGCTCACCTCGTTTGGATCTTGGGGACTCGCTGCCCAACTCACGTGGTTGTGCTCATCGTTTTCGAGGGTCGTTTGAACGCGTACTTCGTCAACATTATGGGGGCTTCCTAGTGGATTCGCGTCGTGCCTTAACCCCAAATATTGTGAATTGGTAAACCTTTCATCGTGGGCAGTACCGATAAGGGTGCCGTCCACATAGAGCGCAAAATCATTGTTAGTATCTCTCTCAACCGCCAGGGTGTGCCAACCAGTATCCGCGATCCAGTTACCTGAAATCAGAGGTGAATCATCGGGCGGTTGTCCGTTCTCGATCGCCCATAGGTTCGCCTGAGTTCCGCCAGGAGTTTCCCCTGATAGGAGCACATAATATCCCGTGGGGCTGGTCGGATCATCGGAATTCTGTATGAAGTCGAATCTCATCAGCTGATAAGTATCTCCATCAGCTTTCAATGTGTCAAATTGGAAATCCCACTCCCATCTACCGTATGCACCTACACTTTCATTACCCAACACCGCATCTCTAGAGATGACTCCATTTCCTTCTAGATAGCCGTTGTTAACACTCCAGCTACCATCATTAACGGTCCAATTATCATGGTTTCCTTCCTCAAAATCATCGATAGGAACCATAGTCGGTCCCCCGCCACGTTCAACATCGAGATTGGAAGTAGAACTAGGCGGTGAGCCAACTATTTCGAAGGTATTATCACTGATATCGTATGAAAATCGATCGGCCTGATCGAGAACTCTAGCTTTAACCAAACATTCCGTACTATCGTGGTTTGGAACGGTCCAGGTATGAGTTCCACTATCGCTCAGATTACTCGCTAGAGGATCCCAGGTTTCGCCTCCATCTATCGTATATCGAAGATCGATCCTGTCTATCGGGTCAGCACCCGGAGTCGTGGTCCATGTGATGTCCTGCTGTGTACCTTCGTTCCATGCTTCCCCGCCGTTCGGAGTATCAATGTTTATCTGAGGTGGATCGCCCTCGTCCATAACTGGACTTATACCTCCACTTATCACCACCGCGAAAGGTTGAGGACCGTTAGCTACATTATGGGCATTCACAGAGAGATTATAAGTACCGGCCTCGACACCATTCTGGTCAGGAAGAAGTAATGTATTTTCCACCACGTTCAACCCATCCCATTCCCCACTTCTACCTCCATTCCATGGATTGCTCGAGGGATCGGGGGAAGAGTAACCCGGATTCGAACCAGTGAAAGCATTCCCTACATATCTCGTTCCGGTAGGTCCCGACATCTCAAGATCGAGATCGTTCACGATAGCGGGGTCAGCACCATCCGAACCCGCATAATCGCTCCAAACCAAGGTAGCTTCAAGAGGCATAGTCGTGTCCTCGACATCAAATTCCATACTCCAACTTTCTCCAGTCGAGAGACTAACCCCCTCATCCGAAGAATCGAAGGTCCGGAGCTTTCTTTCGTCCCACTCGAAGTATAGAGATCTATCTAGATTACTTCTCCCGAAGCCTTGATCACCGTTCGGGAAACGGTCATCATTCAAATATGCACCATCGCCCGAGATCTCTTCCGCACCGTTAACGAGAGTTGCCTTGACCAGCGCACTACTCGGATTAAAGCCGTCCTCTTGATCGCGACTTCCAGTAGGATACCATCCTCTTTTATAATATTCTCTCACCTGTGCTGTCTGCCCGGCTATACCCGGCGTAGCCATACTCGTTCCAGACATACCGGAGTAGCCATCAGCTGATCGGTCCGAAGAAGTGACACCTAGTCCAACTCCGAGGATAGTCGGCTTTATCCTTCCATCCGACGCATATCCTCTGCTGCTGAAATCGGCCATGTCATCATGGATGGGAGCGTTCCCACAGGCTCCAACTGTGATCGCATTTTTAGAATGCCCTTGAGGTGATATTGTTCCTGAACCAGAACCGTCGTTGCCTGCGGCCCATAGGATACTGTAATCTTTGTGATCCCATATAAACTCGTCAGAAGTCACGGCTTCACCGGTATAAGAACCACCACCTCCTCGACCACCGCCCCAGCTGTTAGTGTGGATCCTGCTACCGCGATCATAACTATCCTGCCATGCATCGTTATACATATCACCGGGAACGCTGAGACCACCGCCGCTCTGACCGATATCCTGGTGGATCAAACGTGCACCCATACCGTGACCGTCTTCATTGTTATAGTCATCGTGAGGTGGCGCATCTCCCAAAACTGTTCCAGTCACGTGGCTGCCATGATATTGACCCTCTCCTAGGTCTCCGCCACTCCCTGAAGGCACATAATGGGCCTGGACCTTCCGATGATCATCACCTATCGGATCTCCATCAGGATCCTTCCACATCTCGTGACCGCCGTTATCCATGTAAAGCTCACTGTCCATCACCGTCACGATCTGACCTGTGCCTGTGACACCTTCCTCAGTCACTTTCCTTTCTTCCGTTTGATTGGTCTGAGTAACCCATGTAGCGTCATGGTTGAAGAGCTGATAGTCAAGATTAGCCGGAGTTATCGACTTCACTCCGGGTGAGTTTGCTAGAAATTCTACGAGATCAGCTCTAATGTTTGTAGTTATCTCGTCTTCTTTTACGTGGTACAGTTCTCCACCAAAAGAAACGACCTTTTTGGCTATAGCCGCGGTATGAGCATCCGAGAACAGATTTATTCTTAGATCCATAGGAGCGGTCTCTTCAAGCAATTGATGATCAAACTTATAGCCTGGTTGATATATACCAGTCCAATCTACGAACTCAAGATCGTCGACTTTCTCTCTTGTCTCGGGAGTCATCTCGACGATGAAGTTGTACCGATGTCTGTATTCATGAAGAATAACTCCTTTCCTTTTGAGCTGATCTTTCCATTCCGGTTTTACCGGACCGATGAACTGCAATATATATTGACCTCTCTGACCGGACGGATACTCTTCGATCTTCAAATCTTCAGATATATCAGGCGATCCTTGACTCGTGTCGAAAGAAAAGGAATGTAGATTCACATTATCCTTTTTTGGAAGATTTTCGACCATATAACCTTCGTTTTCCAATGCGAGTTTATTCTCTTCGGCAGTCTTCACTAAAATGAACTCCTCGTACTCCTCGATCACTGAGTGTTCTCGACTCATCCGCAGGGTCTCGGGATCCATCCCATCTTTATAGACCAAGATTTCAATTTCATCTTCTTCAGACCTAGCAGATGAAACGATTCCTGCAGTGATAGTAGACACTACCAAAACAGCACATATACCAAAAACAAGATACTTCAATTTTCCATTCATTTTTTTCCTCCATATAGAGGGATGCTTCTTAAAGGCAAATTAGTCCTATATAGGTTTTTAGGCAATTTTTATTTGTAATTATAATTATTTGTTGATGAAGAATAAAAAAGAGCTTGTTTCTTTTGTCAGCAGATCATTCTTCCTGTAATGAACGATCAGGAGGGGGGTGGCCGTTGAGATTGGTCATCTTGGGGAGGGTTTTGCTCATAGGAAGATTTTTCTTCCTTTTTACCTTTCATCACAAAAGCCAGAACTGCGAGAAATGATCCTATCGCTATAATTGGTATAATCCACAAATAATTAGATAGGAAGCCACCACCATTATCGGTATCTTTTTCTTCGATCATCATCTCTTCTTCCTCGCTCATTTCATCGTTCGATCCGATTTCTAGGGTCTGTTCTCCAACTTTCTCTGCCTCTACGGTGAATTCATCTTCGTATTCTTCACCCGGTGCTAGTGTGATATCGTTTTCCAGAGCCACCTCTTCTCCGTTCAGGTAAAGCGCTATGTCCTGCGTACCTTCAAGTTCACCCGTGTTGGTTACCTTGTATTCTACCGTGATCTCCTCACCTTCCTTAACATTCTTGTCGTAGTCTATGATTTCAACTTCAAAGTGGGCCGGTTCGTACTCTTCGAAATGAGCAGTTATCCCTTTGTCTTCATCCATAGTTATGGTTATCTTTTCTTCAGTACCTTCGTGATCACCTGTCCACTCTTCGAAGTACCAATCTTCATCTGGGATCGCTTCCATTTCGACTTCCGTACCCTCTTCATATCCGTTTTGGTCTGGATCAACCTCAATTGACCCCTCGCCCTCGATGTTTGTGGTCAATTCAAAAGTTTCGATATCTTCTTCAAATACCGCTGTGATCTCCTTATCACTGTCCATTTCAATATCTACTTTCGGGTCGGTCCCGATTTCGTCTCCTGTCCATTCAACAAATTTCCAATCATCTTCCGGGATCGCCTCTACAGTAACTTCGGTCCCCTCTTCGCGAGTGTATATACCCGGCTCGGGATCTGTCGTTCCGCCCTCTTCTGCGTTTATCGTCAGATCGTACGCTACTAGTTCTTCAAAGTGCGCGGTTATCTCTTTACCTTCATCCATCGTGACGGTTATCTCTTCATCTTCAGCAGTATGATCTCCCGTCCACTCGACGAATTGCCATCCTTCCTCGGGAGTAGCCGTTACCGTCACCTCTTCACCGTCCTCATAGCTGTGAGTACCCTCAGAGGGTTCGGTAGTGCCCGCGCCTTCCACGTTGATAATCAGATCGTATTCTTCTGTTTCTTCGAATACTGCTGTTATATCTTTGTTACTGTCCATGGTTACGTTTATCGTGGTATCAGTACCTGTCTCATCTCCTGTCCAATTTGTGAACTCCCAACCCTCTGCGGGTATTGCTTCTACCGTCACATTGGTCATTTCTTCATAGGTATGATTGCCGGCCGAGGGTTGGGTCGCGCCTTCACCGTTGATGCTTATCGTCAGTTCGTATTCTCCTGAAGATTCCTTTTCAAAGATCGCCGTGATATTTTTATCGCTGTTCATGGTGATATTTATGGTCATGTCAGCACAAGTTTCGTCTCCGGTCCATTCGACGAATTGCCATCCATCTGCAGATGTAGCTTCTACAGTTACATTGGTCCCTTCTTCAAAAGTGTGAGTACCAGATGAAGGAGCCGTTGTGCCTTCACCGTCGATGCTTATCGTTAGTTCGTATTCTCCTGCTTCTTCCTCGAATACCGCCGTTATATTTTTGTCACTATCCATGGTTACGTTTAGCGTCGTATCAGTACCGGCCTCGTCTCCGGTCCATTCGACGAACTCCCATCCCTGGTTTGGTGTAGCTTCTACCGTCACATTGGTCCCTTCTTCATAGATATGAGAGCCAGCCGAAGGGTCCGTTGTTCCTTCACCGTCAATATTTATCTTTAGGTCGTGTTCTTTTGCTTTTATATATTTATAATCATTGAAAACCAATGTACCATTATCTACGTCGTCCTCTGCGGGATCACCGTATAGATATTCTCTATAGCCGTCCTGTTCCTTCAAATAATAGTTGAAGAAGGAAGTAGTATACTTTCTAGCGATCCTGTGCTGCTCCTCCCGGGATATATCAGGGTCTCCGTCGCCCCAACCCCCAGAGACCGGGTCTCTATCGGCATATTGGTTGTGATTTGCCCCGCTGATCATAAAGTATTGGGTCGGTGAATCCTCCAACCCGTCGTAAACCAGCTTAGAATTCTCTTCAGGAGGAGCTACCCCATCATTTTCACCGGCCTGTAACTGAACAGGTATGTCGATCAGATCTAGATCCGGTAATGGATCCGGGTCCTTATCGAGAGCCGGCGCCATCGGCGCTATCGCTTTTACGTCATCTCTACCGTCTTGTACTTCGTATTCGGCCGCCAAAATACTCGCCTTGGCCCCCAAGGAAAATCCCGTTAGAGCCATCTTTTCTTCATCCACCATACCCTCTATCTCACTTCCAGTTTCATTATCTTTTTCTTTCAAGAGATCTACAGTCGCGAGCAATTCGTAAGCACATTTTTCATGATCGGAGTCGAACATACCGGCATATTGAAGACTAGGAACTGCGGTAACATATCCCCAACTGGCATAGTACTCCCCCCACGTCTCGAAATATGATTTATCCATCGTAAATCCATGACCGATCACGAGTGAGGGATAAGGCGATTCATTAGTATCAGAAGGATAGTAAATATCCACCGGAACGGTCTCATCGTAGGGATCCGTAAAATCTGTAGTCCAAACTTCAAAATTGTAATCCCCCGTCTCTCCGGGCTCGGATACATTCCCGGCACTCTCATGATGGTGAAGTTCAGTATCCTCGGAGCCTTTGAGAGAATCATCACCGATGGAATATTCATCGTAAACACCCGATAGCGAGCCATCCGCTTGAATGCCTAAATCGTTCACAGGAGAATCGACAATGATTATCCCTCCCGCAGAAAGCATGCTGAGTAGAAGTACCACCCCAACAAAAATAGACAGGAACTTGGTTTTTGATTCCATAGAAGTCAACCTCTATTATCATTTTAGGTTAAAGAGTACTTATTTTTTATCCCTACATGTAGCTTTTGCTCATTTATATACACCCCTAATACCAGCCTAAAATCTGTTAAAAGAAGGTGGTGATCGGATCTTTCTCTACTTTTTATTCTTCTCCCAACTGCTTCGAGGTTAAGACCCGTACAGAGTTCTCACTCTTTACTAGCGATTATGAACACTCGATATGAACCTGACTTTTCAACCTGAGATAAACAAAAAAGAAAAGAGGTTTTTGGTATTCATCGGTTAGTGATCATCCTTCCCCGAATTTGTTCTCCGTACCGGGTTCTTCAGGGGGTTTTCCTGGTGAAGTCTCTTCAGTGGGTTCCGCAGGTGGTTGTTGAGGCTGTTCGCCTGGAGGTGGGGGCTGCTCAAAAGATGATTCTTCCGGAGACTCTTCTTCTTCCCCACCTTTCATCACGAATACTAGGGCAATTAAAGCTATTATACCGATCAGAAGTACGACGAGCAACCACCAGTAGTTAGATAGGAAGCTACCACCATCATCGGTATCTTTTTCTTCGATCATCATCTCTTCTTCCTCGCTCATTTCATCGTTCGATCCGATTTCTAGGGTCTGTTCGCCAACTTTTTCTGCATCTACAGTGAAATTGTCTTCGTATTCTTCCCCCGGTGCTAGCGTTAGATCGCTTTTAACCGCCACCTCTTCTCCGTCCAGATAAAGCGCTATGTCCTGCGTATCTTCAAGCTCACCCGTGTTGGTTACCTTGTATTCTACAGTGATCTCCTCTCCCTTTTTGACATCTTTGTCGTAGGAGATTATTTCAACCTCAAAGTAGGCAGGTTCGTACTCTTCGAAGTGCGCGGTTATATCCTTGTCCTCATCCATCGTTATTGTGATCTCCTCTCCTGTCTCATCGGTTCCTGTCCATTCTTCGAAGCTCCAGCCTTCGTCTGCGGTCGCTGTGATAGTCACCTCTTCGCCTTCTTCATAGATATGCGTACCTTCTGCTGGATCGGTGCTACCTCCACCATCGATATTTATCGTTAGAATATTCTCTTCAGCTCCGATCTCCCCGAATGAAGCGGTGATCTCTTTGTCTTCATCCATCTTGATGGTTATCTCGTCCTTTGTCCCTTCATGATCACCTGTCCACTCTTCAAAGTACCAGCCTTCGTCTGGTGTAGCTTTTACGGTGACTTCATCACCGTCAGGATAAGTATGAGTGCCCACCACCGGATCGGTACTGCCTTCCCCTTCAACATTTATCGTCAAAAGATGATCGGCAATCTCGCCAAATTGTGCCGTGATCTCTTTGTCCTCGTCCATCGTTATGGTTATCTCTTTTCCAGTCTTGTCAGTACCCATCCATCCTTCAAAATACCAGCCTTCGTCGGGTACGGCCGTGAGAGTAACGTTGGTACCTTCTTCATATACGTCCTCTTCCGGAACACGATTTACCGAACCTTCACCTTCGGTAGTTGTGGTCAATTCATAAGTTTCGACTTCTTCTTCGAAGACCGCCGTGATCTCTTTATCCTCGTCCATCGTGATGCTTATAGTCGAGCTAGTTCCGCTCGCATCTCCTGTCCACTCGACGAACTTCCAATCTTCATCCGGTGTTGCTTCCACGGTGACTCCTTCTCCTTCGGTATAGGTATGATTTCCTTCTGCTGGATCGGTAGTTCCTTGACCTTCGATGTTTATCGTGAGATCATGCCTCTCTTTGAACGTTGCTGTCAATTCCTTATCTTCGTTCATGACGATCGTTATATTTTCTCCACTCGCATCTCCGGTCGGAACATCTCCTGTCCACTCATCGAATGTCCAACCCTTGTTCGGGATAGCTTCAACGGTGACCTCATCTCCATCCACGTAAGTATAAGTCCCGGGTCCTGGTTCAGTCGTTCCCCCCTCTTCGGCAGCTATCACCAATTCATATTCCTGTTTCGAAATAGTAACAGGTACCTCATCTTCATCATCTTGGCTGTTCACGATGATATCATAATCCCCAGTATCCCCTTTAGCTGTACTCCACTCGAAGCTTCCACTGTAAACCTCATCAGAAGTTAGATTATCGACCGTTTCTGATCCATCATGAACGACTCCTCCGCTATTGTCCTCAACCTTGAACTCGATCTCTTGTGTTCCCTCAACAGGACCAGTGTTTTCAACCTCATATTCAACCGCCACGGATTCGCCTTCAACAAATTCCTGGTTATTCCCCGGAGTGATGATATCTACTTCAAAATATGGTGTTTTCTCTTCCTCAGTAGTAAAGTTCCAAACATCGGATTCAAACGTCTCTTCGCCGTCATCTGCTTCAACGTACCATTCATAAGTGGTTTCCAGTGAAAGGTTATCCCATCTTGTTCTAGCATAGTCACCGCTTGGAACACCTTCGTCAGAACCGATCTGGCTGTCATCAGAGGCATTATAAAAGGTAACATTGACATCTTTACCTTTTCGATGTCCGACCACAACGCCGAGCTCAGGATTCAAGTTAATACCTTTAGTTCCATCCTTCGGTTCGGGGAATACGGGGGCGTTATCGTGATGGATGATTAGAGTAGAAACGGCGTACTCATCGATCGTCTCATTGGTTACCTCTGCTACGAATCCCACGGATGAAAAATCGACCTTAGTTTCCGTCATGTCTTCCGCAACAGGGACCTCTATCGACTTATTAAATCTTCCATCACCATCGGTTTTAAAATTCCATTCGCCTACCGGTTCTGTCCCCTCGGGAAGGCTTATTGTGATGCCCTCGTTTGGATAGTCTGGAAATTGTCCAGAAAGGCTAACTTCTTCCCCTACTTCTGCTTCCGAAGGTTCTATAGATAACTCATTGGAGGACTCCACAAAATTATAGTCCTTGAGGCTCATTATCATATCCGCTTTTTCACCATGGATCACCTCTTTCACTGATGATCCCACCTCTGGACTGTACCACCTTTTTTGAGTGCCATTTTCGTCACCACTCACCTCTTTCCTTACAGGATGAGTTTCAAACTCACCTGCTGGCACCTCTTTCGTTTCCGCGGGCAATACGCTGTTTTCACCTGTAATGTTGAGCATATCGTCATTCCATTCTTTTTTTTCATCAGGTCCAACGACTTTGTTGAATCCCCAACTTCTTCTAGTCATGTTGCTCCAGAATAGATCCCCCTCCCTTATCGGAAAGTCATAATACTCCGTTGGAGTTTGATGACTCTGATTCATGTAGAGCCATCCCTCGATATCTGTACCTAAGTAACTTGCATGATAATATCTAAACTGACGATCTTCTACAATAGCTAGATCGCTCATTTTTAGAAATTGATAACCATCTATATGTCCACCGGCGATATCTATTGTCCCTATCGGTACATCTGGAGAATCGATCTCGCCATCTACTATTTCTCCTTCTACAGAGATATTATAGCCAAGATATCTCTTTCCTCCACGAGAGAAATACTCCACCCTTTCGACGGTATAAGTTATTACTTCATCGAGATATACGTACTCATCTTTTTCCGTATCGTTCTGCCATAGATCCTGATCGTATGTCCAAGAAGTTCCTATCCCCAATGTGGGTACATCGACACCGTCTGATTGTGAGTATGCTCTTTCATAGGCAGATATCTTCTCTTCATCTTCTTCGGGGAGGCTACTACCTAGACCGGCAGTAGCAGCAGATACAAAGAATATCGCGCACACCAAGACTACTATTATCGTGGTATATTTTCTCATAATTTTTTCCTCCTTCAGTTATAACTATCTTCTTCAAAATTCCTACATCATATCAAAGCTTTAGGTCCCACAGAACATCGCTATAGCAACCAGAGATACAACCAGTGGGAACAACACTACCATATTTCTCATTTCTCATCCTGTTATCATGCCATAGTTTATTAAGATTTTGGTGACAGGTCTGACTCAAAGATGTATGAAATATCAGACCAGATGTGACATCCTCAGACTATTCACAACCATCTCCTATCGCTCATCTTTCCTTTCATACTTCCAGAGATAAAATCTCTAACACTCAACTCTGGAAGATCTTCTACCAGTTTTTCCACCACTTCCTTTTCCAAGCCCTCCTTTTTCAGGGTCTTTCTGAATACCTTCTCTCTTTTTTTGGCGGCTCTCTTGTACTTCAAGAAAACCAATGAGATCCGAAGGATAAGAGGGAGAGCCGCCACCAGCACTTTTACCGCTAGCAGCGGTTTGCCGTCTTTCTTTTTCCCCATCTATTTTCATTCCTCGTCCATCTTCTCATCCATCTTCATCTCAATTTTCTTTTTAATCTCTTCACCGGTCTCTTCGTCCATGTCGCCGCCCATCATACCGCCCTGCTCGCTCAATATCTTTTTCACCACGGAAGTCACGTCTCTGCTCTGCATGAAATCTCTAGTCAGCTCGTAAGCCTTGTCTTCGTCCATGCCCGCGTCGACCAGTTCCTTGTAAAAGTTCGCCGTGCTCTTCGCCAGTTTTTCACTGTCCTCAGTGTTGTATATCGCCTCTACAATCCCCGAGATAAGCGAAGGGACCGTCTCGTTCAACGTCTCCATAACCTCTTTCAATTCCTCTACATCATCCATATCGTCTGTGTCTATATCCATTTTTTTACACCTCGATATACATAAGAGTGACCAACCTATTTGTTTATACCGAGCAATTCTGCCCACTTATCGATCATCTTATCCGTCAGTTCGTAATGCTTGCCCCTTTTTTGTCCACTTTCAATCTTTTTCACAACCCCTTTTTCCTCCAGTTCTTTCAACTTCTTTCTCACGGTATGCCTCGAACCGCTGCCCTTCCTTTCCCTCAGCCGACCGGTTATCTGAGTTATGTTCAAAGGTCCGCTGTCGAATAGTATCTCTACTATCCTCTCAGAGATCGGATCTTCTATACCGGTCAATTGAGCGGGCGAGATGCGTCCGAATTTTTTGTAGACCGAGAGCATCTTCATATATCTCTCTTCGACTTCAGAACCAACGGAAACTCTCTCGAGAACATTCTTGTGCATATTCATCAGGTTCTCTAACATATTTTCTAGATCGTTCACCTGGTCCCTCAAAGCCTCTACCTCTTCCCTGAGTTCCTCTTCTTCGCGCTCTTCCTCCTCGGTCATCGCTGTAAGAATGGAAGTGCTTTAATTAAATCTTCGTTCCAGCGGACAAAAATCACTAATCTTAAATAAGATTAACATTTAACAGAAGATGCCCATTCAGAAGAAGGGCCCGTAGCTTAGTACGGTGGAGCATCTGGCTCATAACCAGACGGTCGTCGGTTCAAATCCGGCCGGGCCCACTTCTTTTTCTCTTGAGCCGACCGGATTTGAAAACACGAGTAATCACAGATTATTCTTGCTCATCGATTTCATAGAAATCAATTCGTCCGGCCGGGCCCACTCCCTATTATTTTATCTTCTCAACGTCGACCGCTTGATAACCTCTATCTCCTCTCTCGCTCTCGAATTCCACCCTATCTCCCTCGTCTAGGGAAACGCCCTCTTTCAACTGGCTGCGGTGAACGAAGTGATCCTCTTCGTGTCCATCCGGTTCGATAAAACCGTAACCTTTCATCGGATCGAAGAACTTTACCGTCCCCTTCATCGCTGACCCACCTTCTTTTTTCTCTTGTAGATGATCAACGAAAGGAGAACGCCTACGATGAGAGATAGATATGGGAATAAAACGACGTTATCTTCTTCTTTCTCCTCCACTATCACCGTAGTCGGTTCCGAAGAGACGTCCTCGTATGTAGCTGTCACGTTGTATCCTCCCGCTTCGATCTTCCCAAATAATCCTCTAGAGGTGGTGTTCTCCCAAGTGAATTCACTCTCTTCATCCGTTATCAGATTGCCATATCTATCATAGGCTCCGGCGGAGAAATCTATGTTCTCCCCAGGTGAAATAGTCTGATCCTCCTCGGGCTCGATTTTAACATGATCTAATGGGCCGGGTTCCACGGTGAGGTTCACACGATCTTTCGATACATCTTCATAACTTCCGGTAACGATCCACGTCCCGGCGAATTCAGCACGGTATTCGCTCCCAGTCCAATTTCCTCCCGCCTTCTCGTCTATAGCCCAGTTTGTTTCTTCCGTCACATAACCTATTCCGTTATCGAACTCGTCGTAGGCAAAGGCATCGAAGTCTATCGTCTTACCCGCCGTGATGGTTTTTCCTGCCGGTCCGATCTCGATGTAGTCCAAGGCCGCGGTTTCGACATGAAAATCATCGCTCTCGATGACATCCTCGATGATCACCTCGACAGTATACTCACCGGCATCGGTCAGTTCAGGCAGTGTATACTCGGCCTTTTCGTCCTCCAAACTTAGATCTTCATCTATATGACCGCTGTCGAGCACCACGTCCACCTCGTATCTCCCTTCTAAAGCATTTCCATGCACGTCTTCTACTTCGGAGACCTTCACAACGGGTTCATCACCGGCTGTTATATCACCCACGGAGACGTCAAAGTTCCCTACGGGATGTATCATCTCGAAGTTCATCCAGGGATACCTATCTCTGCTTTCGTTTCCAGTGATATTGTAGGGCTCGTCACCGATCCTGTCTCCTCTATCTCGGCCCTCATAATCGGACCAGTAATTTCCTCCTTCACCCCCTCTCCCAGGATCTCCTCCATCCCAGGTGTTCTCGCCGTCATCGAAAGCTTGCTCTTCATTTTCGATGAACCAGTTGTTGTAAACCACGTTCTCTAGAGATTCAACGAAATGAAAACCATATTCCTCGTTCTTTGAAACGTTATTAGCGACAAAAGTATTGTTATCGGAGGCTTCAATAGAGACGCCATAATCGTTGCTCAACACTATATTTTCGGATATCCTGTTTTCACTAGAACCCTCTAGTTCTATGCCGCTGTCAGAGTTGTTACTTGCGGTGTTTCTCATCAATGAATTTTTCCCGGAATCCGAAAGATATATGCCGTCGCGATTTTTTAACAGTTCATTTTCTTTCAAAAGGTTATCGTTAGAATCATAGAGAGCTACCCCGTAGGAGTTCTCTGACCCCTCGTTTTGGATCAGGGTATTTTCGCTCGAAGACCAGAGACGGATACCCCGTCTTCGATTACCCAACATCGTATTGTTGGCCAAAGTATTGTTATCGGAATACCATAGGTCTATCCCGGGCCTGTCGTTTTCCGACGCGTTGTTCTGCGTCAGTCTATTGTCGTTCGAACGGTAAATCCGTAAACCGTAATCATTATCTGAGACCATATTTTTACTGAGGTTATTTTCGTCCGAATTCCTGAGATAAACAGCATAGTCATATCCCGATAGAGCGTTTTGTTCTATCACATTACCGCTCGAAAATCCTACCTGAATACCCAGTCTTCCGTCGCTCATGTTCTGATCTCTCACCACCACGTCGGTACAGTTGGCCAGTATGATCTGGCCCGCTCCTTCGGGGACCGTACCACCAGTCCTATCTCTCCAGTAGTACAAAGGCCTACTATCTACGGAATTCGTTGTATCGATATCATGCGTGTCCCAGTAAACTTTCCGACCCCCCCATATAGAGAGCCCCTCATCAAGCATGGTGTTTTTCTTAAGAGTTATACCCTCTGAATTCCGAAGCTCGATCCCATTTTGCACTTCGTTTTCTTCGATCGCTATACCGCTAGAGTACTGAAGTCTGATCCCCAAACGATTCTCGAGGACCTTACTTTTGACTATGGTATTGCTCTCGGACCTACTGATATCGATACCGCGCCAATGATTGTTCAAAGCTTCATTTTCGACGAGAGAATTGTCGTTAGAGTACCTGATGTAAATACCGTCTCCGTCAGTGTTCGACGCTTCGTTATCGATCAAACGGTTACCGTTAGAGGAAGAGAGCCAGATCCCATATGATAGAGTGAACCAATCGTTAGAGTTGTCAGATACGATGTTACCTCTGATCTCGTTATCCTCGGATTCATAGAGGCGCATGCCCTTATCGTTATTCGATGCATCGTTGTTCACCACCGTATTTCCGTCAGAGAATCCGAGAAGGATGCCCGCACTCCCGTCACTGACGTTCTGGTCCTCTACGGTTATACCCGTACAGTTTACGAGTATGACCTGTCCAGCGCCGTCGGGTATCTTTTGGCCCTCTTTGTTCTTCCAGTAATAGACCGGTCGTCCGTTCACACTGTTAGTCAGATCTATAGTATGTGAATCCCAGTGCTCCAAACTTTGTCCCCACATGTAGATACTGTCTCGCACCATCCTGTTGTTCGACATTTTGATGTTAATGGATTCGGCGATATCCACGCCTATAGAATGATCCGACAGGAAGTTGTCATCCAACACGCTCCTGTCAGCCTGATAAAGGTCTATACCTCTGAACTCGTTGTTGGAAACGTTATTACCTCTAACCTCGTTTTGAACACTATCATCTATCCAGATACCGTTGCCACTGTTTTCAGTAACTGTGTTATCAGCTATCAAGTTGTTTGAGGAATCTTCGAGATAGAAGCCGTCTTCGTTGCGAGAAACATCATTTCCTTTGAATTCGTTCTCATCAGAGTTGAATACATAGATACCATAGGTGTTAGAAGAGGCGGTGTTGTCGATCAGCGTGTTATTTTCAGACCAGTAAAGGTAGATACCTCCCATATCGTGCTCAGAGGCGGTGTTGTTAGAGAACACGTTTTCTTCGGAATGTGCTGCCAAAATACCTCCACTCCCACGGCTGACGTTTTGATCTTCGACGGTAACCCCGGTACAATTCACGAGGATCACCTGGCCCGCTCCCTCGGGAACGCTGCCTCCCTCCTCGCCCTTCCAATAATAGACCGGTTTTCCGTTCACCCTGTTTGTCGAATCTATAACGTGTGAGTTCCAATCTTCCAACCGATGACCCGATATGAATATCCCGTTCTCTTTCATCGTATTGTCTCTCAAAGCGGCAGCGGTAGAGTACCGGAGATATATACCGATATTATTCTTTGAAAGAAAATTTTGAGTGATGTTGTTGTCTCCGGACGTGTAAAGATAGATTCCGTAATTGTTGTTCGAGAGCGTGTTGTTTGTAAGCGAGTTCATATAGGAGTTCTCGAGATAGATGGCCCGAGTATTATCAGAAGCGGTATTGTTATCCACAACATTTTTTTCAGAGGTTTCTAGCGAAACTCCCTTACTAGCGTCTGAAACGGTATTTTCGGATATCAAGTTATCGGTAGATTGTTCTAATAAGATCCCACTATCGCCGCCTTCGACCGTCTGATTTTCTATCTCGTTTTCGGTAGAATCGTAAAGGCGTAGAGCCGTTTTATCATTATCTAGGAATTCGTTGTTTACAAGGTTGTTCGTACTGGAAGAATAGAGGAAGATGCCGTGTTCTTCGTTGAATACGGTATTTCCGCTCAAGGAGTTATCATGGCTTCCCTGGAGGTATATACCGGCGCCTCCTTTGACTTCGACCGTGATCTTTTTCGTTTCCTGCCATCCTTCCTCCTCATAACTAGCTGTTATAGTAAGGGTGACGGAGCCGGCGAATCGAGGACTCCAACCACCGGAGTAATAACCGTCATCCTCCACCTGATCTTTACCCGTACCGTCGTCTTTAAGAGAGATGGTTTCCTCTCTCGTATTCAACTCCACGCTCACATCCGCTCCCGATACAGGATCCACGCCGTCGTTCAAAGATACGATCACTGATGTTCTATCACCTCTCACGACGGTCGAGTCGGGTCGATGTATCCAGAAGTTGATGTCATCACGATCAGGGGAGGTTCTCAAAGCCTTTGAGGCGTTGATCCTTCCGCCCGATAGAGTTCTACTTCTAAGATCACCGTCGGGATCTACGGAAGACAATATCACGTTTTTGTAGTTAGTCTGATCGTATGAAGAGTTCCGGGACGCTAACAACGCTGTAAGTCCGGAAACGTGTGGAGCCGCCATAGAAGTGCCGCTCATGTATCCGTATTGATCGTCCAAAACCGTGCTGTTTATATCAACTCCTGGAGCGCCGACGTGGACGGTCCTTTCACCGTAGTTGGAGAATCCTGCCAACTCGTCACTTCGATCGGTTGCGGCGACGGAGATGATGTTCGTAAGGTCGTAATTTGCTGGGTAGCTTGGATTGAGATCATTATCTCTTCCGTCGTTGCCGGCGGCGGCGATGAAAGAGATGCCCTCTTTTTGATGTTCTTCTATAGCTCTATAAAGCAGATCGCTCTGGGCAGCTCCACCCCAGCTGTTCGACGTGGCGACCACTTTCTCCCCTTCCTTTTTCCTCTCTAGAACGTATTCCAAACAGGCGATAGCGTCGCCGGTCGTGCCCCTCCCTTCGGAATCCAGAAACTTCAAAGCCATCAGACTCACGTTCCAATTCGTCCCTACAATACCCATCTCATTATCACCTACGGCTCCTATCGTTCCGGCGACATGAGTTCCGTGACCGTGATCGTCCATCGGATTAGAAGTGTCGTTGACAGCGTTGTAGCCGTGATTACCTTCTTCACTGGTCCACATATTTTCTTTCAGATCCGGATGAGTGTAATCGATCCCCGTATCTATGACCCCGATTACCACGTCTTCACCGCCTTTAGTTAGGTCCCATGCGCCCGGTGCACCTATGGTGGGCATACTCCATAACGAATCGTAGCCCGGATCGTTCGGAACGTCCTTCGCCTCCCACAGGTAGTTAGGCTCGGCTTCGACCACGAGATCTCTTTCGGACAATAAGTCTACGGCACTTCTCACGTCAACACCTTTCTCCAACCGAATCTCGGCCATGTTGAAAGAAGAGTATATTCTCGAAGTTTTTCCATCGACTGAACGGGCTAAAGAATCGACTTGATTTTGCAGAATCCTTTCACGATCTTTCGAACTCGAGACTTTAGGCTGCTCTACATGAACGAGCAGACTACCTGGATCAATCTCACTATCTTCATCTCTCGGATCGATCGAAGGTTTATCCCCTATGATATCTTCATGCCCATTCTCGTTTCCGACTATGTTGTCCTTCACTTCATTATTGGAAGAATGTTCGACCGATATGCCGTGCCCGCCGTTCGAGAGGACCGTATTTTCCTCTAGAACGTTTTCTCCTGACCGTTGTAGATAGACACCCATCTGCATGTTCTCCGACACGAAATTTTCCCGGACGATACCGTTCGTGGTGTTATAGAGATGTAAACCGCTGTTCCTGAGGTACTCTCCTCCTTCTCCGCTCGCGTTGTGGAGGTAGCAATTCCTCACTTCAAAATGATCGGTCACGTTCCCGATGTAAAGGGAATAGCCGTATCCACCTCCATCGATCTCATAATTTTCTATGACATAGGGATCATCGGCAGACCCGTCACCATCCCATCCTTCATTTTCAGCCTGAACAGCGAAGTCCCCATCACCATCGATCCGTATGGGATCCCTATAGTTGTAATCTTCCTCTGAAGAGTAGATATCGTTTGGTATATTTTCTCTACTCTTCTTAATCCTACTTTCTCCAGTTTGATCTATCGGCTCAGATTCACTATTCAGGCTAGAAGCTTCTTCTACGCCAGCTTCGTACTTTTTCTTCCGGCGTTCATCTTTAGAACTGTCTTTGGGAGATGTATCTCGAAACTCCCGATTCCCCGAGTCATCGCTTTCATTTCTTCCTTTCATCCCAATGTCATCTTCTAGATTCGTATAGTTTTTCTCTATAGAGTCTGAACCAGCATTAGAAACAACAATTGATCCACTTAAAAGCAACAAGAGAGTGACCGTGACAGTAAATACCTTCTTTATCATACCTTATCTCTTATCGATAGAATGGAGAAAGAGTATATAACGATTTATCTCCTAACGGCGACGAGGTCGGATTAGAGAGAAGTAACTTACCCAATAGGATACGACCGGTGTGGAAAAGAACTCGAGTACAAAGAAGAAGTAGATAGTTATTACTGTCTAGACTGTCATACTTATTATAGAGAGCCGTAAAAGATAATTTTCAACAATTGTTTTAAAGCTCTATTCGATGAGACGGTAACTTGAATCATGGAAGAAAGAGAGAAAAATGATAAGATATACTATGGCTGGTTCGTCGTTCTAGGAGCCTTTCTAGCTCTATTGATCTCCAGCATCCGCAGTTACAGTTTCGGCGTATTTATCGATCCGCTGACCCAGGAGTTCGACTGGTCGAGAGGCCCGCTCACCCTCGGCTTTTCCATTTCGCTTCTGATGACATCTTTTCTCGGGATCGTCTCAGGAAAGTTGAGCGACCGGTATGGTGTCAGAAAGGTGATGAGTGTTGGAACAGTTTTGACCGTAGTCGGATTTCTCCTTCTAAGTCAGATCAACACCCTTCTTCAGCTGTACGGGTGCTTCCTGCTCATAGGTATTGGGGCTAGCACCTTCTATATACCCGCGACCTCCACCGTTACTAGATGGTTCGACGAGAAAAGGGGACTAGCGATAGGTGTCACAGTTACTGCCTTGGCTTTCGGGATGGCCTTTTTCCCTCCGATCTTGGAAAGGATCATCACTTGGATGGGATGGAGATCGATGTTCATCATCATCGGAGTCTTCTCACTGATCGTCCTTTCGATCTCAATCTTTTTGATGAAAGACTCCCCCCCGATCTTAGATGAAAACGATGAAGAAGATGAGAGCGGCTACACCCTGAAGGAAGCTCTAAAGACCAAGTACTTCTGGATAATCTACTTCATGTTTTTAGTCGCACAGTTTTCAGCCATGACCATCACAGTCCACATAGTTCCCTACTCCACCGACGTAGGCATCCCGAGCTTTTACGCCGCTACTCTCCTCACAGCTGTAGGTCTAGCCAACATGTTCGGCAGGATCTTCGGAGGCTGGACCTCGGATAAGATCGGAGTCATCAAGGGCGTGACGATATTTTTCGTGCTGCAGTCTATTGCGATCTTCGCACTACCGGTATCGACTTTTCTCTGGGTACTTTACCCGATAGCTCTGCTGTTCGGCGCGGCCTACGGAGGATGGGTGATGATCTACCCCGTGATAATCAGCACCCTTTTCGGCACGAAACATTCCGGTGAGATCTTAGGAGCGCTAGGTACGGTCGCAGGTATCGGCGGATCTCTAGGCCCTCTGTTCGCGGGCTACATATTCGATATCACCGGCGTTTACGATCTGGCGTTCCTGATCAGCGGTTTGATGAGTCTGGGTGCTCTAGGACTCTCCTTAGTTTTCCTCTGGATCTATGTTGAAGAGTAGATGGGAATATCTTTAAAGAACAAGCGAGTAAAGTTTGAAGAGGAGTACAAAAAGATGAAATTCAAAACTCTGTTTATAGCTGAAGCGCCCGATGCCGACGTAGAAGAAGATGGATCAGTGATAGAAACGGAGAAGTACAAACTGTTCGTAAACCTGGTCAGTTCTCAAAAAGAAGCCTTGGAAATCGCTCAAAAGTACAAAAAGGAACATTCCATCCATTCAGTTCTACTCTGCCCTGGATTCACACATGAAGCCGTCAGCGAGATCTCGAGAGAATTAGGTGAGAATGTGGGTATCACTGTCGCGAGAGGTGACGGCCCTAGTGGACGTGTAGCGAGAGAAGCGATGGAGAAGTCGGGTTGGTTTTCTTAAACGATGATAGGACAAATCACTCTGTCTCCCTCAACTTCTTCAATTTAGGGAATTCGAATAATCCGGCTTCTTCATCAACGCCGATAGCTTTCATCCCTCCTAGATCGACCATCTCTTTCAGTATCGGGGAGAGTATCTGGTCCTCGCTGATCTTGTTCACGTTAGAACCCGAAGCGAGAGAAGAAAAGGCCGGCATGACGATCAGTCTGGTCCCATCTCTCATCTCTCCGTAAAGAAAGCAGCGTATCTTTTCTTTAGAACCGATTTCATCGGTAAGTGTCAAAGCGGGATGTTCGTGCCCTATGATTATATACTCGACGTCCAAGCCTCTCATCCTTTCCCGTTTTTCGTGACCGTGTATGAAGGCAACTTCCTCAAAGATGTATTCTTCCTCCAAACTCACATCAGGATATCTTTTGACCGGGTAGATCAAGTAATTATCATGGTTGCCTTTAACCAAGAATATCTTCTTAACCGAATCCTGTAAAAAGTCGATGAACTCTTCCACCTCTTTTCTTTCTCCATATGACGTTTCAGAAAATTCGTGCTTGATATCGCCGCAGACCATCAGCCTCTTCACGTTCTTTTCTGCCAACATGTCTGAAAGATCCTCTTTCATCTCGGAGAGCTGAAATTTAGGCATGAACATCCCGGAGTCCGCCATTAGAGATTCCAAACCAAGGTGAAGGTCCGAGATTATGAGCATATCCTGGTTCGGGTCATATAGAGCGGGATGATTTTCCACTATCTCGAATCTATCGAATATCTCCATTCAACCACCTTCGCTCTCGATGCTTTCCATCACCTTTTGGTGGAGCTGCTGTAGTCTTTTCTTCTTATCTTCAAGCTTCAACAGGTCGCTCTGGCTCTGGATCACCAAGTTGTGGGCGAACGGTGAAGGTACGTCCGTCTCGACGACTTCGTACTCTCTACTCCCCTCTTCTATGCCTTCGAGCACGTCGATCGCGTTCTCTATATCCATATAGTCTTCAATTATCTCGCGGTATGTTTCCTTGACGATCGGGAATTCTTCGTCGATCTTTTCACACGCTGAAAGGAGGAAGTGCGATTTCATCTGCTGCTTTCCCACGCTCAATTTGTTACCTTTGTAATTCCGTAGGATCATCAGCGCCCTTGAAGCCACATGTCTGAACCGCCTTTTCATCAGTTCCGTTTTTCTCACCGCTTCTTTCAGAGTCTCTCTAAGGTCGCTTTCGACAACTCTTTGGACCAGCTCATCCACCTGCATCTCTCTTTTAGGTAAAATCAAGACGAAACCGTGATCATCGACCACGATACCCACATTAGAATTCAATATATCGGAGGCGTGATCTGCAAATATCCTGCACAGCGCGTCGTTCACTTTTCTTCCAAATATCGTATGGAATATCAGGTTGATCTTGTCTTCCTTAAAGTTCTTTTCAACGAGTATCTTCTCGTCAGTCGGAACGGTTTCCACATAACGGTACTGTTCCTCGAGATAAGAAACTATCGACGATACCGTGTTCTCGTCCAGGTAGTAATTATCTCTGATCCAATCCGATGGGTCCTCCTCATTTTTAATCATCTCGAGTATCTTCTTATTGAATTGCCCGATCTTCTTTCCGAGGTCGTAAGATAAAGGTAACATCTCGGAGAACCAGGAAGGTACCGTCGGCGCTTTTTCCGGACGCGCATCCACATAGACCTTCATCCCCCTCGCATAACGGAACTCGTACGTGTCACCGCCGTGAATGAATATATCGCCTTTGGTCAACCTGTCTAAAAACTCTTCGTCCAGTGTACCTACGAACCTTCCGTCCCTAGTGTGAACACGGTAAGCGCTCTGATCCGGTATCGTACCTATGTTGGTCATGTAGATGACCCGGGTCATCTTACCTCTTCTTCCGAACTCTCTCTTACCGTCTTCGTTCTCATCCAACCATATCTTACCGTAAACTTTCTGATCCTCTAGAGAGGCGTATTCTCCCGCCACGTATCTCAACGTTTTCTCAAAATCCTCTCTCGGAAGTTTGTGAAAATTGAAGCTTTTTCTTACTATATCATAGGCTTCTTCGACCTCCCATTTTCTATTACATCCCATACCCACGGTGTGTTGAGAAAGAACATCAAGACAGTTCGTCGGTATCCTGACCCGATCTAGTTCGTTGTTTTTAGCACAGCGCATCATCTCGGTGCACTCTAAAGCGTCGCCTCTCTCCATCACTAGTACCCTTCCTTTAGGGTCATCGGTTAACCTATGACCGGAGCGGCCTATCCTCTGTATCGCTCTCGAGACTCCTTTCGGAGAGGATAGCTGTAACACCAGGTCGATATATCCTATATCGATACCTAGCTCGAGGGAAGTTGAAGTGACCACAACCTTCAGTTCACCATTCTTCAGAGACTCTTCCACGTCTATCCTTTTATCACGGCTCATGGAGGAGTGGTGCGCCCCTATATCACCTCTATAATATTCCGGATCTTTATTGGTAAGGTTGTTGACCACTCTTTCCGTCGCACTTCTAGTGTTGGTGAATATCAGCGTCGTTACGTGATCTTTAACCAGATCGTCCATCCTTTCGTACATCCTGCTGTTGACCACTTCGCCAGTGGTATGGATAAGATCTTTGACCGGAGAGATAACTTTCAGATCGAGTTCTTTAGAGGCAGAAACATCGACTATATCACACTGTCGCGGTTCCCCGTTCTCAAATCCTACCAGGTAATTCGCTATTTCTTTTATAGGAGCCTGAGTAGCTGATAACCCTATCCTGGTGAATTCTTCGGTGCACATCGCCTGTAACCTTTCAAGCGAAAGTGAAAGGTGGACTCCTCTCTTGTTGTCGCACAAGGAATGTATCTCGTCGACGATGACGTAGTTGATATCCTTCAATTTTTCCTTGAATTTGGGAGCGTTCAGGATGATGCCTAAAGTCTCTGGAGTCGTGACCAATATGTGAGGAGGCTTATCTAACATCTTCTGTCTTTCATTCGAAGGAGTATCTCCCGTCCTGACCGCGCTCCTGACCTCCGGCATCTCGATGTCCATCTCTTCAGCAATTCTCTTTATACCTTCGAGCGGCTTTTCGAGGTTGCGCTGGATATCGTTGCCTAGAGCTCTCAAAGGAGATACGTAAAGACAGTAGACCTTATCCTCCAACTCGCCTTTATCTCCTTTAAGGAAGAGTTCGTTCAGAATCGAGAGGAAGGCGGACAACGTTTTACCGGAGCCGGTGGGAGAACATACCAAGGAATTCCTCTGCTCGTGTATCAGTTCAAAAGCGTACTTTTGAGGAGGAGTCAACTCATCGAATCTATCTTCGAACCATCTTTTAACGTAGGGTTCAAAATCTTCTGGGAGATGTTCTGTCGATTCCGACTCCCCTACTAACTCTATCGACATCAAGACCTCTTAGGACCGCTGTGATTTGAGTTTTTTCATCAGAAAACAAAGTTGAAAAACCAAAACAGTTAATAACACCTACAAGATTGGATTACTGAGAAAGCAAGATACAAAAAAAACAAAAATGAAAAGGTGAAGACCATGGATGATGAGAATACTGTATTTATAGGAAGTAAAGAAACGATGAACTACGTGATGGCAGTGATGGAACAATTTAATAGAGGCAGTAGTGAAATAGTGATCAAAGCTCGAGGAAGAGCCATAAGTAAAGCAGTCGACGTGGCAGAAATAACGAAAAATAGATTTTTGGAGACCGCCGAGATAACGGATATCTTCACGGAAACAGAAGAATTAGAAGACGAAGGAGGCGGCTCTACTAACGTTTCGTCGATAGAGATCACGATGGAAAACCAAGAATAAATCCGTCACTCCTCTTACCTGTTACACCAAAACTCCATTCATATTTCTATTGGATTAGTTTAAACTGTATTTAGACGATATCCTGTGAGATATGATTATCAGGCCCGATAATTGAAAGTGAGTTTTTATATTGATAAATCGTACTGTTATTAGTAATATGTATCCGAAAGAACCCTTCGAAAGGCCGGATAAGAGGATGGAAAAGTTGGATCTTCTCTCCGATCCAAAGGCTAGAAAGATACTAGAGGATTGTAAGAGCACATCTCGATCGATCGAAGAGATCAGTAGAAGACAAGGCATACCTTTGAACATATGTCATAAAATCGCTTCGGTTTTAGAGGAATTCGACCTTATCCGTGAGGAAAAGGTTGTCCGAAAAAAAGAGAGAGTGATATCGCTGTACAGGACCGTCCCGGAAAATACTTCCGTGACCCTTGGAGAAAAAAAGCCGACGAGGATCGAATTAGAGTTCTCTAACAATAACTCCAAACTATCGATGGCCTGATGGACTTTCTATCTCTATCAACCTTTCGACGAGACTAGCAACGTCATCGAACTCCTCCACGACCTCGAGATCCCACGTCCCCAACCCCAATATCTTTTTTCCATATTTATTGGCAAAACATATCTCGGAAAGTGTCCCGTAACCACCGTCTATCGCTACAACAACGTCTCCGTTCATCACTACAAGACTGTTCCTCGTCATCCCTAGACCCGTGGCTATCGGATGATCCACGTATTCGTTCGCTTCTTTCTTGTCAAACGAGGGAAGGATGCCGATCGTGGTTCCGTTCTTCTCTTTGGCGCCTCTACACGCGGCTCTCATCACGCCGCCTCTACCCCCGCATACCAAGATGTGGTCGAGTTCTGCTATCTCTCTTCCGAGTTCTCTAGCTCTTTCAACATCTTTTTTTGAGGAACTGCCTTCGTCTCCTCCTATCACGCTGATGTACATAAGTTAGGTATACTGTCACCAGATATTAGGATTTTTCTGAATTCGACTGGTAACTTTTAAAAGGCTCAAGTTATCTTCCGGATGCACATGGATCTTCAAGAGATGAAAGAGGCAGCTAAAAAGATGATAACCGCGGGGGTGAAGGCCGCCGATCCAGAGAAATTGGTAAAGGAGAACATCGAGGTAAAAGGTAACAGAATCAAAATCTGTGGAAAGACCGTTTCACGTGACGATTACGACGAGATAACCGTTCTCGGGATAGGAAAGGCCTCTGTCGCGATGTCTTCAGGCTGTGAGATGTTAGAGCCAGACGATGGACTTGTTATAACAGACAAAAATGGATCGACTCTTCCCGAGATAGAAGTAAATGTTGCGGAGCACCCCTACCCCGAGAAAGCAAACATTCACGCTGCCGAGTCGTTACTTTCTAAGATCAGACAAAAAGAGAATTCTCTTTTCATCTTCTTGGTGTCCGGCGGAGGTTCAGCTCTTTTCCTCTCGCCAGTTGACGGTATCACCGTTTCAGAGATGAAAGAGTTGAATAAATCGTTGGTCAGATCAGGGGCGGACATACACGAGATAAACGCGGTCCGAAAGCACCTTTCAGAAGTCAAAGGCGGTCGTTTAGGGAAGGAACTGACCAAAAGAGGAGACGCTGTTTCATTGATCATCTCCGACGTGGTGGGAGACGAGCTGAGCAGCGTAGCATCCGGGCCGACTTGTCCAGACCCAACAACTTTTGAAGACGCCCGGAACGTCTTGAAAAGATATGATTTATGGGAAGAGATATCTGAGAGCGTTCGAGAACATCTGAACAAAGGTGTGGCGGGAGAGGTGGAAGAAACTCCTGACTCCTCGAAGGTGAAAAACTTCCTGATCGGTAGCAATATGATCGCTCTTAGAGCGGCTAAAGAAGTCGCTAGTGAGTACGATTTTGAGCCCTTGATCCTGACGTCCCAGAACACCGGTGAAGCTAAGGCTGTGGCTGAGCCGTATATGGGGATAGCTAAAGAGGTCCAAGATTCAGGAAATCCAACAGAACCTCCTGCGGCCCTGATATTCGGAGGGGAGATGACCGTTGAATTTGAACAGGGCCCGAAAGGTGGAAAGGGAGGACCGAACAGAGAGTTCGTCCTGAGCTCCGCCATCGAGATCCAAAATAGAAAAAATATAGTCGTAGCGAGTGCCGATACCGACGGAACCGACGGGATCGGTAAAGCTGGAGCGTTAGCTACTACGGATTCGATCGAACGGTCAGAATTCGACCCCCGGAATCTGCTCGAAGAACACGACTCGGAGAGATTTTTTGATCAGATAGATTCCTCGATAGAATTCGACAGCAGAACGAACGTGAACGATATCAGCGTGATATTGGTCCTCGGTTCACATCCCGATAATCAATATCCTTCCGACTAGAAGCGCTCCTGAATACACGGTGATACTAGTCAATATGGTCATCCCTAGAGAATATTTGAACTCGATAGCGTCGAGGTTGCATTCTATGCTCTTGGTGAAGTAGGTTATAACACCGCTCATCAGGATAAGGTAAACTCCCAAAACTGAAGAAAAAGCGACGGGAGAGATCAATTCTATGGTGCCCAACCCGGTGAAAACCTCTTCCAGCATGAAATAAAGCGAAGCTACTATCCCCATAACTATCGGAGCGAAGACCATAGAGGTGGCTTTCATCATCTCGACGCTCTTCGAAAGCTTGTTCTTCACCTCGTGATCCATGTCTCGGAGCTCCTGCTGATAGCCGGCTATCTTTATTATCGTCTTGCCCGCTTCCTCGGGATCCTTCTTCGTTATCTGTATCACAGTTTTCATCGTCGTCTTGATGGTCTGCGAAGGGAAGTCTTTTAAAACGCCTTCCTCGCCGAAAAGGGCGTCCTCCATGGGAAGACGTTTTATCTGTATACTAGAAACGATGTCACCGAAAAGTTCTCCCGTCTTGGAGCCTCGCAAAGTTTCTGCCGTTTTAGCCAAAGCTCTTTCAACCGAAGTCCCTTCGGCTATCCTGCTCCCGAGCTGAAAAAGCGAGTCTGGGAACTCCTTTTCCATCTCCACTATACGTTTCCTTTCCTTCTTCTGCGGAAGTGTGGTTGCCAAACAGTAATAGGAGAGAGGTGCAGCAACCAAAAATAGGATCGGTATCGGTTGGTAAAAGGATATCGAGTTATAAAAGAGAGAGATAAAAAGCGCTATCGCAACAAAGATGGAGAGAGAGATCACGGCGTGAAACTTCTTTTTCTCCGCACCCTCGATCTTCGGTGGCGAACTCGTACCCGGTCTCTTCCCTACGATCCGATACGAATAAAGAAAAGCGCCTGCGGGACAGATAACGTTCATGAGGAGTACCACCACCGGAAGACCTATCGATGCCGATTGTGTAGATCCCGCTGCAGCGGTCAATCCGCCTACATCCAAGCCGGCGAGAGATATCATCGGGAGCATCGCCCCTATAACTAGAGGTAGTAGGATGCCGACTGCGAAGAGGATCGTAGTGGGCGTTTTCAAAGAGTTGGTAAAGTCCTCCACTTCCTTTTTGGTACCTTCGATCACCATATCATTAGCCCTTTCCAGGGAACTTCTGTATGCTTCTTCGGTCTTTTCCAGCATCGACGCCCTTATCACGTACAGCGATCTCTTCAGATTTTCATTCCACTCCCCCCATCTAACAGCAAAATCGAGAAAGGACTCTTCTAGACTCGATTTCTTATCCACGTAAACATCCCAGATTATTCCGTTTAGCCCGGACGAGATAGGCTCGTCGGTATTTTCAGCGGCGAAGGTCACGGCGCGGTGAAGTGATGGTTTGACCCTCATCGACATCGTCATGTAGTGGACGGTCTCTGGAACTTCACCTATCGTCGAGGCTTTCATCCTACCTTCTAAAATTTCGGGATAATTGGCGGCGAAAAGCATCACTACCGCTGGTAGAATAGTCAATATCGGTACGCCGTACATGATGATCTCGATCAGCGGAAATTCGTAAACAGTAGCTATCCCCCCTATAACCATCAAGCCGATCAGGAAGGTGAATACAGCTAGAAAAAGAGAAAAGACCAATATCTCTTCATAGGTAAAATCCATATTGACGAACTGCATGGTCCGTTTGAAATCCTCTCTTTTGAACCTTTTTTCAGCCTGTTCGAACTTCTTTTCACTCTTTTCTACCTTCTTCTTTTTCTTCTTGTACTCCTTTGAATCTTTTCCCTCGACGACCTTGGCCTCTCTCAAGCTGTCTTCTGCCTTCCTGAGGTCCTTTTTCTTCTCCAAAAAGTCTTCCCATTCCTCCTCCTCGCGGACCTGGAGCTCGTCACCTTCAAGCCCGACCTGATCGTTCACCCATCTACACGCTTTTTCGTAAAGCTCAGACATACCTGATCCTCTCTTCGAACCAGTCCATCCATTCCTTTCTTATCCGATCATAATCTTTTTCGAGACCGTACTTCGATACCAGATTATTGAACTTGTTGTTCGTTCTAGCAACCCATTCAGGACCTAACAAGATCTCGTCGTCTCTCTTTTTCGAAACATCGACCATCTTCTTTTTTAGCTCCGCCCTGAGCTTTATATTTTCGACAGCTTCGCTGTAGTCGAGTCCCCATGATCTGGCTATCTCGCCGATCTTTTTCGACTCGCGCTTGAAGAATTCGGTCGGCTGAAGTCCCTGTTCAAATTCCATCAGATCGGAGAATTCGCTATCGTGGTACTCGGCTATCTGAGTCACCCTTCTTTCTTGCTTCTGCATACCTCCGGGTCTTACGATCCCCGCCACCGCCACTATATCGGTAGCGGCGAAACTTTCCTTGGAGATATCCATATCGTGAACCACCCTGTCGTAAACGCTTTGAGCGGTATTACCGTGGATAGTCCCCATCACCGCACTACCGGCGGTCCCGGCTCTCATCGCCTCGTACAATGTTTTAGCCTCTTCACCCCGAACCTCTCCCATCACTATCGCCGACTCCCCTAATCTCAGCGAAACTCTCAGAACCTCGTTCGAATCCAAACCGCCCTTGTATTCTCCCGAACCTATCATCATGCTCTGCACGTTGTAATCCAAAGACTGCATCTCCCGGGAAGGGAGTTCTCTAGTATCTTCGATGGTGAGTATCCTCTGGCTCTGCGGGAATTCGAGCATCAGAGCGCCTAAAAGAGTGGTCTTACCGGCTCCTCTACTTCCGGCGATCATGATCGTACTTCTACCGTCTATCAAGAAGGAAAGGAGTCCCGCCGCTAAAGGAGTCAAGCTTCCTACATTGATCAATTTAGGCAGCGTCCACGGCTCCGGATCTCTCTTCCTCAAAGCGAGAGCTACACCGTCGGAACTGAGAGGAGAGCCGATAGCGGTTATCCTCGTTTCGTACTCGGAAAGATCCGTTTCTAGGACGGGGAATGCTTCGGAAAAAGGTTCACCGCTTTCGAACCTGAACCGTGAAAGCATGCTCTTCATATCTTTGGAAGAAAGAAATATATTGGTCATGCATTTGTCTCTCATCCCCTCCGGGCCGTTGATCTCAACGTAAACTTTGTTCTGTTCGGCCGGCGCATCGACATAGATATCTTCGACTCTAGGATCTCTTAATAAAGTTTCCAAGACGCCGTAGCCCGCGGTATATTTTGTCAACATATTCGAGAGCCTTTTCACCTCTTTTAGCTCCTCCTGCCTTTTCTCTCCCAACTCTATGTCGAACGTTTTTGCGAGCTTTTTGACAAGTTTCTTTCCTCTACCATCTATGTAGTCTTTGACCAGGTTCGGATCGCTTAGATCCTCAGCGTCCTTCTGATTTTC
Source organism: uncultured Thermoplasmata archaeon (assembly GCA_964462425.1). Classification (GTDB taxonomy): domain Archaea; phylum Thermoplasmatota; class Thermoplasmata; order Halarchaeoplasmatales; family Halarchaeoplasmataceae; genus Natronoplasma. Next base: position 32,473 of record CAYWYD010000012.1, read on the forward strand.
CGCCAAAGATTCCTTGACCTTCGAGACTAGCTCAGCTTTCTTTGGGACAAGATCGTACTCGGGAGGTGATATCTTGTAAAGATCCTCCATCTCCTCTTGTAGATGATACAGGTGGACTTCCGTTCCATCAACACGATAATTCTCTATCAGCTCGGAATCATCAGGAACGAAGGGTCTCACCCATGTGTGAGAAAAGGCCGGCCTAACATCTTTTCTTTTCTCAAGAGCTCTCTCGAGTCCTCTCATAACGTGCTCTTTTTTAGCCCCTCTTACGTCGCTTAGAACTTCTTTCAACGCCATATGATCACCCGACTATGTCGAAGCCTTCCTCGAGAACATGGGACCTGAGCGAGATCGCACTTTCCCCCAATATCTCCAGCTCCTCTCTCAAGGACTTCATGCACTCGGGGCAGTCCTGTTTCTGCTTCGTCTTTGCCGCTAGTTTCTGTATCTCCTGATATATGGTGCCGGGATCCTTTATAAACCTCTTCTTGAGATCCGGATATAGAGAGGATGGTTGCAACTCACATGTCGAGCATTTCTTTTGATCCTGGGTCCTTGAAGAAAAGTTCTCCATCTCATCCGCTATATCCCTTATCTGAGTCAGTATGTTCACTCCAGGGCCGATGTAATGTTTCTCCATGTGATCCGAGATCATTATCGAATCGATATCGTATTTATCTTTTAAAGCTAGTAGTATATTTGGGAGGCAGTCTTCGAGCGAGTATTTATCCTCGCACCTTCTGCAGTTGAGTTTCAATGTTCTATTTCCCGAAATCTTCCTGATCGAGTGTTCGCAGGAAACTATTTCTCTGCTCATAATAAACTTCCTTAGTGAATCAGTAGTGAAATAAAAAACTGTTGATTTTTTCACGCCTCTATAAAAGAGACAACTCTTAGTTCCGCATCCTTACTGAGAGAATATTCAAACTGCTAAATAGCTACAAATCACCTACACGAGGCGTTAACGACGGTAAGATCAAACGTAGTTTATCCCCTAACTAGTCTTCACTCTCTTCTTCGTTTTCCGACCCTTCTTCTACTTTTTCTTCCTCTGTCTCTTCTTCATCAGTCCCTTCTTCCTCAACCTCTTCTTCCTTTTTCTCTAAGACTTTGTGGTCAGCAGTCTCTTCTTCACCGGACATACCAAATCCTATTACGGCTATAAGGAGTACGAGGAGTCCTATGATAGCTATCAGTAACAACTCGTCATTGGGTTCCTCTAATACGTTTATAGTCTGAACTTCATCCTCGACATTTAACTCATGTTCACCCGCCTCCTCGGCCTCCCAGACAAACTGACCTTCGTACTTTTCACCTTCTCCGAGTGTTATCTCGTAACTATCTTCTACTTCTCCATCAACTATTAGCTCTATAGTGCGGCTGTCTTCAACACCTCCCGTATTACTGACGGTGTACTCGATCACGACTTCTTCACCCGCGGTGACTTCTTTCTCTTCGATGACCATATCGACTTCAAAGTGGGCTTCCTCGAGAACTGAGATCGTCACCATATCAGAATGATCTTGACTCTCGACCGTCAAATTACGTTCCCCGTAGGGCTCTTCTGGTATCCAGGTAAAAGTACCAGAATAACTTTTACCGCCTTCTATCCTTACTTCCTCTTCAATCTCTAGGTCATCATCCACGTATAATTGTATGTCTTGAGTACCGGATACAACCCCAAGGTTCTCAACAGTGTACTCGACCGTCACATTTTCGCCCTCTACAAATTCATCGTCCTCTTCTACCGAAGTGATCTCGGTTTCAAAGAACGTTCTCCTTAGAAGGGTCAGTGTTTCTGTATACTGATCATCCTCGCTAGCAACAGTAACTTCGTGCTCTCCGGCATCGCCTTCTTCGGTCTGCCAAGTGAAGACGCCATCATGAGTCTCCCCTGGATCGAGTGTCACCTCTTCACTGCCTTCGACCTCTCCATCAACTTTGAAGTCCACCGTTTGTTTCCCAGGATCTCCAGTATTATCGACCTTGTAAACCACTTCTATTTCATCCCCTTCTAACGCTTCTTGAGGGCTATGGGTGATCTCAACTTCGAAATTTGGTTCGTACTCTTCGAAGTGCGCCGTTATCTCTTTATCGCTGTCCATGGTGATGGTGGTCTCATTATTCGTGCCTTGATGGTCTCCAGTCCACTCTTTGAAGTACCAATTTTCAGCAGGCATAGCCGTGATAGTCACCTCTTCATCTTCTTCATAAGCATGAGAACCTTCCGCCGGGTCGGTACTTCCTTCACCTTCTACATTTATCGTCAGGCTATATTCAACGATCTCACTGAAGTATGCCGTTATATCCTTATCTTCATCCATCGTTATGGTTATCTCTTCTTCAACACCTTCATGATCGCCTCTCCACTCTTCGAATTTCCAACCTTCTTGTGGGACAGCTGTCACGGTGACTTCTTCTCCATATTCATAAATGTGAGTACCTTCGGAGGGTGTAGTCCTTCCGTCACCTTCGATATCGATAGTCAGATCATACTCCTTTCTAGTGAAATAGGCGGTGATATCTTTGTTTTCATCCATGGTGATGGTTATCCGCTCTCCTGTCTCGTCGGTCCCGGTCCATTCTTCGAAAGTCCAACCTTCGTCTGCGGTCGCCGTGATAGTCACCTCAGACCCCTCCTCATAGGAGTGCGTGCCTTCTGAAGGATCCGTGGTGCCTTCACCATCGATATTCATCGTAAGCAGATAATAATCGATCCGTTCAAAGCGGGCGGTCACATTCTTATCGTCATCCATAGTCAGAGTGATCTCTTCTTTTTCTTTATCTCGGTCTGGGACATCACCGACCCACTGATCGAATCTCCAGTCCTCTGCGGGACCAGCCGTGAGTGTCACTTCTGCTCCCTCTTCGTACTCTTCAGTATATGGTAGTTCGACAGATCCCCCGTCGACGTAAATCTCTCCTTTTCCTTCGCTGTCTAACATCAGTTCAGCGGACTCGACGAAATTCGCCTTCATGGATTTATTCTCGTCCATCGTTATGGTGATCTCTTTTTCCGGGACGGCCTCGACGGGAAAATCTACCCACTCAGCCCCGGTTATATCTCCATCGTTCTCGTTATGGCTTCGATCGTAAACCGTGTCGCCTGCTCCTTCGTCCATCGACCACCAGCCGACTTCGCCACCGAGAGCTTCATCCCTGTTCTCATACATTTCCCCGATCTCCGTTTCGGACAGATCTCGATCGTAAACACGAACGTCGTTGATCGTACCGTTCCACCAGCGCGGACCACCTAATTCACCGACATCGCTATCAGGGGTGTACTGCCGTCCTATAACAAAATCATCATCGAAATCAGCTATAGTATGATTTTGAAGGAAGCCCTGTAATTGACCGTTCACATATAGATAAAAATTATCACCGTCGTGCACTCCAGTGACTTGATACCATTCCTCTGCTTCAAAGGTGTCCTGGCTCACGATCTTCTCTGTTCCTCCACCGGTACCGTTCCCTACCTGGAACTGGAATCGACTTTCATTCATCGATAGGGAATAACCATAGTAATTATGGGAATTAGGGAAAATCGGAGGAAGTCCCGCCTCAAAGTTATAGTGTAATTTTCCGGCTATCCCCATGTGTTCCTCCGTATCCTTCGGCCTCACCTGAGCAGATATAGTCATGGCTTCATCGTCGAATTTGAGACTGTCATTATCACCACAGTTGACTACGTCTCCATCACCATCGAATCCCATGGAATATGTACTTAGATCTCCGGTCCATTCAGAAAAAGACCAGCCCGGTTCCGAAACCCCCTCAAGTTCTACTTCCTCTCCATCCGGGATCTCTTCCTCATAAGGGAGCTCGTCGACTTCTTCACCGTCGATCTCCACCGTACCGTTTCCTTCAGTTTCGATCTCCAGCGTGTGCCACTCTTCAATCTCTTCAAAATGAACGATGATTTCCCTGTCGGTATCCATAGTTAAGGTGATCACTTCGTTCTCTTCTTCACCTTCTGGGACATCGCCGGTCCAATTACCGAAATACCACCCATACCCTGCTTCTGCGGTCACGGTCACGTTTTCCTCGTAGAGATAGGTATGTGTTCCTTCTGGTGGATCGGTCGTACCTTCTCCTTCAATACCTATCGTTAACTCAAATTCGTCCCTTTCGAAAATAGCCGTGATGTTTTTGTCTTCGTCCATGACAAGGGTGATCTCCTCTTCCTCACTTTCGTTAGCTCCGGTCCAATTACTGAAAACCCATCCCTGAGCTGGATCTGCTGTCAAGATGACTTCATCCTCATAAAGATAGGTGTGGATACCCTCTGAAGGATCCGTCGTACCTTCTCCTTCGATATCTATCGTTAGATCGAACTCCTTTCTCTCGAAAACCGCCGTTATCCGTTTATCTTCATCTACAACGATCGTGATCTCCTCTTCTTCACTCTGGTTGTCTCCCGCCCAATTGCTGAAATGCCATCCATAATGTGATTCTGCCGTGACTGTGACTTCATCCTCGTAAAGATAGGTGTGGGTGCCCTCTGATGGCTCGGTAGTACCTTCACCATCGATGTCTATAGTTAAGTCGAATTCATCTCTCTTAAAGTTAGCGCTGAGAGTCTTGTCTTCGTCCATCAAAACGGTTATGACTCTATCCTCCGGTTCCCCGGATATGTCTCCGGTCCAATTGCTGAATACGTAGCCGTGAACGGGGATAGCCTCTATCGTAGCGGTTTCACCCTCTAAATAGGTAGTAGTACCTTCTTCAGGATGAGTACTTCCTTCCTTTTCTATTTCGATAGTCAGCTCATAGATTTCATGATCTTCTATGTCAGCGTAGAGTGGATAAAGATCTTCCGATCCGCTTTCCCCATCGACGGGATATGGTTCATCGATCACTTTGGCATCATCGTAATCATCCTTATCGGGATCGTACTTCTCCATCCAGTCCCACCAGTAATTTCCATATTCATCCAGATCATACCAACTGTTGGCGCTCCCGCCGTCAAAGGCTTGAACAGAACTTGGATTATAGGTGAAATTTGAACCGTTGTTGAACATAAATCTGTTATTGAATACGGACGAAGATGAACCTTCAAGGTAAACGCCGTAATCCAGGTTCCGGGTTATGTTATTGTCAGAGATAGAGTTCGAATCCGTAGAGGTGTATATCCCATATCTCATATTATCTGAGATGACATTTTCCTCTAAAGTACAGGTACTTGCTTCTCCAGTCAGATGTATTCCGTCTTGATGATTATTTGATATATGATTTGCACTTATCGTATTGACCGAGGAGGCTCCAGAGAATAGTATCCCATCTTCTTGATTAGCGAGGATATCCGATCTTCTTATCTCATTCATATCTGAATCAGAAAAACGGATCCCCACTTGATTCGAAGTGAAAGTTCCGTCGGAAACGATGATGTTTCTTGAATTATCGAGTTGAAGTCCTATCTCATTTTCCTCGGCACTGAGCCCCTTTAAAGTTCCCGAGTTCGAGTCTGCTAGTTCTACTCCATTTTGGTTGTTGATAGCAACTACTTCTTCTAAGTCGATGTCCTCAACATCCTCCATATATACTCCAGTTTCTGAACAACCAGTTACTGTTAAATCTATCAGTTCGATGCCTTCGGTATTTACCATCGATATACCATGGCCTGAACTCCTAGTTACTTCCACACCGGTCATCTCTATGTTTGTTGATCCTTCTATAGAAACGCCGTCGGTCCCACTGTTTCTCACTTCTAAGTCTGTTATAGCGACAACCTCGGAACTTTCTATCGAGACACCTGTCTCTCCACTACCATCTACTATGATATTTGTCAGATCGATGTCTTCTGAATCCACCGCCGAAATGCCATCTGTGGAATCAGCTACTTCAGCGTCTGCTAAGCTGATATTGTTCGAAGATCCTATCGAGATCGCTTCCGTACACTCCATTATTGCAAAATTCGATAGGCTAATATGCTTCGAATCTTCTATCAAGATCCCTTCTTCCGTGCAGTTCGTTACTTCGAGATCTGTCAGTTCGATATGTTCTGAGGAAAATACCGTTATACCTCTAGAATCTAAAGTCCTTACGTTTATCTTCTCGAGGGTTATGTTCTCCGATTCATAGAAGACTACGCCTCCGTAATTGGTCAATCTTTGATATGAATCGAAGTCGTAGGTTTCGTTCACCGTTATCGATTCATTATCCTGATCGAAGTGATGTACATATTGTACGCCGTTCAATTTGTTATTATCGAAGTGATTCGAGAGGCTGTCGCGGGTGGCGAAAAAGATCTCATATTCCTCATTATCCTCTATCGTATTGCCATATATGTAATTAGATACCTGATGTCCAAAAGAGTCGGACTCCAATCTGATACCGGCCCGGCCATTATCATAGACATAATTATTTCCTATCTCGTTTCCACTTATCTTCTCTGGATCGCTGTTAGATCCCAAACGTATGCCGTCAACACCGTTAGAACTTATCCTACATCCCTCTATCTTATTACCTTCAAAACTCTGCCCGTCCGGGATGTAGATACCGTGGTTAGTGTTCGCCTCGATAGTAAGATCAGTAAACTCGTTTGAGTCAAGGTCTCCAGCGATATGGACTCCATCACCGGCATTATTCCTGATGAGAAGTTCTATCAAGTTGTTTGAATCGCACTCCCCTTCAAAGTAAAATCCGTGATTGTTGGTCGTGTAGACCTTACTATCCACAAAAGTGTTATTGCTCGAACTTTTCAGGAAGATACCGTCATTACCGATAGAACTGATCTTGATCCCTTCAAAATGATTATCGTCGATGCCGTGAAGGTAAAGTCCATAATCAGATGTATAGATTTCTGTATCCCTCAAAGTTCCATTTTCAACTTCATGGTAAACTATACCGCCTCCGGGATGATAAGGTGTAGATATAGACGTGCTCCTTTTGACTACACAATTTTCGATGATAAAATGATCGGTAGTATTGCCTATGAAGATACCCGCTCCCCATCGACCTTCAGCGTCTATCTCGTACCCATCTATGATGTACGGATTATCCTCACTTCCATTTCCATCCCATCCTTCTTCTTGTGCTGTTTCGTTCAAATCCGTATCACCGTCGATCCTTATAGGACCTCTAGAAATATAACTCTCTACGGGATTCTCAATAGAGGGATCTTCTTCAGACGTTTCCTCTTCTACAGAGGGTTTTTCCAAAACGTTTTTTCCCTTCGTTGCTTCTTCAGTGCCGAACGCAAAAGAAACGCTCAATCCACTTAAAACCAACAGTGCCACTACAAAAAAAGCCAAGGTTTTTTTGAGTTCCATCATATATCCTCCGTCGAAACGCTCCAATATAACTTCTCAGTAGGAAAGTATCGGAGCATATCGAAGGTAATAAGATAATCGGTAAAATAATTTTTCATCTGTTGCTTATAAAGGAATATATCGGTGTTCAAAATACCTGCTATGATTAAACACTTGAAAACTGAAAGGTGATCGTAGAATCGACGCTGACTTCACCCACATTATCCGGGATCACGTAGGCGATCTCCACCCACACGAAGTTACATTCTCCTTCTGTAGCGGTGTTGTTACCTTCAGAGTCATACATCCAAAGGTTGTACTCCGCACCCGGATGTCCCGCCGTTCTTGTCGCGGTACTGTTCGCACTCTCGTTTCCGTAGATCAGATTGGAATCCTCATCATATCCAAGGCCAGAGCCCAGTGTCCAGCCGTCAGTTGAGCGATCATAAGAACCAGTTTCATCATAATAAAGTTTACCTGAATCCTGGTCCACCGGCAGATTGTAATCTCCCGCAGGGGCGTAAGGATCTCCGTGGAGGTAGACCCGCATGTACCCTCCCGTATCTCCGTTCACTTCTATGCCGGTCACTTTGAACTCCGAAGTACCCGCATTGACCAGAGCGAACGCATCTGGTATGATCACCGTGGTGTTCTCTTTCAGATCGGTAACATTTAACTCTATGGAATTACCTTCTATCGCTCGTATCGTCGGACCACCGTCATGCCTTCCGGCTCCCATGAACGTTATCGTAGCTCCGTCCTCGAATTGCGCCTCGATCTCTATATCCATCGGACCTCTGTATACGTCGGAATCTACTTCCGTGGAAGGAGCTACGCTTACCTCAACCCATACAAAATTCGCATCCTCGTCAGCGGTCAGCGGAGAATCAAAATCGTACGACCAAATACCGTTTTCCTTGGTCGCATTGGCCGATCCTACACCATTCTCGTAGATCAGATCACCGCTTTCATTATAACCACTACCAGCTTGAACCTCCCAAGAGACTCCATCATTTACAGTACCGTCGTCGTAACATAATGTTTTATTTCCTGAAGGCTCCGTCTTATCTATATTCACCAAGCCCCCGTTGGACGGCCTAGTCATGTTCCTGTGCAGATACACCTGTATACCTTTAGGGGCGCCTCTAAGCGATAAACTTTCTATCTTAAAGGAGCGATCCGAAGGATTCACTATCGCGAAAGCGGCTGGATAAGTCTTGCTCGTACCCGCTATCCAAGACCCCAAATCTAAGCGGTGCATACCTCCGTCTTTCTGTAGAACCCGTTCCCCGTCGGGGTTGTAATCTGCTGCCATCAACTGCAGCGAGTAAGGGTCTTCTGGAACTTCCAAACTGGAGTCAGTGGTTACCGACACGTAGACGGTCGCCCACACGGAGGAGAGCACCAAAAGCGGGATGATCAAGATTACAATCACACGCCTGAAGCGGCGCTTCGATAGGCCGATCATGCTTCCACCACCCTGAACCACGTCATCCTGTCGTTCGTTTCTCCATATATATCGTCCGTCCTCCCTTCGCTGTCCTCTCCACGGACTAGCGCTTTGTAGAGTCCAGGCTCAAAATCAGAATCGACAGTAATAGTATCGTTGAACAGCTTCCAATCAGCGCCACTAGATATAGATGAACCCATGTCTTTGTAAGGCTGGATAACTTCTCCCTCTGCACTGATCACCGTCATCTCCGCACCTACGATCTTAGATGAATCATCTTCGAGAGAGGTGACATTACCTCTTATCTCTACTTCTTGATTCTTCTCGTATATCGGTGCCCACTTGTCAGTGGGTTCGTCATCCCGATAACTTTCGACAACCACAGTCACCGCAGTAGGGATATCGGTCTCCTCGCCCATCTCGTAGTGTGAATTGTACTCCTCAGAATCGTAGCGGAGCGTGATATCGCTGTAGCCGTGGCGTGAAGTGACGCTGATCGTCATATTCACCCGGTCTCCTTCCGGTATAGTTACCACGGACTCGACTAGATTCACTTCAATCTCCTCCAACTTCTCCCCCTGGGTCGGATAGAATGTTGCCGACCCGATGTTCAATCCTTCTTCCGACTCAAAATTCAAGTCTACTTTGGGCCACTCCCCCAGTTCAAAAAGGTAAGTGCGTCCGTCGTTAGTGCCTCCTATGTCGCGGTATGGTGCGCCAACTAAAACCGAATCTACGCCGTGACCTAGCACGTCGCCCGGCCCGCTCAGACTATAACCGAACTCATCTCCTGCGTTTTCTCCTTCTCGGATGACATCGGCAGAACCCGCGATAAATTCGTCACCGATGGCCCACTGGCCGTTGCTATAGAAGTAGTACGCTTTTCCCGTGTCACTTTCAACACCCGGCGCACCTATAGCTATGTCTCCATTGTTAGAACCGTCGAAATCCGCCGCACCGGAAACCGACCAACCGAACCGGGCGTTAGGTTCTGGACCGTCGAAGGTGACGTCCGCCGGGAATTCGGCGTGGAAGAGGAATGTGTGTTCGTAGTTCTGAGTGCCCATATTATCTACTATCGTCTCGTTATCGTCGCAGACATAGGTGTAGTCTCTTGAGGTATCCGGAGGACCAGGACCATCTACAGGCGTATCAACCTTTAAATCGCTACCGCAGTCCATCCAATTAGATACAGGTGAGGAGTCGTGAATAGAGGTAGAGTTCATACTACCTCCCATATCATGCCAATAGAGAGTAGTATTGTACGTATCATCGAGGTATCCACCTCGAGTATAAACATCGAGGTAGTACTGATGCCAATAGTCTTTCGTCCAGGTGTTATCCCCTGAATTAACGGTTTTCTCGTTACTTCCGCTTATATTCCATCTCTCGTTACTCCCATTGTAGATCGCTTTATCCCACTTCATCGTACTCTCACAGTCGGCCCAAATCTCCGTCTGATCAGTAGTCAAACCGGCACCTAATCCTGAATACCCAGCCCTACCAAATTGAGTGTAACTTACTCTTACGCCGCCCAGGTCCGACCAACTCGCCCCATTGATCGTACCGTCATTACTGTTGCCGCTTTCATCGTAGGCTGTATTACCTGAACCTTCGTTCATCGGATACCAGGCAAGTTCTCCTCCAAGCTCCATATATCTGTTTTCGTAGAGGTCTTCGATTTCTCCCTTGGACAAAGCACTATCGTACATGCGAACGTCGTCTATTATGCCATTCCACTCCGGATGGGAACCATAATCACCTCCTATTTGAAGTCCAGAAGTTGATGAAGGAATACTTGAATCGGAAGTTGAAGCGGAGAATATAGTATCACCATTAACAAGAAGCATGAAATCTCCACCCCCATCATAAGATAAGGTGAGGTGATACCATTTACCAGTTTCAACTGGCCCTCCTACAAAACCCGTGTCGTCATTACCTGAACTTAACCATCTCCAACTATCATCGCCTACATCATAGTAGAATAGTTGACTAGAATCTGATGAACCCCAATCGCCCACTATAGTTCTATTGGAGGTTAAATCCTCGGCTTTGACCCAGGCAGAAAATGTAAACTTCCCTTTACCTTCCATCAAATCAGGCGCTTCCACATAATCATCGTTCCCATCAAACCTCAACGCATTATTCTCAGGGAACGAATCATCACAGTTCTCCACATCCACACCAACAGTGTTCTGGTACTGATGGTAGTAATCTTTGTTTATTGTCGTACTATCGGATATCGTGCCCGTCGGATTATCCGTCGACCAGCGTTCAGCCGTTCCTGTGCTGATCGGATTATCGTACTCATAATTACCTCCACTATCCACCCAATCCGTGAACTCGACCGTGCCTGTAGAACCAAGATTATTGTTGAATTGATCATAATCTACATTTATTGTAGGTCGAGAATGGGTACACGAACCCGCATCGTTGGCCTTGAACGTAACTTCATACTGCTCGTAGTAACGAACTTCGATGGTCACATCCTGAAGACTACAGCTAAAACTATCCTGGTACGGGTCAGGGTTGGCTACGTCCTTCCTTCTCCAACGATGATCGGTAATCGATGCCTGGCTCTCTTGAGGATAAAGATAACTCTCACCGTCATAGAAGGTATCAGTTTTAGTTTCGCCGTCCCATAAATCGTAAGTGGTACCTCCAGCATTGAGTTGTACAGGGTTGGATGAATTCAGAGGATCTCCTGTAACAGTGGTAACCGTGAATGAAACACTCACCACCACTTCTAACGCATCTATTTGTTCCTGATTATCGTACCAGTCACTCACATCATTGTTCCATGTCCCAACTAGAACATCATATAAGGTCCCAAGGTCATTGTCTTTTTGGTGATCATAGGTCAATGTAACGGTTGTAGAAGCACCAGGGGCCAGAGTCACTGTTTTCGTATCATTATTATTACCATCGCTATCGATATCAAGCTGTACATCTGCATCGCCTTGCGTATCTCCCACGTTTTTGACACCTACATTTATGTCTACAGTCCCTTTACATTCGACCTCACCTGGGTTGGTCAAAGAGGTTATCTCGTAAGCCCATATCTTGACATATCCGTCAGTCCCATCGGAAGATGAAGTCCCTCCAGCTGATCCTAAACCAACGCCCGAACTTAAAAGTGTTTCATGATAGGTGGAATTGTAGCCGTAACCACCGTCCCCACCGGCATAACCCGCTGAACCACCATCACCACCACCGGGATCTCCAGATCCCTTACCCGATTCTCCTAGGGCATATTCACCACCTTCTGCACCACCATCACCTCCTCTTGCTCCACCACCTCCGCCGTCGGTATAACTATCACCATCGCCTGCCCCACCGCCGGCATCCGCGGCCGCCAACCACACTTCCGTGCCATCCGTTTTCTCACCTACGATCTCAGTAGAACCACCTCCACCTCCAGTAAAGGATCCACCTCCATCACCTCCTATATATCTACCCCAGCCAGCTTTGCCCCCGTATTCTCCTGCCTCTCCCTCCCAGACCTTCAGTTTATCAAACCCTGAGACATCCAATACTCCGTGATAAAGCCCTCCGGATCCACCAGGATCTTCCCGTCCACCACCTCCACCCGCACCAGCGAGCTTAGCTTCTACATAAGCCACACCGGAAACGTCGAGGGTACGATTTGGATCTTGAATTTCCACCTCTTCCTGAGGGGGAAAGTCCAATCTTAAACTACTATCTCCAGAACTTCCACCGTATTCGAATATCGAGAAATAAACATCTAGATTTCCACTCACATCGACTTTGTCGTATAGGTTTCCCTCTACAGTCAATATGACTTCATTTGTTGTAGTCAATTCAGCCGTCACTTCTACCGGGTTAGATGTGAAAGAAGTTGAAGACCCCTGATATATTTCGTTATCGATATTTCCATTTGCCATCCTTTGTACTTCATTTCTAAGATGGATCCTTATATCAGCGTCTGATCCCTGCTCGTAAAAGGTATAAGTCCGATTCATCCCTCTCTTCAAAGGCTGATTGTCATGGGTGTAGGAATTATCATGTGCCCATCCGTCGGGACCGTTCCACCAGTCACCGTCCGCGACGAACCTAGTGTAGACTCTCAAGCTGTCAATTCCACTCGATCCACCCCACTCATAGCTCGACCAATATATGTCATTATCTCCTGACGCATCGTATGTATACTCTTGTGCCCCGTTTGACACGTTCACTACCACTTCATCAGGATTTGTATAGTCAACTTCTATCTCGAATACTTCATCAGTGGCAGGACTATATATATCATTAAAATCGTAGATCCGATTGTTGATGTCATCACTACCACCACTCGTATCATAATCTTCCGCATCCCTCAAGGAGGCATATACAGAAGCCGTTGAGCCCGATTCATTGTATGTGTAAATACGTCTCTCGCCTTCCTTTATAGGTCGATTGTCATGCATCCATTTATTATCGTGAGCGAGACCGTGCTCCTCGTTATCGGTGGTGTTCCAGTAATCACCATGGGCGAATTTGTACTCGCGTCCCCATCTATCTAGTTCAACTGATCCTGGGTCACCTTTCTCGCCGTCATTGTTCTCACCGGATACATCAGGCCCTCCCGCAGCTCCACCAGAATTGCCTCCTCCCAATTTTGTCGTAGAACTATAAGTGTAGGTTGAATTCACTTCTCCGTCTCCAGGACCCCCAGGGTCTGCCTCTGTAGAAGTAGCATCACCACCATCACCACCATAACCTACTCTATCATTAGACTCAGCATCCTCGCCATTTTCATCCGCAACGCCCCCTATCCCACCTGCTCCACCACCACCTCCTCCATCATTATACGTAGAAGAATGGGCCATGCCTCCACCCCCACCACCATCGGCCGCTGCTAAAAATATTTCCTCTCCGCCCGATTTAACCCCCCATATTTCTGTAGAGCCGGCTCCACTACCTGCAAATTCTCTCCCGCCTGCCCCTCCACTACTTCTCCCCCACCCTCCATAATTGGTATCATAATCACCTTTGCTTCCAGGTTGACCCTCCCACACCTTCAATGTGTCAAAGGTGGAAACGTCAAGTTTAGCCTTCGCATATCCACCATCACCCCCAGGTTCATTGTCATTATCTCCATTTCCGGATCCGCTACCCCCGGCACCCCACAGTTCAACTCTGACTTTATCCACATTAGAAACATCCACTGTATAATTAGCAGCTGGTACAGCCATGAGGTCTGATGATGTATTTTTCTCATCTAAATCTTTAGA
>CAYWYD010000012.1:46509-51921 GCA_964462425.1 uncultured Thermoplasmata archaeon
TCTCATCTAAATCTTTAGAAGCTAAAGAACCGTTTTCTACTTTATTCAACTCTTCTCTCTTATCTTTTTCATCACCACATTCACTCTTCCTTGTGCTATCGTTTTCCGACATCACATCCTTATTTGTCCCATCAGACTTGATTTCATTTCCGCTTCCATCACTCAAAGTGCTGCTCATATCCATATCGCTGTCACCGAGATACACATAACCTCGGCCCTTATCGTTCTCCCATCCAGGCGCTCCTACGACCACGTCCCCGTAATTGTCGTCGTTAACGTCTCCGGCAGAAAAGACGCTCCAACCGAACATGTCATTTTGTTCCTCTCCTACGAGCGTAAAATTCGCATTTTTGACCGATAGATTCCATTCACCCGAAGGATCATGACCCCCATAAAATACGTAAGCTCTACCCGTACTGTTATCCTCGGGAGCGTAAGGCGCACCGACGATCAGATCGGTCTGGTCTCCCGTTTGGGTAGAGACTGACCTGATCCCTGCGAGGGAATGACCGAAGCTATCTCCCGCGTGTTTACCGGTGATATTCAAAACGGAATCACTAGTAGTCTTGTCGGATCCAGAACCGTACTCATAAACGTAAACCCTCCCGCGGTCGTTCTCCGCCCCCGGGCCTCCAACGAAGACGTTTTTGTTAGTTGTTAAAGTTGAACCTCCACCAACTGATGAACCGAATTCATCGCCGGAGTTACCTGTTATTGTAACATCGGCATCTTGATCCGCACTATAAGTTCCTCCAGTCAAAGTTCCGCCTTCGAACACGTAAGCTTCTCCCGCCCCAGGAGCACCTACGACCAGATCGTCTTCACTGTTTCCGCTCCAGTCGGAAGCGTTCCCAACCGACCACCCGAATTCATCGCCTCCCGAAGCACCGTAGATCGTCACGTCCGCGTTATCCGTTCCAAGGGAAACCCCGTTCGAGAGGCTCGAATCGAAGAAAATATACACCGCACCAGTAACACTCCCTCCGTTATCGGCTTCCGGCGCACCTATAACTACATCATCTTGACCGTTCCCGTTGAAATCCAACAGTGTCACGTTCCACCCTGATTTCTCACTATTGGTACCGTCGATCTCCAGCTCTCTTCCCAGCTTCGGTTCGACGTAGAGCCTGCTGTAAAGGTATCGGAGATTGAACTTATCGCCCATCGGCGGATCCTGTACCCAGCTCAAGGACTCACCATCTTTGATCGTATCTTCCTTAACGTCACCACCGACCTGATCGTCCGTGTAGTTCTCGTGGTCTGATTTCCCTTCATCCTTATGCAGATACTGCTTATCCTTCTCGTATATCCGGCGCACTTCGTAGTCGTAGTTCGTCTCCAGCAAAACCTGCGGTACCGCACCTAAAGTTGCACTGAGAGCTAAGAGTAAAACTATCAATATGACTGTGAAACGTGTTTTCGTCCATCCACTTCCGACATCTTCTCCCATATCTATCCACCTCCCTCCACAACTCTGAACTGTACCGTATTGTTTGCCGTGTCACCGAGGATCTCGTCCGTGCCTCCGTGGTAATCTATTGCCACTACCCTAGCGATGAACCTACCCCTGTAACGCAATCTAGAGGTGTTGAAGGTATATTGGTAGAGCTTCCACCCTGTCCCTCCGCTGTGGTAACTCATGTATATCCCGTCGATGAGAACGTTGCCTTGCAAGTCCTTGATCGATAGCTTCGCGTTCGATATATGAGCGGCACTGTCCGCGGACACGTTGGCTCTGATGGTAACATCATCAGATTCGCTGTACTCTTGGCTCCATTTACCGGTTCCTTCGTCTTTTTCTGTATCCCATGTCTGGACTCTATCCACTTTGGCCTCACCCAGCGGCTTGCTCATCTCGTATCTAGATGGATACTCGGTATCGCCGTAAACCAGCGTGACGGAGGAACTACCATCAACCGCGGTGATGTTGAACATTATACTCTTTCCGGTTGGGACTTCCTGGATATCGGTATCTATAGAGTGAGAGTACCAGCCGGGATCTTGATCCACTTCGATCTGTTTGCCTCCGAACTTGTCATGGGTGTCCCCAGCCTGATCGTGGATAAAGAATTCGAGCTCCAGCGTCATCACGTCGCCCAACCCGTAGATGTGGGTGCGCCCTTGATCAGTCCCATACTTAGGTTCACTCACCATCACGTTCGGCGTACCGGCTCCAGGAATATCCGCCGCTAGATGAACTGTCCTGCCAAATTTGACATCTCCACTACCTGTCTTCGCCCAGTCCGAATCGGCGGGAGTCAGTGTTGTATCTCCCCCTACAGTCCAATCTCCTCCATGGAAGACATAGGCCACGCCGGCGTCACCTTCGTAGGAAGGTCCCCCTACTATCACGTCGTCGTAACCGGTATTTTCGAGGTCCTGACCCCCAGAGACTGACCAACCCAATTGTGCACTATCATCTGGACCGTCGATAGTGACGTCAGCAGAGAATTCGGCGTGGAAGAGGAATGTGTGTTCGTTGCCTTGATTGATCGCTTCGTCCACATTTGCTACCGGATCGTCACAGACGTAAGTGTAATCTCTAGGATCATTAGGACCATCAATAGGCGTATCAACGTCGAAATCGCTACCGCAGTCCATCCATCGCTTGAGAGGAGAAATATCGTCATGAATGTTAGTGGACTTCTGAACGGTCATATTCGCCCAGTATAAAGTGGTCGAATAGGTTGCATCTAAGTAGGCTCCAGCGGTGGAAACGGTGATGTTGTACTGATGGTAATAAGTCGGGTTATAGGAATTACTGCCTGAAACCGTTCCACTGATCGATCCTGTCTCATCCCATTTCCATCTACCCCCGTTGGGCTCTAGATAGTTTCCAGTTATGTCGAATTCACCAGTATCTGAACTGCCACCCCATTGATTAGGATAAAAAGTTAGATCACCGTCGTGATAACCGTATTTTATTCCATTGACGGTGCTGTCCTGGCCCTCTAAATTCGTTACCGTATCTGCGTCGAAATCAACCTCCGCGACTAGCACGTCAGAATTCTTCGGCGTGAAGGTATGATAGGCGGTATCATCATCGTAGTTCCAATTACTACCGTCATAAATAACCGCTATGAAATGATCTGCGTTATCCGAATGGGGTGGGTTCGACGAAAAGCGATCGTGCACGCTCCTATCGCTGTACATGATATATCCCGTACCTGAAGCTCCGTACTGGGCAGCTACTCCATTATTTATAGGCGCAGCATCTTTTTTATCCTCCTCAGGATCAGTGTAAGACCAGCTTGTACTGCAGTCTGCCCAATATGTACGGCTCTCCTCTATGGCGCTTCCCGTGACAGTTTCTCCTAATGCCGAATAATCGACTCTTATCCCGGTATGATGACCACAGCTACCTCCATTCGTATACTTGAAGGTATTCTGATACTGATGGTAGTAATCCTTCGTCCAGGACCCTCCTTGAACGGCAGTCACTGGATTAGTTTCATCATCATCGATATGCCATCGTTCACTACCCGATGTATAATCTGTTTCCCATGTGATATCCTTTCCATAATCTGCCCAGATCGTGGCAGTTTCTGATGTTGCTCCATTGCCCAAGGAAATTGAATCCGATACACCATTAGAAGTGAAACTTATCGTTATACTGTCTCCAAACGCTTTACAAGAATCAACTACGTTCACCCCTACAGTCTCATGACAACCCCAATGTATATTGTTATCTGGATCATCATCATTACTCTCAGCTACGCTCCCATCCAAAGCTAAATCACCCGAGTAGTCACGAAATTGAACGTCCTGAGTACCGCTGTCCCCTCTTACATTGTAAGGGGAACTAGCACCATCTGAATCATCAAAACGACAGCCGTATATCGGCGTGGGTATTGTACCAATACCGGTTAGATTGAGCAGAGGACTATTATCTGCCGGATTATCGTAGGTCCCGTTCTCCAGCGAAACTATATTGGGACTAGAGAATTGAACACCGTTGGAATCCGGATACGTTATCGTGTAGTTGTTCGCATCGAACGTTCCCGAGATGTCCCACGTTACCCGACTACCTGACTCGCTGGTAACGTCGGCAGTATAGGTACCGTCGTAGCCATCCAAGCGAAGAGTTCCAGTGACGGTGAGAGATGCACTTGACGCGGATGAGAAGGTAAGGATTGCGTTACTGGAGGAATCAGTACTCAAAGTGAGTGTTCCGGAGACAGATACGTCCTCGCAGGAGAGCGTATCTCCCGGTGATACGGTGAGCGAATGAGTGGACTCGACGGTCAATTGGTTGGTAATCGAAACTGTATTAGAGGTCGAAGTAGATATTGAACCCTGGATGGTCAAGTCATAGAAGTTGTTTCCAGAGCCCGTTTTTATCGTTTTAGAGGATCCGGTAAGGTAAACAATGTTTGAGGTAGGAGCGAAAGATCCACCGGAATCGTCCCAGTTGCCTCCGACCGTCATATCATTGCTATTTGGATTTAAGGTTCCAGCGGTGATCTTGAAATTACCATCTATATCTATGGCATATCCTGATAGCGTCTTAGTAGATCCAGTAGCTGATATATCCACATGATAGAAATCTTTGATATCGGTAGTTCCCTCAGTCACGATTTCTGCATCATGACTCCCATCGAATATTACAGTTCCGCTGCGTGCCTTGAAGGTATCGCTATTCGTCCAATTTCCAGCTATGTTGATGTTGTAATCATAGGAACTATTGGCATCTAATGTACCCGAGCTGATAGTCAGGTTTCTATTTATGTCGATATTGTCAGAAAGTTCGATAATATCTCCCGTGTTCAACGTAAGATTATTGAAGTAAGAACTTGACTCGTCTCTATTTATGTATCGGGTACCTTCCGGGGTGTCGCCGTCTATCTCTATCACGTTTGAACCTGAAGGTTGGAAGGAGCAGCCCGATGCCAGATCGATCACTTTGTAATTCTCTCCATATCCGCTCAATTGTATCTCACCCTGGGTTATATCTTCGCTTGAACCGGATCCGAAGTAGAAGACAGCGTAAAGAAATCCAGAACCAGTTCCATCGATATCCAAAATAGGTGAACCGGTATTCATCCTCAGCGTTCCTCCGTCGAAACAATAGAAGACTCCAATTGATGTATTGACCCTATAGCCGTTGAGATCAAACACGCCGTTTTCTACCTCTAAATGTGTGAACTGAAAGTCTGAGGCCGCTTTGACTACGTCACCGGTGTTGGTCTTGTTGATATGTAGATAGGTCCCCATCTGACCATAAACCCCATTAGCGCCGTTCTTTGCATCGATCTGGCTGTCTTTACTCCCGTCAAAAAATGTCTGACCGTCGGGATGATCACCGGCATCATACTCGACAGTTCCACTAGCGGTATCCCAGTTTCTAGTCACGTTCATATTATAATGTTGTCTATCGAAGGTGCCAGTACATGTGAAATCATTATCTATGTC
>CAYWYD010000012.1:52021-55078 GCA_964462425.1 uncultured Thermoplasmata archaeon
GTATATATATTAGCGTCTCCTCCTTTGAGATAGACGGTATTCGAACTGGATGTGAAAACACCCCCATTATTGTTGTTCCAGTCACCATACACGTATAGATCCCCTCCATTTTGCTCGAGAGACCCTCCGTTCCTTATTTCCAAATCTTTACAGTATTCATCCTCATCTACAAGAGGATAATGAGGTCGTCCATCCGGGATGACAGCGTCGAGGCTACTATCAGGTTCTACACGTTCCCCCCAGTTTCCTGGCCTACTCCATTCTTCATCGATATTCCCCAGCCAATAACCGGGATATGGATACTTGCACTTCACTCTCCAATCTAAGAGGATCCCTACCTCAGTATTATACTCCACTCGGGCTTTTAATCGTATGGTGGAATAAGTGTCCGGATCATAACCACTTATGTTTATAGGGGGCTCTGAATAATAATTATTGCCTGTGAGATTCGACCAACTGTTCCCGTCATAATACTCCACTATCACTTCGACATCCCCATCACCCCGGACCTGTTCCGTCCAGAGGACTTTATCCCACTTGACAGCGCGGGCGAAGGCATCAAATCTGATCGGGTCTGAGGTGATATGACCAGTTGAGCCCATAGGTGGAAGCACCGACCCGCCAGTGAACCTCTTGACCTCCGCCCAGTTGAGATAATGGCCCGAACTTTCATCTTGCCCAGTACGAGCCGCAAAGGCAAAACCCTGATAGGTATAATCTGGATTTGAGATAGTATGACTTAGATGACTATTATCAAAATATACATCTACAGCACCTTCCTTATAGATAATTTCTGCTGTATAAGTCCCCTCATCAGTTGTCTTGTCTATAGAATTTAATACAGTCTCACTACCTCCAGAATACTCTAGCAACCTGATTTGATTGTCATCAGTATCTTTATAATGGTCAATATTCACTATATATCCATTGTCAGGATGAACAGTCCCCGTACTAGTATCCGCCTTTGACCAATCATTATCTGAATAAAATGCCAAATTAAAATCATCAGCAGTATCGGAATTATCGTCGGACAACTCAAATTCATACTGGCATTTCCATTTAGTGGAATGGACACCATCGTCGTATTCCAATTCTCCATCCTGATCAGAAGCATCATCGGTTAAAACAACGCGATCTCCAGAGGAATCAAAAGAGGCGTCATTCTTCATACTCCATTTACTCGTGTTTAAACTAGAAGTATAAAACCCTTCATAAAAGATGGTATCGTTGGCTGCTTTAGCACCACTCGTGAGCGCATCCTCGTTAAATTGTGCTTTGGCGGTCTGATACCAGTCCGGATCTTCCAATCCAGCGCCGTTCTGCATACGGATGGTGAAATTCCTCAGGTCTGGATCTTCCTGTCCCGGTTCTTCATAGGGGTGTAATCGGATACTGTTTATCTTGGTCTGTCCACTTATCCCTTCGTCGTTCAATTCAGATTTCAGTATCGCAAATTGGACCCGGTTGTTTTCATAGGCCGTATCATAAGGGCACTCCGAATCTGTCCAACTATCCTGCCCGGTCCCGGCGCTTATATTCACGCCGTCTATCTCGATCTCAGGTATGAAATCTTCTTGAGAGGTATAGGAGGGATCTTCTAGAGGATAAGATCCTTCCCAATCATAACCACCGTATAACCTTTCTGATAATACTCCCGTCTGAACATACATACCTCCCCCGCTGGGAGATGTCATATCGTCCCTTTGAATATCGATCCATAGATTGCTCTCTCCGTCCCACATGAAGGAGTTATCGAATTCGTATCTCTGCCAAGGGTCTACATGAACATCATCGATGTGCCAGTAATCATTACCACTACCGCTACCCCCAGGTTGATAAAACCTGATCTTAAAATTCGAATGATAACCGTCGCTTGGAAGGGAATAACTTCTATTATATATTTCTCCGTCAGTTCCATCACCCTGAAATGTTTCCAGTGTATCCCAATATCCATATTCATCATAATATTGAACCTTTAGATCCTCTTCAGGAGACCGATCTGGATCCTCACTGAAATCATCGTGTCCCCTTCGGATCCACATACTCAGATTAACATTGGAAGCATCTGATAGGTCAACACCTTTTGAAGTCACGTAACCTTCCTCTTCACCTATCTGCAGTGAATAAGATCCGCTGTTGGATGTATTTTGAGTCCTTTCGCAGTATATATCACCCGATGTTCCCCAATTTGAGAGTTTGAAGTCATCGAACCACATGTAGAAATCGTCACTACTGACCCAACCATTATTTCCAATTGAATTAGTATCATAATTTTGAATTTCTATCTCGGCAATGTCAGAGGCCCCTGAATCGAGTGATCGGGTTCCACTTCTTATAGTATTACTTTCCGGGTCTTCGATATAATAGCTGTACTCCCTATTAAGCCAGTCAAACGTAAGATTGACATATACCCATCTCTCATAATTATAATCATCTGATTTAACTGTGCTCCTCCCACCACCATCATCTAATACCCACTCGGGATTATTGGTTGCAAAGCTTACCACATGATTCCCCTCTGAGTCATAGAGTCTTACACCACCCCCATGTGAACTTGAAGTTTCATACCAGTAAAATTCAAACTGTTTATATTGGGCTGTAGTTGGATCAGGTGAAGAAGAGGCAATAACCTGAGGGAGAGAATACCCATCTGCCCCCGCTGAGTAGGATCCTCTGCTTGGGCTGCTATGGGTTGTAAAAGATGTCCCCTCATCATAAAAATTTCCAAGGGTACCATCCTCAAAATCCTCCGACCAGAGATCTTCTTCAAAATCGTCCTTTAGTAGATCCACATTCCTGTCTTCAGGTCCATAAACGGTATTCCATCCACCGTTGATCCATTCCTTTGATTTTTCTGTATGAGGGGTGGTATGGGTGAAGGAATACGAATCGGACCACGGACCCCTGGCATTACTACCCTCTGGATCCTTTGCTCTCACTCGCCAATAATAGGTCCTACCTGGCTCTAGAGAGGATCCATTGTAAATGAATTGAACGCTTTTATTACAAAAATACTTTTCCGGAGTGGTATGATCCCATTTATCATTATCTCCGGGA
>CAYWYD010000013.1:0-54553 GCA_964462425.1 uncultured Thermoplasmata archaeon
TATAGCCGATGAGCTCGTCTACCCCGTCCGTACTGAAGACGGTGTTCTTGAGATAGATAGTTAGAACCCGTGCTTGAACTTCTCTGGCCGTAGCCCACGACCCCTAACCATTTTCGCGATCCACTTTATCCATTAAAAAGTTGAGACACTTCGATCCGCTTTCACACTAGAGAGACCTCTATGTACTGCATCTTTTCGCCGCTTCCCAAAGGATCGCCGAAACTGCACTCTAGTTTTAGTTCATGGGACCCGCTCCCTAGCTTAATAGGGTCTTCGGAAAATAAAGTGATATCGTTGTCCAGAAGGAGCATCCCGCTGTTCCCGCCGCTGATCTCCCACCGGATCAGATTTCTAAACGTCTGGTTGCACACTTCGAGGAATTTTATAGACCTCATCAGTCCGTCCTCGAGATCAACAGATATCACCTCGGAGTTTCCAGCCCCATAGGCGTGAAGCTGCTTCGCTTTTTCTGCGATGAACTCCGCCTGGCTTTCGACGTTCTGTATGACGCTTTCAGTGTCGTAATGCTCTACAGTAGTGTAAACCGCAGGCAAACCGATAGCGAGCACCATCGAGATTATGAGGAGTTGAAGAGGTAATCCTTCCAGTCCTCTTTTGTCCGAGCTGATCTTTCTTTTTCTGGTGAACCGCGAATTCATCTCTTTATCCGAGACACGCTTATAATCAATGATTATAAAAATATTTGCTAACCCGCGGAGAGAATACGAAAATATTTAATTGGGTTTATCTTTGAGAGAAAAAATCAAGTGCGAAAATATGAAGCGGAATATCGAACACGAAGAGAGCGGCATAGCCGGTTTTTTTCTAGACGTTCCGGTCCTTCTTTTAGTGATAGTCGCGATAACCATCTTTACGGCTTTCTTTTCACAGGCCTTTATAAGGTACCAGAACGAGAGCGAAGCGAACGAAAGGGACGAGATGTGTTTAGAGATAAAAAGAGACCTAAAAACGTTCCCGGGGATGTTGGAAGAAAGTGAAGACGGGATCCAGCACGGCCGCTTTTCCGCGAAGAAGCTAAATGGATTGAGTAACGAGACGTTGAACTCTTATTTGAACG
The DNA here is from genome assembly GCA_964462425.1 of uncultured Thermoplasmata archaeon. Taxonomy (GTDB): domain Archaea; phylum Thermoplasmatota; class Thermoplasmata; order Halarchaeoplasmatales; family Halarchaeoplasmataceae; genus Natronoplasma. The sequence continues at coordinate 1,079 of CAYWYD010000013.1, forward strand.
TAGGCGGCGATCATTCTTACAATGTTATCGTAGAAAACACCGAGAACGAAAAAACTTGGATATTCGGTAATGAAGATAGGAATCCGGGCAACAGCGATGATATGAGTTCATATCAAACCCCTATCTTGTTGGTAGCTGGGGAGGAACAACCCAGCGTGGGAAGATTGAGGGTGATGGTGTGGTGATCAGGAGAAGTCAGGATCGTAACAAAGAAGGTGTTCTCACCTTAGTAGACGCTTTGATCTTTATCTTTATACTCTTTATCGTGTCTATTTTCGTCCTTTCATTTTTGCATACCGGGTTTCTTCAGACCTCGGACGTGAGAAGATCCAAATTCAGACGCGAAGCCGTGATCGATATCCAGGAGACTTCTCTCAATTCAATTATAAGAGAGACCGGATACATCAATGAAAGTGCCGATATGGATCGAGTGACTTATAGGAATATCACCATCGAAACAGCTATCTTGAACTACTTGTATCTCAAGGATTCGGAGAAAGGAAATGATGCCCTCGCCTATAATTTGAGTGGATTGAAAGAAGATATCGAACAGAGATACAAAAAGTGCGTGTGGGAGATAAGTCACTATCATTTCGCTTTAGAGACCGCTTATGATTCTTCTGAACTCTTCATCTCGGACGTCGAGGGAGTGAGTGCTGAGGAAAAACTTCCAGCGGAAAGGAGCGCGACTTCAACTTTCACCACTCTCGGACTGGAACAGGTCCAGATAAGCCTTTATATCTGGAGATGAAGCGCTCAGAGATGTATGTATCTGACTTTCGTTTTTCCTTTGCTCCTAACCTCGACCGATCCGATGCTGTGGTATTCTGGCGAATGCTCTTTTGTTCTGTTTTTGATGAACGAACGGATCTCACTTGTTTCCTCTACCTTGAGTTCGATCTCTCCCTTCACCTCGATAACGATATGTCCTCTTTCCTTGAAATCGTCAAAACACTTCGAAGCGTCTTCGATAGTTCGGTTGATTAGAATTTCAAGTTCATCCCGAGGAATGTCATCGGAAACGCTCATGTTGTAATAGACGACCTTGTCACCGATGAGGAGAGGAGGTCCTTCATCTCCAAAAGGCATCCATTCTAGGGAGGAATGATTGGACCGAGCGGCATAAGAGAGGGAGGGGATGCTGCGGTGTTCCCCCGCGTTCACCTCATTTACGAACTCGGGGAGGTAGTGGGAGTGTGAAAGATCATCCATCCAATTCGAAAGTTTGTCTGGGCCCACGTGGTACTCTGACTTCTCTACTTCTTTCAGGGCTGCAGGTGAAAGACCGTATCCAACGGAGGCGAGGATAGAACCGTTTTCATATCTCTGCTGTAAATACTCGACCGAATCGATATCTTTCGAGTTTTTCACACCGAAATCCCGACCTTCCCTGAAGTTCATCGGTGCCAAATCTTTTTCCAATTCGGAGAGGGCTTCACCGTAATCATCACCATCATATCTCTCGGGAAGTTCTTGTATGAACGAGTCGTTGAAAGATAGAAACGACCTAAATTCCTTATCTCTCCTTGAAGCAGCCCGGTTATCTTCAAACCATTCTAATGCTTTTTCCGTACGATCTTCACCTAGGATGTTAACCCCGGCTGCGAGAGATCCTTTAGAGACCTCCTCAAAATCTTCTTCAAACTCTTCGATCCTATCGATATCGTTTCCGAGTTTACAGGCAGCTATAAACAGATCCTCTTTTTCTCTCCTTCCAGCTGAGACGAATTCGTCCACTAGATCGCTCTCTCTAATCACATCTAGATCCTCATCCATCCCGATCAAAAGATCCGTCTTTTTCCTTCTCCTCTCGACCTCCCCGATATTCTTCCCGAACTCCCTGATCGAGTTGAAACTATGGCTCACTCTTTCAGAAGCTTGATATTTGTCTAAAGAATAGTATAGATATCCGCCCACGCCTAGGTCTAGGTCCCCCATCATATTGTCTCTTTTCAAATACCTCGAGCCGGAAATTTTGAATAGACCCGGTAGATCGACATCCATCCAATCTCCTATCGTATAGCCCCGTCTCTCGAGCCGATTTTCGAGAGTACCCCACCTCTCTTGGCTGTTTCCAGACAGTTCGGGTAAAACCCTAACAGGATAAAAGTGATTCTTTCCGTCCGAAGCGGCCATGAAAAGACTCACGAACTCGTTTTTAAGGATCGTTTTAAGCTCGCTCTCCGGAAGGAAGGAGTATTTAAAAGCTTCTCTCTCTTCTAACAGGAGCAGGGGATCTACCATTTCATTGTTTTCTTCACTCTTTTTCTCTAATACTCCTGTCCCGTATCTCCCGGCTATCAGCTCTCTGTATCCCGGAAGATCTTCAAATCCCACCAAGAATGGTATGCCGTTTTTCTCTATGACCCAAGACTCGTCGGGTATATTCTTTATCAGATCGAATTCACCCTTTCTCTTTTCATCGATACCGCTTGAAAAGTTGAAGATTCCGATGTATGACTCTTTTTCTTCCTCAACAAAGTAGATCTGTTCGGAGGTGGACGTAGAGGGTAAGCGAGAGTAAAGTTCGTCTGTTTCGGCAGGTTCCTGGGTGAGATTCTGTTCCGTATGCATCATACCGAGTTTCATCTCGGGCTTGATACTCAATATGATCTGAGACCTTTCGAGTCCTTCTTTAGGAAAATTTTTTCCATCGAAGCTGAGAGATATCTTCGCCTCTTCTTCCTCAGTTGAGATATTCTTTCTCTTCAACAGTGTAGTAGTTCCTTCCCTAGGACTTATCGCTGAGTAGTAGTTTGATTTTCTCCTTTTCACCGCGGACCTAGTTTGGACATCTTCCTTCTGAAGAACCTCCACGATAAATTTGGTAGGTTCTTGATTCTCGACATCGAAACTGAGTTCGAATTCATTTTCCGATCGGTTGAAAACGTTTTGAGAGAGGGATATGTTGTTCAATCCGAGATCTTTCGTCGAAGCAGGATTGTAATGATCCTCAAGGAACGGCATCGGAGTCACTAGTTCGGTCGAGGCATTGTGATTTCGACGGCCATAACTCCGCTTGTAACCTGCAGAGGCATATTTTTCGGAGGAAATTATATAATCCCCGCTGGGAGAGATCTCGATATCGAAATTGGGTGTGATGAATTCGGCTGAAAGGAAGGTGTTGTAGTAGCTCTGATTCTCTTCCGAAAACGGATTCGTCCACTCGTAAGATGCGGTAACATCGTCTTCGTAAAGTCTAGTAGTTGCATTGTTTATCTGATCACATCTTATCAGTTCGTTTTCGGCACTCATATCGATATCGAAATCGAAGGTATAAGAAAAGCCGTTCTCTTCTCCTTTGCTGTCCCGAACCGTCAATCCCCCCAGAGGAGCGTTGACCACTGGTAGTTTTTCGGTTTTTCCCTCGATATCATATAGAAAACTCACATCGTCTCCTCTCGAAGAGGTCGCTTTTCTATAGCTCTCCATATTTTTCGCCAAGGGCGATAGTATCCTGTTGGTTCCTCGATAAAAACTCGCTAGACCATATTTCTGATAAGGCTCTTTACTCAGACTCTCTTTGCTCAGTTCGTCAGCTCTCTCCTGTAAATCCTCTTCAATATATTCCAACTCTTGGATAGTCTTTTTATAACTCTCATCGATCCATGAGTTCTTTATATCCTCCAAATCCGAAGAGTGTATGTCGTTCTTACTGATACTTAAGGGTACTTTTACATCCTCACTGTTATCGAAAGTATCCGAATAAGGGTCACCTTCACCGAGTAGTATAGACTCCAACCTACTCTTGTCGTTCTCCCCTCTACTGTTTCCTAAATCGAAGATGTTCTGATTGACTCGCTGAAAGAATTTGAATGAATTCGTGTGATTCAAAGGAGCTAAAAAGTCTCTTTCCAGATTTTCGGTGAAGCTTCCCAAAGCGGCGTATCCGACCGATTCCTTGAAGTCATCCGGTGGTATATCTATATCGTCACTTACACTGTAGTTGATGAGTTTCCATCCGTAGGATGTGTTGAGTTCAGAGGGTTTGGCGTTCAGAAAATCATCCACGTATAGGATATGATCTTTGATACTTTTTTCTTCTATTACATCATCATCGCTCAAGTTTTCATAGACTTCCATCTTCCATTTTTTCCTTGTAAAGTTCTTCTGCCTATCCAAGATACCTAAGGTTTGATCCTCCGGGTTTGTATCCATCCAACTTATGTTTTCCTTGATTTCATCGCTTTTATCTTCCAAATCGCTGTAGTTCTCTTCGAGGGTTTCCGAGCAGTTGTTCTGCCCCCCCTCTTTAAAGAGGGCATCCGAGTTCAAATTTTCTACTATCTCTTTGGTCTCGTTGAGATCATCCCATATATTTCTCCAGTTATCATCGTCTCCGTCGTACCAATCCGTTTCGTTGTAGGTCTTTATATCGTCTACAACTTTTTCATATTCACTCTCTTTACCATTCCGCATATCAGTCTCACGGATTCCTAGTTCGTTGTTTATCTTGCCGTGGATAAAGTCCCTCATGCTTTCCTCATTCAACCTATCGCTCGGCTCGGTTTTATCCTCCCAGGATTTTTCGAAACCCCAGTCGGATAGAAAATACATATAATAGAATGTAGAGCCGATATCGAGACTTCCTTCTCCCTGAAAACCAAAGGATTCAGATAGGTTCGTGGCGGTGTAGAGTATAGAATCGGTGACGTTCTCGATCCCTTCTTCTCCGATAATGCTCGTATCGCTCATCCACTTTAGAGTTTCGAGAGAGCCGATCTTTTCTTTGACAAAGTCATCTGCTTCGTCGACTTTGAAAGCTTCAAAAGTTTCCTCCATCACGTTGGGATGAAGACTTACCAACCCTCTCAAGTAGCTTTCCCCTTTGTCAAGTGTTGAGAGAGGTGTTACTTCCTCCGAAAGATCGCTGTAGTTCCAGCTTCCCCCTTCTTCTAACAAATCCCCCTGGATCAACGTTTTCAGGATGCCGAATGACGTGTTTATCCATTCTTCCTCTCCCTCGACGGCACCCAGCAGGTCCTCGTCGAGAGCCCGGCTCAAAAAAGGACCCGAGTAGTGGATCCGATCCGATAAAACTCCTTTCTCTTGATATAATTTGATTATCAGCGCCTCTATATTTATCTTGTTCTCCAATCCTTCCCCCAGGTAGTCAAGCAGAGTGTCGGTTGTTACGTCGAAGTGAAAGGAAACGGTTTTCAAAAGCTCTTCGTCATAGGAACGAAAGGTCCGTATCTGCTCCAAAAGTAAGGCCAACTTAGCCATACCTTCGACATCGCTTTTATTTAAAATATCGGACCGTTTGAATCTACCTATATCTCTTAAAAACCCCTCTACCTCGGAACCGCTTCTTTTCCAGATGTCATCTCGTTCCTCTTTCTCTACCTCATCGAACTCGTTCCTCCCGTCGTAATCGCTCAACCAGTTATAGTTAAAAGTCTCGTCAAAAGATCTATCGAACCAGCTTCCTCGAAAATCGTCCCCACTGTCGTAGATTCTAGTATGAAGGTAGGCGAAAAGCATGGTGTTGGTCATCCTTTCTACTCTTGACAGTCTAAAATGATTCATCCTTTCGGCTAGGATAAAAAAGTTCGTTTTTACAGTTCTATCTATTCTCAGCTTTCTGCTCGAAAACGGACCATCTTCACCTTTGATATCCACCTGGATGGTCCTTTCAACTCTGAAAAACCCGGGGATCTCCTTCCAGCCCGATTTACTTCCTTTCACCTCTTGTATGTAGAGAGGTATCATCTTTATGTTGGTTCTGTTCTCCGGTATCGGACGGAGATGCATATGGATCTCGTTACCGCCTATCTGGGAGGAATTTTCATGATTCTCTTCGAAATAGTCTTCGAAGATCTCGGTGGTGTTCTCTCCGACTTTATACCTCAGTTCATTCAGAGTGTAGCTCTCACCGCTTTCTAAAATATCTGACCTGACCTCTCGTACCGCCTCCTGTCCCGCTTCCCATACTGCGTTCTCCAATTCGTTCTCTATCTGGTTCAATCTGACTTCGATCTCTTTTATTCCCGCTGTATCGGTCACTTCTTCCTGCCGTTGAAGTCTTATATCTGCGTAATAGGCACCCAAGGCGATAGAGAGTAAAAGGATCACTACAGCTATCAACGCGAACACCATCACGCCTGTTTCGTCGTCCTCCAACCCTCTGAAAATCAAAGTGCTTCTACCTCCGATATGAATACGTGAGATTCTGTTTCGGTGCCGTCATCTAACCTCAGCATAGTAACTTCAAGATCACTACTTCCCGCCTCGACTTCTAGATACGGATTTTTCTTATCTCTCCACTGTTTTTCTTCTTCTCCTAACATACCGGTATTGTTCAGCGTTTCAGGGTTCCATAGATGAACGTTTTCCCGCAGCTTTTCACTCGATATCCCTTCCTCACTCTTCACCCTTACGAGATCGGTCCAGATCTCTATAGTGTAACTTTCGTCTCTGATGGTGGGAGAGAAGTATATACCTTCTGAATCTTTATCGAAGGTGATCCTCTGCCGCATCTCGTCGGCGTCTGAAGTAGAAACGTCCGCTATGACCTGGGATATCTTTTTGCAGCGGTTGTATCTTTCTTCTTCTCCGATTTCCTCCATCCGGTAATGGAAAACACTGATCATGGATGAGATCAAGATTATGCCCACGACGATCATAACTATTTTAGACTGCAGCCATTGTATCATGATTTCGACTCTTTGGATTTACAAGGATTTGGGCGTTGATATGCCCTTTCGCATATACGATTTACGGTCATTCAAAAAATAAATAATACTCCTTTTTCGATACCTAGTAAAATGGAGAATAACGAACATAATATATTCATCACGGGTCCCCCTAGAAGTGGAAAAAGCACTTTGATAGGAGAAGTTATCGACGAATTGAACCTGAAAGCCGAAGGTCTGCGCACTCCTGAGATAAGAAAAGAAGGCCAAAGAGTCGGTTTCAAACTTTTAGATGTGAAAAGTGGAGAGGAAGGCATCCTTGCCCACGTAGATCTAGAAGAAGGTCCGAAAGTCAGCAAATACCGGGTTGATATCGATGATCTAGAGAGATTCACTAGAACCACGCTACAAAATCATTCAGAAGAGTGTAACGCTTTGATTATAGATGAGATTGGTACGATGGAACTATTTTCCGAAACTTTTGAGAAAACAGTGAAAGAACTTTTAGATAGTAAAATATTGATACTTGCGGTACTGCATCGACATCACGTTGAAGAGTACGGTGAACAGGGAATTGTGTTTGACTTGGTCAAAAGCGATTATGAAGAGGTGAAAGAAGATATAAAAACACATATCAAAGATATCTATCAAGAGAAAAACTGAGAAACTATCGATTCTATTTGACCTACCTTACCGCCTATAAGGTTATAACTCGTGGGGCAGCTATCCTAAAGTTTAGATTTACAGCTCGGACACTATTTTCTCTTCTCCGACCTTCAATTTGATTGAAAAAGTTCCATCTTCAAAAGTCAGGACCGCTTTTTCCAAAGATGTCTTGTACCGGGAACTGCTGTTTTTACTTGTCTCTACTGTGTCCTCTACAGCCTCTTCTATCAGTCCTGCTTCTTCCAGATCCTTCAGTCTCCTGTACGTCGCTGCGATGGGGATATTGTATTCCCAGCTGATCTCTTGAGCTGACATAGGCCGTTGATAGCATCCCACCAATATGTTTTTAGCGTAGGAATCGGTGAGCAGTTGAACCTTCTCGGTAAGATCGTCTTCTTCCGACATCAATAGGAATAAAGTCTATATTTAATAAGGGTTTTTTCTTGCGATTATCAAGAGAGATAAGACCTCGACTCAGTAAGGTCATCCTCAAGATAGTTGAACTAGCTTTCCTAGATTATATATAAACAAAAAAGAAAAAGGGGTTTTGAATCTGTAGAAGGTATTTTCCCATCATTCCTCGCTGAGTTCATTTTCTTGCGTACCAGACTCTTCATAATGGGAGCCACTAGTGGAACTCTCATCAGGAGGTCCTTGGGATTCTTCACCCTGACCGGGTAGTCCTCCTTCGAATGTTCCTTCTTCCTCTTCATCTTCCTGTTGCATCCAGAATACCAATGCAACAACAGCTATTATCCCGATCAGAAGTGCAACGAGGACCCACCAGTAATTGGATAGGAAACCTTCCTCTTCGATCGTCATGGTTCCTTCACTGGTATCATCGTTTGAGCTGAGTTCAAGATTGTGTTCTCCCACATTGTCTCCCTTGATACTGAATTCACCTTCATAATTTTCACCGGGTGCAAGTGTGAGATCTTTGTACACCGCGACCTGTTCTCCGCCCAGCCTGAGCACTATATCCTCTGTTCCTTTACTGCTTCCGGTGTTGGTCACTCTGTATTTTATGTTGATCTCTTCACCTTCTTTAACGTTCTCATTGTAATCGGTGATCTCGACTTCGAAAGCTGGTTGTCCGAAATTGGCAGTAACCTCTTTGTCCTGGTCCATTGTCAGCGTTATCTCTTTAGTGGTACGTTTAAGATCTCCTGTCCACTCGATGAAACGCCATCCTTGCTCGGGCGTGGCAGTCAGTGTCACTTCCTCTCCATGTTCATAGGTGTGGGTTCCTTCTCCCGGGTCGATAATGCCTTCACCTTCGATATTGATAGTCAGAACATATTCATATATGTCAAAATTAGCGGTGATCTCTTTATTCTCGTCCATCGTTATAGTGATCTCTTCGCTTTCTTCTTCTCCTTCGGGAACATCGCCGGACCACTTTTCCAAATAGTGACCTTCCTCGGGGGTCGCGGTCAAAGTAACTCTTTCACCGTGTTCGTAGGTATGGGTACCTCCTGAAGGCTCTGTGCTGCCTTCACCTTCGACCTGGATGGTTAGATCATATTCATTTTTCTCAAAATTTGCAACGATCTCTTTATCTCCGTCCATGGTCACCGTGATCTCTTCCTCGGTGCCGGTATAATCCCAGGACCACTCGACGAAATACCATCCTTCTTCGGGATTCGCTGTGAGCGTTACTTCTGTTCCATGCTCGTATTCCTCTTGGTCTGGATCTATATCCACATTGCCTTTTCCTTCGATAGAAAGGTCAAGGTCGTACTCGTGAACTTCAAACCAAGCCGTGATCTCTTTGTCCGCATCCATCTCTATCATTATTTCTTCATTTGTTTCTTCCCCGGTAGGGACATCGCCGGTCCACTCGACGAAATACGATCCTTCACTAGGCTCCGCGGTTAAGTTCACAGTTGTACCATGCTTGTACTCATCAAGCTCCAGATCGGAGTGTATGTTTCCATTTCCTTCTCCTCTAACGTTCTTTTCCAATGTATATGTATATGCCTCAAAGTGTGCTGTTATATTTTTATCCCTGTTCATCTCTATTGTTATTTCCTTGTTTTCTTCTTCCCCGGTAGGGACATCGCCGGTCCACTCGACGAAATACCATCCTTCGTCGGGGGGTTGAGCTGTTACAGTTACTTGTTCTCCTTCTGTGTAGGTATGAGTACCCTCTGAAGGATCAGTAGTGCCTTTCCCTTCGATATCTATATCAAGTGTATAGTCCTGGATCTCTTTGAAAGTAGCGGTGATGGACTTGTTTTCATCCATGGTGATGGTGATATCTTTTTCACTTCCTTCATAGTCTCCTGTCCATCCATCGAAATACCATCCTGGGCCAGATGTGGCTTCTACGTTCACATCCTTTCCTTTTATATAGGTATGATTACCTTCTGGAGGCTCAATATCTCCTCTACCTACTTTGTTTATAGTGAGAGTCTTTTCAACTCTCCCGATCGTGAACTGATCGCTGACATACTCTCCGCTGAGGCCGTTATCGTCCCATACAGTCGCGCGGATCCGTGCTTTCGTGCTTTGGTCGTCGGGGACCTCCCACGTATATGGGCTGGTACCGGGATCTATACCTGTCTGTATTGTATTCCAGGTCTCTCCATCGTCGACAGAATATTCGAGATCAACTCTCGTGGGCGTTCCGTCACCTTGGTCGATATTCCATTCTATATCTTCTTCGTGGGTAGGGATCCATTTCTCTCCTCCGGAGGGTCTCGTTAGCAATATTGATGGGGGCTCAGTTCCTTCTATACTGAACTGATCACTTATGTCTGTAGCAGTGAGCCCATCGTCATCCTTGACTCTTGCACGGACACGAGCTTCGTGGGTCCACTCGTCCGGGACGTTCCAATCGTAGCTACCGTCATCAGGTAGATCTCTATCTATAGTTGTCCAATTGTCTCCATCATCTACGCTGTAGGCTAGATCAACGGTATCTGTTGGTGCATCACCATCAGATGTGAACCACTCGATCGGCTCAGTAACTCCATCTTCCCAAGTTTCCCCTCCGCCAGGTCTTGTGATCTCTATCGAGGGTGGCTTTGCGTCTTTGAAGCCTCCACTCACTACCATTGCAAAAGGTTGCGGACCGTTAGGAACGTTGTGCGCTGTCACTGTCACATCGTAAGTTCCTTTCTGAAGCTCGTTTTGATCCGGTAGAAGCAATACGTCTTCTATAGTGTTCAGTCCGTCGGATTTGTTCTCATCTCGCAGTCCACTCCAGTAGTTATCCTCTGGGTTAGGTTCTGAATAACCTGGATTGTAATCGGTGAAGGCGTTGCCCAAGTATTTATTTCCATTCGGTCCTTCTACCTTTAGATCGAGATCATTCACTATAGCGGGATTCGATCCATCGGCACCTTCTGGGCCGGGGAAATCGGTCCATGCCAAAGTGAACTCTAATTCCTCTGAAGCATCATCGACATAGAAACTCTTTTCCCAGGTATCACCTGTCTCAAGTTCTTTTCCTTCCTCTAAGGAATCGAAGACATTTGTGTTCCGATCGTCTCCCTCGAAATACATCGCTCTATCCAATTTGCTTCTTCCGAATCCCTGATCATTGTTCGGGTATCTAGCATCATTTTTGTAAGCTCCAGTTCCTGTCATCTCTACCGCTCCATTGATGAGCGTTGCTCTAACTAGCGCGTTGCTTGGCTCGAAACTGTCCTCATCGGTAGGAGTTCCGGTAGGATACCAGCCGCTGTTGTAATAATCTCTCACTTGTCCCGTCTGTCCGGCCATCCCGGGGCAGGCCATGCTCGTGCCGCTCTGGTGACCATAGCCACCCTCATCTTCGTAGTCGGCAGAGGTCACCTCAGCACCGATCTGTACAATGTCTGGTTTGATCCTACCATCGGATGCGTAACCTCTACTGCTGAAATCGGCGACGTTATCTTGGGCACTTTGGTAATTAGTAGAACCTCCTCGGACCTGATCACCTTCTCCGGCTCCTCCTTGAGCTGCTCCGACACCGATGACGTTCTTTCCCGCGGCTTGAGGCGATAATGTATTAGGATCAGGTCCAGAGTTACCCGCAGCGAAGAGTACGTTGAATTTTTTGTGATCCCATATGAATTGATCGGTCTCCGCCGTAAATTCAGTATATCCGCCTGAACCTCTGCCACCCCAACTATTCGTGTGTATTCTTGCTCCTCTCTCGTAAGCATCACCATAACCATTATCGTACATGTTGTCCGGGGCACCTATACTTTGCCCATCGGTCGAGACATCCTGAAATATCACTCTTGCTTCTAATGCGTGACCGTCGTGATTGCTGTACTCGCCATATGGTTTTGATTCTCCAAGCACCGTCCCGGTAGTGTGGGTACCGTGCATCTGTCCCGATGTAACATCTCCCTCACCCCCTTCCGGCACGTATCGGGCCTGGATCTTCCGATGATTGTCTCCTATCGGATTTGAAGGATCGGCGAAGGCTTGATGATCCTTGTTAAGACCGCTGTCCATGACCGTTATTAGCTCTCCATCGGCGGTCACACCTTTTTCTGTGACTTTTCGATTATTTGGTTGATTCGTCTGGGTGACCCAAGTTGATCTCGCGTTGAAGACTTGATATTCGTCATTTCCCTCCGTTATGGAACTAACCCCTGGCAGATTTGCCAAATCCACGATCTCATCGGATTCCACTTCCAGGCTTACCTGGTTCTGTCCCACATAATGGATATTTCCACCAGTTTGTGCGATACCGTTAGCTATAAGCCCAGGATCGGCCCCTTCGAAAAGAGAGATATCTAGATATACCGGCTCTGATTTCTCAAGAAGTTCACTTTCGAATTTGTAAGCAGGTTGGTATATACCTGTCCATTCCACGAAATCGAGTTCTTCGACATCTCTTCGGGTTTCCTGATCCATCTCTACAATAAAGTTGAATCGGTGTCTGAATTCGTGAAGGGTGACACCAAGGGATTCGAGTTCTTCCTTCCATTCAGTTTTTATCGGCCCTCTGAATTGCAATATGTAGTAACCCTCCTCACCGTTCGAATATTCTTCGATTTCTAGATTATCAGCTATCTCAGGTTCACCTTCATCTGAGTGGAACGAGTGAGACTGCAAACCAACATAATCTCTATTGGGCAGCCCCTCTACAGCAAAACCTTGTTCTTCTAAAGCTATTTTCTTCTCTTTGGTAGTTTCTACTAGAACGAAAGAATCGTAGTTCTCCATAACGGAGTATCCCTCTCTTGCCTTTAATGTATCCTTGTCTATGCCTCTTTTATAAACCAATATTTTCATTTCGTCTTCTGTTTCTGCAGAAGATATGGCGATCCCTGCAGAGAGAACAGACACAACCAGCAAAACAGTTACCAAAATACCTAAAAAGGCCTTGTTCAGATCCAGCGGATGCGTACTCATATTATTTATCCTCTAATAACCTCATCTAAGTTTCTTTTAATATATTTTTCCATTACCCCTCCAAATTCCTCTATCTAAAATAATAAGGCTAAAACTCATATGAAAGGTAAAAGCCGTAGATACCTTCTCTTAACTTTATGGGGGATTCTATGGGGTTAAGGGGATTCGGTTGTCTATTCTTCTTCGGCTGGTTTTTCGATCGGTTCTGTTTCTGGTGGGGCAGGTGGCTGCTCAGGAGGTCCTTCTTCCTCTTCATCCCCACCGCTCATCATGTATACTAAGGCGATTGCCGCTATTATCCCGATCATGAGTACCACGATCAACCACCAGTAGTCAGATAAAGGCCCAGAGGTATCCTTAGTTTGTGCGACTTCGACTTCTACGTCCTCTGCTTTGTTCATGTCTGAGCTGGCTATTTCGATCTCATGCGTTCCTTCCTCTTTTAACACTACTTTGAATTCATCGGTATAATCTTCGCCGGGACCTAGCGTAAGATCCTTATTAGTTTCCTTCTCTTCGCCGTCGATCTTTAAGATGATATCTTGAGTCCCTTCGACCTCGCCTGTGTTCTCCACCGCGTACCTCACCGTGACCGTGTCTCCCGCTTCTACTTCTCCCTTGTAACCGGTGATGTCGACTTCAAAGTATGGATTCGATTCCTCAAAATGGGCAGTAATCTCTTTATTCTCGTCCATTTCTATGGTTATTTCTTTTTCCTGGCTTTGGCGATCCCCTGTCCATTCTTTGAAGTTCCAATCTTTTTCTGGAGTAGGTTCTATAGTCACTTTTTCTCCATGTTCGTAGGTGTGTGTTCCTTCTGAAGGATCGGTACTGCCTTGTCCCTCGATATTTATGGTAAGATCATATTCGTGGATGGCGAAGTTGGCGGTGACTTCTTTGTTATCATCCATTGTCACCGTTATCTGCTCTTCAGTACCAGAAGCCTCATCGGTCCACTCTTCGAAGTACCATCCCTCAGCTGGCTCAGCTGTTAAGGTTACCTCCGTTCCCTCTTCATATTCGTTTTGATCCGGATTGATTTCGACAGTACCTTCCCCGTTAGTATTTACGGTGAGTTCGTAGGTCTCAGTCGTACCATTTTCTTGGAAGTGTGCGGTTATCTGCTTGTCGCTGTCCATCACGATCGTTATTTGCTCCTCAGTACTTTCACGATCACCGGTCCATTCATCGAAGTGCCACCCCTCGGCTGGCATCGCTGTTAAGGTCACTTCTGTACCCTCATCATATTCGTTCTGATCCGGGTCGATATTTACAGTGCCTTCCCCGTTGGTATTTACGGTGAGTTCGTAAGTTTGGTCGGTATTATTTTCTTTGAAGTTCGCAGTGATAATCTTATTATCGTCCATGATTATGACTGTTTCTTTATCTGTACTGTTGTGATCGCCGGTCCATCCATCGAAGTGCCAGCCTTCCGCCGGCATCGCTGTTAAAGTTACTTCCGTCCCCTCTTCATATTCATTTTGATCCGGGTCGATTTCGACAGTACCTTCGCCGTTGGTATTTACGGTGAGTTCGTACATCTCGGTCGTACCATTTTCTTGGAAGTGTGCGGTTATCTGCTTATCGCTGTCCATCACGATCGTTATTTGGTCTTCAGTACTTTCACGATCGCCGGTCCACTCTACAAAGGACCATCCCTCATCGGGGGTAGCGGTTACTGTTACATCATCACCTTTAGTGTACGTGTGATTCCCCGTTATAGGATCAGTAACACCCTGACCTTCTTTATCTATCGTGAGAGTATATTCTTCGACCCCCCCGTCTTCTATAGTGAAAGTCTCGCTGACATCCTCTCCGCTGAGACCGTTGTCGTCGTGCACGGTCGCGCGGATCTGGGCTTTTTCTGTCTGCTCGTTCGGAACTGTCCATGTATATGAGCCGGTATCGTCTAAACCTTGCGCTATGTAGGACCACGAAGATCCATTATCGACAGAATACTCTAAATCAACCCGCGTGATCGCCCCGGTACCTTCTGTAGTTCCCCAGTTTATATCCTCTTCACCCCCAGGAGACCATACTTCTCCGCCGCTAGGTCTAGTGATATCTATAGAAGGAGGTATGGTTCCAAGAGTTAGATCTTCTCGTCTTCCCCACTTGTCTCCAACTGTGAAACTCTTACTAACATCACCTGCTTCTATGCTGAATGAATCTCCTACGGAATATCCTTCGTTGACTAGATTACCGAAATTCAGTTCGTAGTATCCGTTGCTGTCGGTCTCTATACTGAGTTTTTCCCCTGTTTCTTGGCTTTCGGCTTCGACCGTAAGGTTTGAAACCGGATCGCCCTCCTCGCTTTCTACCTCACCATAGACCAGATATGGGACTGGAGGGAATAGATTTTGACCTCCGTCTCCCATGGGTCCGTCGCCTAGCTCGACATCTGCAACTCTCGCTTGATAGATGAGGGAGTCGTCAAGATCCTTATTTATAGTCATTATATTTTCTTCGGCCGGGTAAAACCCACCTCTTCCACTGTCGGGAGTGTAGACTTCAAACGTGAGACCCTGCAAACCCTCCTTTGAATAAGCCCAATCAGAAGCACCTCCGGCCGCGCTGTAACCGATCTCTTCCTCTGGTTGGCCGTAGGAGTACTGCTCGCTCTCATCTCCCATCTTGGAGGTGAAAGAAGTCATGTGATCCGCCATCCCTCGGTACCAGTCGTCGTGTGGGCAGGCATCGTTAGTATACATATAAGGTATAAGTAGAGTCCCCGCATGGCTGTGGATATTATGATAAGAGTCTATATCTTGTTCAAGGATGAACTCCTTTAAATGATAGGTCTCATATTCAGAGAAGGGTCCTTCACCATGATATTGGTCTGAACTGGGATCGTCACTTGTACCGGCTCCTCCAAAATCGATATCCCAGTTCCTATTGAGATCGACTCCCACCTCGTCCGTGCTACCGACGGATTCATTTCGATTTTTCCGCCACGCTTCACCCTGTCCATCGTCACCCAGATCTCCATTTCCATCGTGGATGTACCCGTCGGGGTTCGTCATCGGTATCACGAACAGTCTCCTGTTGTTAACGAGCCAGTTTATGGTTTCGTTGGTATCGTACTCGTCGAGTATCCTCCACATGTAGTAAGAACTCACCTGGGGTCCAGACCATTCTCGCGCATGTATCCCGCCGTCGACTAGAACCCCCGGTTTCTCTTCCACTTGTGTATCCTCGTTAGAGGTTATCTCCAGCGCCCAAAGATCTCCTCCCTTCCAGGAGTTCCCGTAATGGTGCTTTTCGACCAGATCGGGATAGGTATTTGTCAGATTATCGTACCATGAATACAGTTCATTCACACTGGGATAATGATCTGCAAAAGGGTAGCCCGCCTGCTTTTCCGGCTCGGTGTTGTTAATCGGTTTTTGATCGATCTCATCGATAACTTTGACTTTCATACCTCTAGCCTCTAAAAAAGAGAATGTCGAGGAAGTACCTTCCACCAAGACGTATTTTCCTTTCCTCTCTATGATCTTTCCTCCCACATCTCTTATCACGCTTAGATCGTTCAACCCATTTATCTCTACATGAGCTGTCCTAGTCTCTTCATTTTCACCAACGAAGCCTAGAGTGGTTGCAAAGCTCGAACTCACCAGTAAAATAGCCAAAGTCAAAACAAAATACCTTTTTGTCATCTCAAAAGCCATCTTTTTCCTCCACTAAGACCGAAAAAAAACCGTTTCTTTTCATATATATCCCAAAAGCAAGAGGGCGGGGGTACATTCTACGCAGTAGTAAGAAGGGTTAAAGGGGTTAATAAAGATTCTTCTCTATCCGGTATTTAAGCAATACACTATTCGTCCTCTTTCTCTTTCAACCATACCGTCCGCTGTGGGAATGGAATAGTAACTTCCGCATCTCTGAACTCCTCGTCGATCCTGTCTCTGATGTTACTCGCCACATTCCACTGCTCGAGATAATCATCTATCCAAAAACGGAGAGTGAATTTGAGACTAGATTCTCCGAAATCGCTGAACATGACCGCCGGTTCTAATTCTTCCTCATCGGTGATAACGCTTTTCTGATCTTCGATAACGTCATAAAGTATCTCTTTGACCTTTTTTATGTCAGAGCCATAAGCCACCCCGATCCTGATAGCGAGCCTTTTCTTTGTGTCCGGCTCTGCCAGATTTTTGATCTGTTGGTTTGCTATCGAGTTGTTGGGAAGTACGATCATCTCGTGTTCCCTTATATTGTATAGTTTCGTGCTCCGCATCCCTACATCTTCCACTCTGCAGTACTCACCACTCTCTAGTTCCAACACATCCCCAATCGTGAAGGGCCGGTCCAACAGCAGATGCATCCCGCTGAAGAAGTTTGAAAGAGTGTCTTGAGCAGCAAAGGCAACCACCAAACCTAACACTCCGGCACCGGCGAGGAGTGCGGTCACCTCTATACCGAGGATGCTCAAGCCGATCACCGATACAGCAAGCAGGATCACGATCAAGGTCAATTTCTCAAAGATAGGTTTTAACACGTTGGCGAAGGGCGTGGATTCTCCTCCTCGTTTGAAGGAGATCTCATCTAACACCCCGTCCACTATCCGGTATACAATATATGCTCCTATAACCAAAGCTAAAAGCGAATATAATTGATAAAAAGTCGCTCTTATCTCGAACGGAAGATCCAACCTGATAAGAGAGTGTATGAATCCGTACAGGAAAATGAATAGCAATAGAGGTCTTCTGATCATCTTTACCAGAATATCATCTAGATCCGTTTCGGTCTTTTTTGCAAGATGATGAAGAAATGGAGTGATCAGAAAAAAGCCGGCGACCGCGATAGAAAACCATATCAGGAGATTCAACAAGAAAGCACCGATCGGCCCGTCAAGAGGTGAAGGCAGAGGATTTCTAAATCCACCTACGAGCGTGTTCGCGTCAGCTTGATCCGGTAGGCCTCCTATATCTATAGTTATGTTTTCTACCTCGTGATCCACCGGTTCGCCTCCTCTATGAAAAGAGAAATTCACAGAACCTTCTACTTGGTCAGTGTCGGGAAACATCGGCAGTTCTACCGTGAGTGTCACGATCTTGTTCGGCTCTTCCTCGTCTAAGATGAACCACGAGGGGCTGATTTTATTTTCCACGTCTTCAAAACCTTCGGTCTCCACGGTGACAGTATGATCGACGTCTTCCCTTCTTTCCACGGTCCAGTTGAAAGTGGCTTTTTCCCCTCTTTCGACCGTTCTCTCATAATCGTCATATCCTCCTACGACCGGCTGTCCTCCTCCGGTTTCCGAGGCGATAGAGATCAGCGGTGCCGATATGATGAGGATCACACCGACTATACAGAGGATCTTTTTGAACTCGACCATCGGACTCACATCTCTGTGGAGGTTAATAAACTTAATCGACCCGTCCTTTCCCCACGCTCAGATAGACGATGTCTTCGCCCAATTCTTCTTCGTCCAAGACTCTCCTTCCGTCCAGCACCACTTTGTTATTCATCCGGTCTAAGTCTTCGCTGTTAAGCTCTTTGAATTCCTCCCAATCGTTCTGTATGATGCACGCATCGACATCGATCAAGGCGTCTTCTATGCTCTCGGCGTAATCGATCTCATTTCCGTCGAGCAGCTTTGAAAAATTCTCAATCCCCTCCGGGTCGTAGCCGACCACGTCAGCGCCTTTCTTCAGCAAACTCCTGACCATGGGGAGCGCCCTAGTCTCCCTGATATCGTCGGTCCCTCCTTTAAAGGTCAGGCCCAGTACCGCGATCCGTTTGTCTTTCAGATGATCCATTTTCCGTTCGAGTATCTCGACGGTGTAGAGGGGCTGCTCTCTGTTGATCGCGAGAACGGAGTCGAGTATCTCGGTTTTTATACCTTTCCCGTTAGCCAGATTTTTGACGGCTTTGACATCTTTCGGAAAACAGCTCCCTCCGAAACCGGGACCCGCGTTCAGAAAATCCCTTTTTATCCTGTGGTCCAAACCAACGCCGTCCATCACGTCGTAAACGTCTATACCCACTTCCTCGCAGATCCTAGACATCTCGTTGGCGAAGGAAATCTTGGTCGCGAGTAACGCGTTCGAAGTGTATTTTATCATCTCAGCTGTGCGTATATCCGTGACCAGTCTAGGGGCGTCGAAACTCTCGTAAACCTTCTCGATCATCTCTCTGCTCTTTTGGTCCCAGCCTCCGATGACTACTCTATCCGGGTTCAAGAAGTCATTCAGGGCGACCCCCTCTCTCAAAAACTCTGGGTTCATACCGAGACCGAAGTCATCTCCTACATTCTTACCACTCGATCCCAGTTTTTCTTTAACGACACCGTCGGTCGTGCCCGGAGTTACAGTGCTCTTGACCACCACTACGTGGTATCCGTCTTTTTTGTCCAAGGCTTTAGAAACGTCCTCCGCCGCGTTTTCCACGTAAGTAGTGTCTATACTTCCGTCTTCTCTTGAAGGTGTTCCCACGCAGATGAAAGTGATCTCGCTTTTTTTGATCGCCTTTTCGATGTCGGTCGTAGCTGATAATTTACCTGACCCTACAACCTTCTCCAGCAGTTCCTCTAGACCTTCTTCATATATCGGCGGTTTACCGGCATTTATCTTCTCGACCTTTTCCTCGTCTATATCGACACAGGTCACTTCATGCCCCTTGTCCGCGAAGCCGACACCGCTCACTAACCCAACGTATCCGGTACCGATGATGCTGATCTTCATGGATGGGCGAATCCTCCGCTCCCTCTTATTTTTTACCCTCCCCTCAAATACCACAATATTAAATAATGACGGTTCGATTCAGGTAGGACGTGAGACGATGACAGGGATAGAGAACTTGGTCGAGAAGGCCAAAGAGTATAAGGAGAAAGGTTATAAGGAGAAGGAGATAGCCAGTGAGCTCAACGTTTCTCCCGACACCGTGACTTGGCTCTTGACCCATGAAATGAAAAAGGAAACACCTCCCAGCGATGTGAAGATAGGATGGAGATCTATCGGTGTCTTCGGAGGTCGTCTCGATTTACTCGCTAGCCTTTTTTCGGATATAATCCTGGAAGAGATGAACAGGATGGAGACCGGTGTAGATACGATCGTAGGTATAGCTGTCAACGGTATCCCGCCGGCCGTGTTGATCTCCGACCAGTTAGGAAGGGAATTAGCTGTCTACAGGCCTCCACAGGAAGAGCGTAAAGAAAGAGGCGGAACGCTGGCCTCTAATTATGCCGGGGTCTCCGACAAGAAGATCGTTATAGTGGATGACGTGATTAATACTGGAGAAACTATGGAGGGTGCAGTCAGTGATCTGGAAGAGATGGGTGCCGAAGTAGTGCTGTGTACCGTAGCTGTGAACAAAGACGGTAGGGACGAAGTCCTAGGGATACCGCTTCGCGGCCTGATAAGAGCACAGATAATCGGATGAATCGAAGTGAAGGTCATATAGATGCACTGGGCTGACGTCGAAGCGGGAGGACTACCTTCAAACCCCCAGATAGCTACGGGAGTCGCTCCCTCGGGACCGATCCATCTCGGTGGATTGAAAGAGGTCCTGACCGGAGAAGCTATAAAAAGGAGTTCCGAAGGAGAGCTCGTTTTGATAGTCGATTCCTTCGATCCCTTAAGGAAGTTATATCCTTTTTTGGACGAGGAGTATGAAGAGCATATCGGGAAGCCGCTTAGCGAGATACCCTGTCCCTGTGGAAACCATGAAAATTATTCAGAGCATTATCTAAAGCCGTTTTTGGAAAGTATGAAAGAGCTCGGAGTGGAGCTAAAGGTAAAACGCGCGGACAGGATGTATCGTGAGGGGGAATACGAGGCAGTTACAGAGAAGATTTTGGATTCAAAAGAGGAAATAAGAGAGATAATAGAAGAGAAGACCGGAAGAGAGCTGCCCGATGGTTGGTATCCCTATAATCCTCTCTGTAGCGAGTGCGGAAAGCTGGGTTCTGCAACTGTTGTAAAAGTTGATTCACCCTATGTCGAGTATGAATGTGACTGCGGGCACGAAGGCGAGGCCGATATAAGAAAAGATGATGGAAAATTGCCTTGGAGGTGCGATTGGCCCGCGCGCTGGAAGATATTAGGTGTAGATTGTGAACCTTTCGGCAAAGATCATGCCGCCTCCGGCGGATCTTGGGACACCGGTAAAGCGATCATGGAAGATATTTTGGAAGATGATCCTCCACATCCCGTGATCTATGAGTGGGTCCACCTCAAGGGAGAGGGTCCGATGTCTTCTTCTAAAGGTATTGTAGTGACCGTCGAAGAATCGACAAACATGATCGGGCCGGAAGCCGTGAGATTCTTGATAATGAAGAGCAAGCCGAACACACAGATAGACTTTGATCCAGGTTTAGGCCTCCTGGATCTGATGGACGAATATGACGAATACGAGGAAATCTATTTCGAAGAGGGCGGAGGAGACAAAGCCCGGACCTACGAGTTGTCTCAAGTCGATGATGTACCGGAGAAAAAACCTCAAAGGGTTCCTTATCGACACCTGGTAAATCTAGTACAGATCTATGATGATTACGAAGAGATATGGGGAGTAGCGCAAGAAACCGACTTGATAGATGAAGATAGGTCTGAAGACTATCAAGGATTGAAGGAAAGAGCGGAGAACGTAAAATTCTGGTTGAGTACCTACGCACCGGATATGGTCAAGTTTTCTTTAAAGGAAGAGATCCCGGAAATAGCTCTAGATAAAGATGAGATTGAGTTTTTAGAACGTTATCTGTCCGATCTAGAGGATGTCGAGTGGAAACCCGATCCACTCCACAAACTCGTTCACGAAAGCGCGGATGAAGTCGATATAGGTAAAGGGAAGGCTTTCCGCTCCTTTTATAAGATACTTTTAGGGAAGAGCAAAGGCCCAAGACTGGGGCGCTTCCTCAGCCAGTTGGATGAAGAGTTCGTTAAAGAAAGGATAAAAGAAGCTGTTTAAAACACCCTCTTGATGGTAGGTCTTTATTATGGTCGATATTGAACGGATGAGAAAAGAAAGAGATGCCGAAGGGTTGATCGACGCGATAAAAAACGGGGAAGAGAAGGAGGATGCGGCTAGAGCTTTGAAGAATGTAGTTGATCAAGGTACAAAAGATGTTCCAATCGAGCCGTTAGAACATCTACTCGAAGATGATCTATATGTAGCTTATTTCGGTATGATGATCGTTGAAAGATTAGCGACCAAGGGTAGAGACGTTTCTCCGACGATCGACGCTTTGAACGCCCTGGTCGAAGACCCGGTCGAGAAGATCAGGCAAAAGGCTTTGGACACGCTCAGTGTTTTGGCGGAAAGAGGTTTCTGTTCTTCTTCTTCGATAAGTTATCTGAATGAGGCACTGAAAGAGGAAGAGGATAACCTCCGTTTGAATTCTATCTGGACTCTGTATCTCCTTGCAAAAAAAGGCATAGGGAAAGAATCTTCTATCGAAGAAGTGAATCGATTGTTGACCGATGAAAACGAAGAGATCAGGTCTTGTGCGGTTTTGACACTGGCAGAATTAGCCCAACAGGACATATATGCTCGCTCGTCCATCGATCCCTTGAATAAGGCTCTGAAGGACGACTCCGAAGAAGTCAAGAACCACGCGACTTTTGCTCTAGGCATACTTGCTTCCAAGGAAGTCTACGATGCATCTTCCCTCGAGCCACTGATAGAGGTACTTGAAGGAGATGAATGTGAGGCCCGGGACCATGCATTATTTGCTCTGGGCGTTTTAGCCGAAAATGGACTAGGTACGGAGTCATCGATATCTACAGTGAACGAATTACTAGATGCTTCAAAAGAGGAGATCCGCAAAAATGCTGCTTTGACCTTGAACGAACTTGCGATAACTGGCATATTTCGGGAAGAGTCTCTAGAAGAACTAAAACCACTGTTAGATGAGGAAGATGAAGAGATTAAAAAGGCCGCTTCCCGGGCTTTTATGACTATAAAATCCCGATTGGCTCAGGGAAGCTGAGATCAAGTAAGTTTTTGAACTGAAATCACGACTGGAGGTTTATGATAGCTTCCGCGGGTTCACCGTCGGCTTCCTTCAACGCTTCTTCTGCTTCGTCTTCTGAAACACCGGCGCGTTCAGCGACCATCTCTATATCTTCATCGGGGATGAGCACTTTGCCCTCTAAGGCTTTCTCCTGCGGTTCACCGATCACTTGGAATATATGCTGACCCTTCATATCCATCTCGACGACCTGAGGCCCGTCGAAGACGAGTTTTTTTTCTTCAGTTTCGATGATCACCTTTTTAGCATCTAGATCTTTACTATCCAGCCCCATCTTTTTCATCATGCGTTTCATCTGTTTTTGATTTCCGCCACCTGGCATCATGGTATTCTACCTATTCTCTTAGCTTACCATAGTTATAAAACGCTTTCGGCTTCCGAGTTTTTACCGGTCTAACATCCTGGGAAGCAAAACGATGAGTTTATAATTTCTTCCTAAATTAGTTAAATTTATCAATCATACTCTTTTTCGATTTTTTGATGAGAGTAGGTTGGCCGGAGATCGCTTTGATACTTTTCGCCTTGCTGCTCAGTTCCATCCATCTCAAAAGTAAAAAATTGTCTGCCCTCATCGAACGCGCTCACATAAATTGGCTGAGCCTCGGTGGAGGTTCTCTTCTCGCCACTATCTTTCTGGTCTTTTTGCCCCACGTAGTTCATGACCAATCTAACCTTCATGTCTACCCGTTGATGCTCATAGGTTTCGCCTCTTTCTTCCTTTCCGAAAAGTACCTTTACCAACATGTCAAGGACGAGACCACGCTAGAAGAAGATATCTATCACCTTCATGTGATCGGATTCTTCATAGACCATTCCGTCAAGGGATTCGTACTTGTAGCGATAATCAATCTGAGACCCATATTGGGATTTTTGACCGTACTTCCCTTTCTTATACATACGCTCGCTTCCACCATAGCTATGGAAAACCTCCATCAGATCTCAGGCAGCACTTTCGATAAATATCTTCTATCGAGCTCTATCTTGATCGGTACTCTTGCAGGTGTCCTGATCGAGATAAGTAAGGTACATGAAAGAGCTGTACTCGCCTTCGCTTTGGGTATCCTTCTATTTTTAGTAAGCAGGGACGTTCTACCGAAAGATAAGGAAGGGAGTCCCCTATACTTCGTGTTGGGTCTGAGTGTGATTTTTATTTTCTGGGTTGCGGTGGAATTTCTATTGATATGAAGTGTTTGAGCGCTCACTATACCTCTCTCAAATTTCTACTCACCGCTTTCCACTTTCCAGTTTTGAATCTGAAGAGGTTTATGAGTGCCGGTATGAACAGGTTGCCTAGAAGACCCACGAAGATAGCCCAGATACCGAAATTCAAAACTATCCCGAACACGTAGGAAACCGGGAGCATAAAGCCGTACATGCCGACGAGATTGCCGTAGAAAGGCCATCTGGTATCACCGGCCCCTCTCAGCGATCCCCGCATTATCCTGTTTATCGCATATCCTAGGACGCCTAATGCGTTCACCCAGATGAACAATTTGCTCAATGAGATGACGCTGGGTTCATCCACGAAAATATCGGATATCGGACCCGCGAATATGGCGATGATCAGACCCATGGGAAGCATCACCGCGGCCGCAACCTTCAAAGTGTCCCAACCGTAGAGTCTTGCCTCTTCTTCTTTTTCTGCCCCCAATGATTGGCCCACAAGAGTGCTAGCTGCGGTCCCGAATCCCCACGCGGGCTGCATGGCCATGAGCTGAACTCTTCGGCCGACTTGGAACGCCGCTACCGCTCCCGTTCCAAAGCTTGCCAGTATCCAAAGGAACGGGAATCGCCCCAAAGTCCTCGCCATCCTCATCCCGAGTAGAGGAAGAGAAACGGTGAACAATTTTTTAACTACAGTAAAATCCCATTGTTTCCCTCTTAAATTCAGACTCACCTTGTACTTGTTGGAGAGTAAAAGTATCAAAAAGATCGTAGAAACGGAAAGGTTCGTTATCGTAGTTCCTAGACCCGCGCCGAAGACACCGAGCTCTGGGAATCTCCATACTCCGAATATGAGCAGCCAGTTGAGAATTACGTTGAAGGGCACACCGAAAGCCTGCAGGTACATGGGCGTTACAGTGTCTCCAGCCCCCGCAAAACCCCGAGCGGAAACCATGGAGAAGAATCGGAATAGAAGACCCACCATCAGTATTCTTAGATAAGCACCTCCCATCTCTACCACGTGAGGTTCCGCCCCGAGAAGAGCTATCATCTGTTCAGCGTAGAACCACGTGACGGTCATGAGCGGCAGCGAGATGATCACCGCGACCCAGATCGACTGTTTGATTACAAAGTTCGCCTTTTCGTGATCTCCAGCACCGTAGTGCTGCGATACTAAACTTATAGTCCCGCTGGAGACAGCAAGTGCTAAAGCGAATCCGATGAAAAAGAATTGGAACCCGAAACCGAGAGCGGCTAAGCCAGCAGACCCTATAGCTATACCGACCATGAGAAAATCGGTCAGTCTCAGCGCCACCCTCAGTCCGCCGGTTAATATAACGGGCCATGCTAAACTGAAAGCGTCGGTACCTCTCTTCTGGTCCACCAGTCCTAGTTTTGATAGGATCTTAGGGATGGCTCTCACAGCTAGGTTTTTTTGAGTTCTTATCGATCTACCATCTGAGGACATCTAACAAAACCACCGGTTTTTGGAGCCTCTATTTCAACGGTGTCAATCGAACAAGAGCTTTCTTTAAATTTCTTTTCTCTACTTTACAGCGATCGCTTCAAAACTAGGTATAGAACCAAAAACTTAAACAGTGAGTGCCCTGACTCCAGTCCAAAATGGCTTCAAAGCGAGATAAACTCGGTATAGGTCTGACTTCAAAATACAGATGGTTGATTTTAGCGATCCTCTTCCTTACAATCCTTGTAGCTTTCATGGGTAGGCTGAGCACTTCCGTGGCTCTTGAAGAGATCGGAGATGAACTCGTGTGGTCGAAGGCGGAACAGGGTTTCCTCGGAGGTGTTCTGATGGGTATATTCCTCATCCCCTACGGTTTCTCGAACATATTTTTCAGTCCGAACATCGACAAATACGGACCGAAGGTGATACTGGTCGCTTCCATGACGGGATGTTCCATAGCGGTTTTTCTAGGAGCTTTCTTAGGCGATAACTACATACTTTTCCTTTTCTCCCGCGTACTTTTGGGCCTTTCCCAGGGTGTCATGTATCCGATCGCGACAAAAGTGATAGCGGGGTGGTTCGGTAAAGCAACCAGAGGAAGAGCGAATTCGATATTCATGGTGGGCTCCCCCTTGGGGATCGCACTAGCGCCTATCGTTATGGGCCCCGTCATACGTTCCACGGGATGGCGATATTCTTTTTATCTGATCGCTTTCTTGGGGTTTTTACTCGTCTTACCTATATTTCTATTCATCACGGATACGCCTTCAGAAAAGAGCAGTAACAGAAAAGAGGATGAAGTCGATGATCGAAATATTTTGAAGTCCTCTAAAAAACTATTGAAGGATAGAGATTTCCAACAGGTAACCGTCGGTTTCACCGCGGTCAACACCCTCTTTTGGGGAACTACACTTTGGGTACCTTCATATCTTGAACAGACAACCGGATTGAATCTAGGGAACAATGCCTATCTTGCCGCTATACCTTATATAGGTGCGATACTCGGGATGTTGATAGGTTCTTGGGTAAGTGACCTTAAGGGGAATTCGAACAAGATCATCATGTTCTCTTTATTGACCTCGGGACTCATGATAATCGTTCTTACTTTTTCTCCTATCGAGGGCGCTATGACCGCTATCTTTCTTCTTTTTCTCGTTTTCCTAACAGGGCAGCTAGCTCCACCTTTATTCTTCACCAAGCTCCAGAACAATATAAGTGGAGAAGAATTAGGTTCCGCCACGGGACTTATGAACGGTATAGCCAATACCTTCGGTGTGATGGGTCCGGTCAGCGTCGGAGTGGTGATAGCTTTTACCGGGTCGTATAGTTATGGTCTCCTGATATTGTCTTTGATCGCCTTCGCAGGTCTGGTAGGTTTCGAGCGGATGCTTTGAAAAACCAGAAAAGTAGACCTGATAAAACCTTTTAAACATCCGTTCATTCACCGTGAGTATAATGAAAAGAAAGGTCTTAGAAGTAATCGGGATGCTTGTTGCCGGGATCCTCGGAGTTATCCTAATCTTCTCTATAGTCGGATTCGATCAGATAATCGGATCTATATTTCAGATGAATCCTTTCTATTATGTATTGGTTGTGGGGATCATAATATTGAGTATGTTTTTATGGTCCACGAGGTGGGGCATCTTCGTTAGGAAAAACAACCCCGAGGTCAGCCGATGGGATCTTTTCAAGATCATGTTCGTCGGACAGGCGATGAATAACTTGACTCCGGTCTTCAAGATGGGAGGCGAAGCGGGTAGGATCTACCTTTTGAAAAGGAAGTACAAGATCAAGGTCAACGAGGGATTAGCGAGTATAAGCACCGATCTTATTCTAGAGTTCATCGTCGACATGGTGATAGTCTTCACCGCCGTGATTTTACTGATGGTGTTGAAGAGCCCCCCGGTGTGGATCTACACGATATTGCTCATCTTTTTGCTGGTTTGCTCGCTCATCATATTTGTTATCGTAGAGATATACTTCGATATGAAGATAATGCACAAGGTTATAGATTTCCTTTTTACAAAGATCAAAAGGCTGAATAAGTATCGGGATCATGTTTTCGAAAGATACGAGAGTTTTCGAAAGAATCTTAGGGAAAGCCTCGCGGACAGAAAAAGGTTCGCAGAGGGTTTGAGTTTATCGGTAGGGAGGAAAGGCCTAACGATTTTGAAGTACTTCATACTTCTAGCAGCTTTTGGGCACAGTATTGGATTTGCTAACATAGTGATAGCGATAGGTTTAGGTCTGATGCTCTTGATGATCCCTGCAACTCCTGGAAATCTTGGAATATACGAAGGTGGGATGATATCCGTGTTCATATTTGTGGGCGTGCCTCCCGGGGTCGCAGCTACAGCAGTATTTCTAGATAGGTTGGTATGGTTTTGGGGTATAACCGCGGTAGGTGGATCTCTAGGATCGAAATATGGTCTCGAGTTGATCTCCAAACAGGTGACTAAAAAATACTGAATAGTAGCTACAGCACTTTTCGTATCCTCTCCAAGGCCCAATCGATCTCGTCTTTCGTTATCATCAGCGGAGGAGCGAATCGGAGAACTGTTTTCTTCGTATCCTTGACCAGGATACCCTCCTCTTTGAGCTCTTCTGCGTAGGGTCTAGCGTTCTCTTTCAGTTCAACACCGATGAACAGACCTCTTCCTCTCACTTCCTTTATGAGCGAGTTATCGATCTTCTTCAATTCCTTGCGGAAATACCTGCCCATCTCTCGGGAATTTTCAACAAAATCTTCTTCCTGTATGACCTCTATGGCTTTTACTGCTGCGGCCGCACCTAGCGGATTTCCGCCGAAAGTTGAACCGTGGGAACCGGGGTTGAAAACGTCCATCACCTCTGCATCGGCGGCTATCGCTGAGACGGGATAGACTCCGGCACTCAGCGCTTTGCCTAGGATGTAGATATCGGGCTCGACGTCTTCCCAGTCACAGGCGAACATCTGACCCGTTCGGCCTAAACCTGTTTGGATCTCGTCGGCGATGAAAAGCACGTCCTCTTTTTCACACAGCTCCTTCGCCTCGCTCAGATAGCCAGTAGGCGGGATAACGATGCCGCCTTCACCCTGCATCGGCTCCATCAAGAAGCCGACGGTGTTCTCGTCTATCGCTTCTTCCAATGCTTCGATATCTCCGAAAGGTACTGTTTCGAAGCCTGGGGTGAAAGGACCGTATCCTTTGGTGTACTTCTCTCTAGTGCTGAACGAGATCACGGTGGTCGAGCGACCGTGGAAGTTGTTCTCTAAAGCTATTATCTTGGCTTCCCCCTCGGGAACTCCTTTTTCAAAATACCCCCATCTTCGAGCGGCTTTGATCGCGGTCTCCACCGCTTCCGTACCGGAGTTCATAGGCAGAACTTTCTCCTTCCCGGTTATCTCTGCAACTTTCTCGTAAAAGTAACCCAACTGATCGTTCATGAAGGCACGAGAAGTTAAAGTTACATCTTCGGCCTGCTCTTGAAGCGCTTCTACAACATCTGGATGACAGTGGCCGTGGCTGACCGCGGAATAAGCGCTCAACATGTCCATGTATTCATTTCCGTCGACATCTTCGACCCAAACACCTTCGGCCTTTGAGATGATCACGGGTAAAGGATCGTAATTTTTTGCGCCGTACTTCTCCGTCAATTCCATTATCTCCTCACTATCTGTCATGAGTGTTCCCTCCTGTTGAAAACTCGTTTTTCCGCTCTTCACGCTCCTCAAGGCTTTCCAAAATCATCTTATCGACAATCTTCCGGAGGAGGTGGTTGTATTAAAATCTTTTTTAGGTCTGCCAATATAGTCATTCTTTGATAACTTTGATGTCGTCACCAAAATCGTATTCATCCTCATCTTCCTGTTCTTCAGAAGAGTTTTCTTTTTCTCCCTCGCCGAGTTCTGACTCTGCCCTTCTTTCCATGTAAGTCTCCATGTCATCCATCACATCCTCGAGAGAGTCTCTCCTTCTTCTAAATGTATGTCCTGTAGCTGCTATATAGAATATGATGGTGATAATAGCAAATATGAGCCAGACAAAAGCCGGGGCTTCTATGATCCCTGTTATCAATACCGCCCAGCCGAAGATGATGATCCCGGTTATTATCATCAGCTTGGTTGTTTTCTCCATGTGTATCATCTACAACGGATGATCGCTTTTATAATTGTTCTTTAGTTTTCGGTATCCCAGCAAAAATCCAACTTTTTTCCTCTTTGAGTATTTCTCAAATGGAAAAAAATTAAATAATCAAAAAACATACCAATCGATACAAGGTGAGTATAGAATATGTTGGAGAAAAAAAGAAGGATTTTGACTGTAGTGATTGTCGGAGCACTGGTACTTTCTTCCTTAGCATTAGCTGGCTGTATTGATGAAGGTGACGAAAGCACTGTAGTTATAGGAATGGGCAAAGAACCTGCGTCTATGAATCCGATATCCTATACGGACGTATACTCGGACTATATCTTCATGCAGATCTTTGACCCGCTTGTAAGAAACAATCCGGACGGTGAAACGAATGCAGACGGTAGAGCGGTTGCAGATAGCTATGAGGTCAGCGACGATGCCGAGACCTATACTTTTGAACTAGAAGAGGGTATAAAATTCCACAATGGCGAAGAACTTGTGGCTGATGACGTCGTTTTCACACTTCGAACGATAATGAACAAGACGGATCTAGAAGATGCCCCGATTTCCCCAAGGGAAGCGGACTTCAGTTCTGTAGAGTCAGTCGAAGCGACCGATGATTACACTGTCAAGATACACATGAAGAAACCGGATATACCGCTCCTCAGGAAAGAAGGTTTCGATATGAATATCGTTCCAAAGGATTATATCACCGAGAACGGATGGGATCAATTCGAGGAGGAACTGATCGGTACTGGGCCATACGAATTCAAGGAATACCAAGAAGGAGAAAAAGTATTGTTCGAGAAGTCTGACAACTATGAGAGAGGCGAAGTGAATATAGACAAAATCGAATTCACCTTCTTCGGAGACGAGACCAACGCCGTAACTCAGCTGAGGAATGGAGAAATGCACTACATGGCAAGGATAAAACCATCGAACTTTCATAACTTGAAAGATGTTGACAGCGTGAAGACGGGCACCTATTCCTCGATGGGACACAATCTCCTACGTTTCAAGCAGAAAGGAGACTCCCCATTCACTGACAAAAAGGTTAGAAAGGCTTTGGCTTATGCCATTGATACTCCCGGCATAATAGAAGAGGTCCAAACAAAAGAACTGGCTGACAACACTAGATCACCGATACCTCCCGACCATGTCGCACATGCAGACATGATGAAATATGAACAGGACATCGATGAAGCTAAAAGTCTTCTAGAAGAAGCAAATTATTCGGACGGTCTGAGTACGGAGCTTTACGTTCCAAACGATGAAAGGGCGGACGAGATGCAGATACTCAAAGAACAAGTATCAGAGGCAGGATTCGATATAGAATTGGTCACAATGGAATGGAGTCAGTATTTAACGGAAGTAGAAAATGGTAACGCACCTTTGAGCTATTCTGGGTGGTCCGGTAGTGCCAGCGCCTATTCCCTGATGAATTATATCATGTCCACTTCAAACTGGAATTGGTATGCAGGTTGGTATAACAACACCGAGTACAACGATCTGATAAATCAGGCTAATTCAGAAACAGACTCTGACGAGAGAAACCAACTGTACAAGGACGCTCAGAAAAAACTGGTGGAAGACGACATGGGGGTGTACATGATGTATACTAACAAGGAACCTAGAGCTTATCACGAATCGTTGACCGTGCCAGAGGACTCTTGGAACACGTTCATGGGAGCAGGCCCCCTTGTATGTGTACAGGACTGGGAACTGGAATAAATCCTAAAACCTTTCCTTTTATTTTATTTTAAATAGCGAGGAAGCAGCTGTATGTTAGAAAAATACATAAAAAGCGACAGGAAGCGTTTTATTATCAATAGGATAATAAGGAGCGTCCCAGTACTCTTTATAGCTTCTTTTGTGGCTTTTTCTCTGATGCATGTAGGGCCGGTCGAGCCTGCGAGAAGAATATTAGGGGCGAAAGCTAGTCAAGAACAGATAGCTAGCTTTAATGAGGAACATGGTTTAAATGCCCCTCTATACGAGCAGTATTTCAACTGGATGAAGAACGCAATTCAAGGTGATCTAGGAACATCTTTCCGATATGGAGAACCGGTTGGTGAATTGATTCTAGCTCGTCTACCCCTTACGGTCCAACTCATGGCTACAGCACTGTTGATCTCTATAATACTGGGAGTCACGATGGGTGTCATCGGAGCATTGAAGCACAATACTATCCTCGATTATATCGCTACAGTACAAGCGTTATTTTGGAGATCAGCACCAAGTTTTTGGGTCGGTTTGATTTTTCTGCTCTATTTTTCGATGCGGTGGGGCCTATTTCCCGCAAGCTATGAGGGTTACTATTCTTTGATACTCCCCGCATTTGTATTAGGACTGCGTCTGCAGGCGATAGTCTCTAGATTGACACGCTCTAGTATGCTCAATGTAATGAATAAAGATTATATTAAAACTGCAGAGACCAAGGGGTTAAAAAAATACGTAGTCATAATCAAACATGGTCTTAGGAATGCATTGATACCTGTCGTCACTATAATTGCTATGAGGATACCTTGGTTATTTGGGGGGGCGATGATCACGGAACAGATATTCAACTTACCTGGTATGGGAAGGCTTATATTGATGGGTGTAAACAAGTTTGATTTCCCTCTAGTCCAGGGATCTATCTTGTTCATAACCTTTTTAGCCGTAGTCGCTAATGCCGTCGCGGATATCGGGTATACCTTCGTGGATCCTAGAATCGATATAACTAGAACTGAGGAGGAGGGGGGTGTTTAGATGTCTGAAGAGGGCTCTTATTTTGGCTCTGAGAAGGTGGATATCAAGGAAGAACTTAACGATCTAAAAGAGAAGAAGACGAGCCAACTATCGTTGGTATGGTTAAGATACAAGAGAAATAAATTAGCTCTATTTGGAGGAGCAATAGTCCTCACTCTAATAATCATGGCTATCTTTGCCCCATTCATAGCACCATATTCCCCGACCGATACAGAAGCCGGGGAGCAACATGAATCACCTTCTTCTGAACATCTTTTGGGAACTGACTATCTTAGCAGAGATGTGTTCTCAAGGATCGTATTCGGGACAAGATATGCTCTGATGCTTATATTTTTGATCGTGGGGATCGCCGGTGGGATCGGCATCCCTCTAGGTTTGGTCGCTGGATACTTTGGTGGGTGGGTAGATGAGTTAATAATGCGGGTTGTGGACGCTTTCCTTGCTTTTCCGGTGATAATCTTCGCGGTAGCTCTGTCAACCTCATTGGGCGAGGGTATGACCCCTGTAATCGTAGCTACAGGTTTGATCTTATGGACCAGATTTGCAAGGGTCACTAGAGGAGAAGTTTTGACGGTCAAGCAGGAACGATATATAGAGGGGGCTGAAGCTATAGGTGAGAGTAGATTAAGCATAATCTTCAGGTATCTTTTACCTAACGTTTTACCCTCTATAATCGTCGTCGCCACTATAATGATGCCCTCCGCTCTGCTTTACTCGGCAGCACTGAGTTATCTAGGAACTGGAGCTCAACCACCTACACCCGAGTGGGGTTTGATAGTGAAACAGGGCGCGGAACATATGATGTGGCAACCCCATGTGGTCACGGCTGCTGGAATTTTTATAGTTTTGACAGTTTTAGGCTTTAACTTTATGGGCGATGGCTTGAGAGATGCATTAGATCCTATGACACAGGGGGAGTCATAGATGGTTAAGAAAAATGCTCCCTTTTTTGAAATAAGGGATTTCAAACTCGATTTTGAAACTGAAGAAGGCACGGTCAAGGCATTGGATGGGATAAATATCTCTATCGAAAAGGGGGAGATACACGGTCTGATAGGGGAGACCGGCTGTGGTAAATCAGTGACGAGCTTGGCGACACTAGGATTACTAGATAAAAATGCTAGGATCAGAGGTGGGGAAATCAGATACAAAGGCAGAAATTTACTAGAAATGGAGGAAGACGACCTGAGAAAGAAAATAAGAGGAAATGAGATCAGTATGATATTTCAGAATCCGGTGTCTTCTCTCAACCCGGTCTATACAGCAGGTGAACAGGTCAAGGAATCTATCGTACTGTACCAAAGCGATGATAAGAAGGAAGCGAGAAAGTTGGTTTTAGATGAACTTGACAGGGTAAAGCTTCCGGACCCTAAAGATGTTTATGAAAAATATCCACATGAACTGAGCGGAGGTATGAAACAGCGCGTTATGATCGCCATGATGCTGGCCTGTAATTCGAATCTACTCATCGCAGATGAACCAACTACCGCACTCGATGTATCTATACAGGCACAATTTTTGAATGTACTCAAGGAATTGAGAGAAAAAGAGGGCCTTTCTATACTATATATCACTCACGACATGGCCGTTATCTCGGAGATATGTGATGTTGTTACCGTGATGTACGGTGGTCAAATAGCTGAAACAGCGGACGTACACGATATTTTCAACGATCCTAAACACCCCTATACTATAGGTTTGATTCACTCCGTTCCGGGAGTCATGGAGAGTATTGATGAATTTGAAACCATTCCTGGGACGGTACCTAGATTGATCAATCCGCCCTCCGGATGTAGATTCCACCCGCGCTGTGAGTATGCGAGAGAGATATGTAAAGAAAAGAAACCCCCACTAGAAAAAATTGACGCTGATCATCACGTAGCTTGTCACTTCTGGGAGGATGTAGAATGAATATAGTGGAAACTCAAAATCTTAAAAAATTCTTTCAATCTAAAGAAGGAACAGTAAAAGCGGTCAACGATGTTTCTATCGATGTAGTGGAAGGAGAAACTCTCGGCGTGGTCGGTGAAAGCGGCTGTGGAAAAACCACCTTAGGTCGCACGATATTAAAATTGATCCAACCAACAGGAGGGGAGATATATTTCAAAGGGAAAGAGATAACGAAATTCGGTCCCTCAAAGATGAAAAAACTGAGAAAAGAAATGAATATCGTCTTTCAGGACCCCGTAGCTTCCTTGAACCCCCAGATGACGGTCTATGACCATCTCAGCAGGCCTTTACAGA
This sequence comes from uncultured Thermoplasmata archaeon, assembly GCA_964462425.1. Taxonomy (GTDB): domain Archaea; phylum Thermoplasmatota; class Thermoplasmata; order Halarchaeoplasmatales; family Halarchaeoplasmataceae; genus Natronoplasma. The sequence continues at coordinate 35,447 of CAYWYD010000013.1, forward strand.
TACATAATATGGTGGATACGGAAGATGAAAAAGTCAAGAGGATAATCGATATCTTGAATACGATGGGACTTAAAGCTGAGCATATGGTTAGGTATCCTCACGAATTGAGCGGTGGACAAAAACAGCGGGTCTGCATCGCTAGAGCTTTGTGCTTGGAACCGGACTTTCTCGTTCTAGATGAACCCACTTCGGCTCTAGACGTTTCTGTCCAGTCAAAGATCCTGAAGCTGCTGGATAGGGCAAAAGAGAAGTTCGACGTATCTTACATGTTCATCTCTCACAATATAAACCTGGTCAGAGCTATCAGTGATAGACTGGGTGTCATGTATCTGGGTAAACTTGTAGAGGTCGGCAAAACAGGTGAGATCTTTGAAGATCCCAAGCATCCTTACACTAAAGCGCTATTCAAATCGGTCCCGCAGCCCGATCCCGACGAAAAAGTCGAAGCGCCTTTGAGCGGACAGGTCCCGAGTCCGGTCGATCCACCGGAAGGGTGTGCCTTCGCTCCGAGATGTCCTGAAAAAGATAGGGTCTGTGAACAGGGAGACCCCGATCTGATAGAGGCTTACGGTAGAAAGATCGCCTGCCATAAATATAGATGAATAGACGTTTTTGAGATCGACATCTACGGTTTCGAGAATATTATTTTCCTAGCAACAACATTAAGCTGATCTAATCGAAAAATAGAAAAGTGCGGGCACCGGGATTTGAACCCGGGTTATAGCCTTGGCAAGGCTAGGTGATACCAAACTACACTACGCCCGCAGTAAATTTTCAATTTGCGAGGGCATCGGGAATGTTTTTCCCGTTCAGCCCGCAAGTAATCTGTGATTGCTGAGGGCGTTAGGGACTTATTCGGGAGATGTGATTAGATATATTAGGTTATAAACATTTTGGATGAGGAAAAACCTGATCGATTAATACCTTTCCACACCGAAAGGGATATGTAGTTCGTCGTCCTTTTTTAAGGAGATCATATATGATGAGCGATTCAAATATCGTGAAGTTTTTAGATGACTTTCTTTCGATAGATGAGATCGAAGACGAAAGTGAGAACGGGATCCAAGTTGATTCTCCCGCTAATATCGAAAAGATAGCTTTTGCAGTGGATGCGAGAAAAGATATAGTGGAAAGGGCAGTTGATACCAAAGCTGATCTACTGTTCGTCCATCACGGACTTATATGGGGTGGAGGCATCCGATCACTCACGGGAAAGGAATACGATATGGTTCGAGCTTTGATCCGGAACGATGTTGGCTTGTATGGGGCACATCTTCCTTTAGATGTGCATCCCGAAGTCGGCAATAACGTTCAATTAGCCGCGAAGATAAACGCCGAGGTAGAAGATCCTTTTCTAGAGTATCACGGAACGAATATAGCCCGAATGGCTAGGTTCGAGGATAAAAGGAAGGTCGGAGACATCGCAAAAGAGTTGGAAGAGAAATTGGATACGGAAACATACAGCCTCCAGGAAGATGAAAAGGTGAAAAAACTCGGTATATTGACGGGCAAAGGCGGACAGGCGCTCTCTGAAGCAAAAGAAAACGGAGCGGAACTTTTCATAACTGGAGAACGTACCTATAAAGCCTATAATGAAGCATTGGACTTAAATATTCCTCTCATCTTTGCCGGTCACTACGCTACGGAGACCCTCGGAGTCAAAAAGATCAAACAACTGCTAGACCAGAAATACGACATTCAAACAGAATTTTTACCCTCGGGGACACCGGTCTGAATTCAGATGGATCTAATAACGTTATCACAGCATCTTAATGATTGTACGACGACGCAAAACTATTAATACCTTTTCTACTGTATATATTTTGAAAAGTGATGAATAGGGGGCCGATTGAACTGATATCATGGCTGTATACTCTCCTAATAAAAGCCCTAAAGATGCCCGGAGCTATCTTGGAAGGCATGCGTCGAGAGGGCGTGTATCCCTACTTGAAGGATAGGATGAAACGGCCCGGGAAAGACGAGATGCTGGAAGGCAGCGTGATCTCTGTAATGTTCAAACTCGGTTGGCCGATGATGATCGCCACTTTTTTAAGAACTCTCTACAACCTAGTGGATACTTTTTGGCTCGGTCATCTTCCCGATAAAGAAGCCGCTCGTTTATCGGTGACCGCGGTAGGCCAGGCCTGGACGTTCGTGTTCATGATGATGTCCTTGGGGATCGGGTTCGGGGTCGCGGCTCTAGCTTTGGTCTCACAGCATACTGGTTCTAAAAACTTTGAAGAGGCGGAAAGAGATGCCGGTCAGTTGTATTTCATAGCTATCGTTTTTTCGATCATCGTCGGTATCATAGGATACTTCGCTACGCCGCTGATGTTAGATGTTTTGACCGGCACCGGGGAATCCGCCCCTCAATTAGCCCACTATGGGACCATGTATCTGCAGATCATATTTTTAGGGCTACCGTTCATGTTCCTGTTCTTCGCTTTCACATTTGTTCTTAGGGGATGGGGAGACACGATAACCCCTATGAAGATAACCGCTGTATCAGTAGGTTTGAATATGGTCGTCGATCCCCTTCTTATATTTGGTGTGGGTCCTCTTCCGATGCTGGGTATCCGGGGAGCGGCGATAGCGACTGTTTCCACGAGAGGTATCGGAACTTTACTAGGCATGTATTTGCTCTTCAATGGGAAATTAGGTCTCGACTTGAAGTTGTCCTATCTGAAACCCGATATTTCAAAGATCAAAAAGTTCCTAGATATAGGAGTGCCGGCCTCTCTCGGTAGGTTCGGCAGCTCGATAGGTTTCATCATCTTGTGGGCGATCATATATAGATTACCGAATCCCGAAGTTGCGGGAGCCGCTTATGGAGTCGGCAACAGGATACTGAATATCACATTCTTGGTCATGGGTGGGTTAGCCATGGCTATGAGTACGATGGTGGGTCAAAGTTTAGGTGCCGATGATGAAGAAAGGGCGGAGGAAGTGACAAAGAAGGGTATTTGGGCTATCGTGGTCCTAATGATGTTATTTGCGGTGACGATCTTTGCCTTACGAAATATCGTTATAGGGGTATTCATGCCGGGTAACGAGGAAGTAATCAAGGCCGGAGCGGACTTCTTGATGATCTTCGCTCTAGCGATGCCTTTCTTCGGAGTTTTTAGAGGAGTCACCTCTATCCTCGGCGGTTCTGGACACACCAAACAACAGATGGCTTTGAGTCTCAGCCGGTTGTGGGGTCTCAGGCTACCTCTGGTCTTCTTGTTTGGAATATATTTAAGCCTGCACGCCAACGGCGTCTGGTTAGGTATGGCTTTGAGTAACGTCATAGCCTGCGGTGTGGCTTTGGTCGTTTACAAGATGGGCTGGTGGAAAGAAAAGGTCATCGAAGACAAATCTACGCCCCCTACGGGGGTCTCGGTGAGAGATAAGCCGAAGAAGGAGAAACGAGACGATTGACTCGAGATAGACCGAAAGAAATATCATAAAAGAATATTGTAGGAGAGCTAACAGGATGAGATAATATGGTTAACTTCGAGGAAGAATTTTCGGAAAGGGCCTCAAAAATGAAAAGGTCCGAGATTAGGGAACTGTTGAAGCTGATCCAAAAACCGGAGATAATTTCGTTTGCCGGGGGACTGCCAAATCCGAAAGCGTTCCCTGTAGAAGCGACTAGAGAAATAATAAATGAACTCCTCGACGAGAAGGGAGAGAAGGTCCTTCAATATGGCTCTACTGAGGGTATCGGTCCCTTGAGAGAGGAACTCTCCAAGATGATGAGAGAACGGGGTATGGATGTCGATTCCGAGAATATATTGATCACCCACGGATCACAGCAGGCTCTCGATCTATTGAGCAAAGTGATGTTAGATCCCGACGACACGATTATCGTGGGTTCACCGACCTACCTTGGAGCTACAGGCGCCTTCCGCGCTTTCGAAGCCAACATGGAAACAGTAGAGGTGAAAGAAGACGGGATGGACATGGATAAATTGAGGAAGAAGTTGAAGCATCTCGAGAAGAAGGGAGATCTACCTAAATTCATCTATGTAGTGTTGACTTTCCAGAATCCTTCGGGCGCTACCATGTCCGCAGAAAAAAGAAAAGAACTCCTAGACATCGCCTCTGAATATGATTTATTGGTAGTAGAAGATTCACCCTACTCTCATCTCAGGTATGAAGGTGAAGAGAAACCCCATCTGATCGAGCTCGATGACGAAGATAGAGTCGTTAGATTGGAAACTTTCTCGAAGATACTAGCTCCCGGGTTCAGGATCGCCTGGGTTAGCGGGCCGGAAGATCTTGTCGAAAAGATGGTCATAGCAAAACAAGCTACCGATCTATGTACGAATCCCTTCGGCCAGTTCGTGGCTTATAAATACATAGCCGAGGGAATAATGGATGATCACATCGAGAATATAAAAGAGATTTATAACAAGAAAAGGCTCACCATGTTGGAGGCGATGGATGAGCATTTCCCCGAGGAGGTCGAATGGAACAGACCCAACGGCGGTATGTTCATCTGGGCTGAACTACCTGAGCACATAAATACAAGAGACATGTTCGATAAAGCTGTAGATGAAAACGTGGCCTACGTCGTCGGAGGCGCATTCTACGTGGACGACGGTGGTCAAAACACGATGAGGATCAATTTCACACACTCCTCGGAAGAAGAGATCAAGGAAGGTATAAAATCGCTGGCAGAGGTAATACAGGAAGAGCTCGACACGATGGAGCTCGAGGAAGATAGTCCTATATCTCCGTGATCGATGAAGATATAGGGTCGAAACTGTTAAAAACGCTTCTCCTCATATTAATTATCGGATGAACGTTGATCTAGCCGACGAGGAACACTTCGTTCAAAGTAAAAAGATATGCGCCCGGTGTAGAGGTTCCAAAAATCTCTGTGGAAGGGACCGCTGCCCAGTTATGGTAAAATATTACCACCGTATGGATTCCAAGTCCATGGTGGATGATACCGATATCACGGGTTCTTCTCCTCCGGGTGTTTTCGTAGGGAGATACGGTTATCCCGAAGTGGATATCGGTCCTCTCGTTCCGCCTTTTCACGGCGACACCAGCGAACTTGATATGCCTGAATTGTGGGTGGGTAAAGATATCGATGACATAGTAGAGAATAGAACGAAACTGGTGAGAGGGAAGTATCCTATCCGAGTGGATAAATTCGACGGTAGAGATAAGGTTGTAGACTTCACACAGCAGATGGCCCTTTCAAAGGAGCCGGCCGAAGTCGAAGCTTCTTTCAAAAAGAAGCCCGGAGGAAAGATACAGGTCTCGGATTCGGTACAACCCTACGGACCTTCGGGCCCTTTAGAAAAATTGGACCTGGGAACGATCAAGTTCGACCAGAGGTTGGATAAGGCGTATTTCGACGACGATCTAAAGGCTGTCGATGCGGTTTTAAATCTTTACGATAAAGACGTTTACCTTTCGAAGATACAGAGAGCTTTCAGCGTCGGCTCTTTCGGTTTAGAGGAGAATAGAAAGTTCGTTCCCACTAGATGGAGTATAACCGCGGTGGACGACACAATCGGGAAGAATCTAAGGCAAGAGGTGAAAGATTACCGACCTATCGACGAGTACAGGGTCTACGAGACATGGGAATTGGACAACAGGTGGGAGATCCTGATGCTGCCCCGAACTTGGATCTATGAACTGGTCGAGGCGTGGTATCCAGACACCGCCTGGAATCCCTATGGAGATGACATCGCGATAATATCCAGTCATGAAAGGTACGAGGGACGCTCGGATTATGCCGAAATTGGAGGTTGTTTCTACGCCGCCAGGTTAGCGGTTGCTGAAAAACTATCGAGAGAGAAACGTCAAGCAGGTGCTGTGATCTTGAGAGAGACTCATCCGGGATATATAATGCCCGTAGGGGTATGGAATGTTAGGGAACATGTGAGGGACGCTCTGAAAAAGGAGCCTAAAACTTTCGATACTTTAAAGGATGCACTTTTCCACCTCTCGACCCGTCTGGATATAAAGATAGACACCTGGAAAAAGTACAGCGAAGTACTGCGCGATTCTCTTTATCAGACCAGGTTGAGCGATTTTGGTATCGATAAAGGTTCTAATGAAGAAGAAAAAGATTTTGAATTTGGAGAGGATAGGCATTGGAATTAGAATTTGGAATGAAAGATGTCGACGGAGTTCAAGTCGATGTGGTCAACTGTAAGAATGCTCTTTCTGATTCGAAATTAGAATCGGATTACTCTTTGAATCCTTATAGAGGCTGCTCTCACGGCTGCGAGTACTGTTACTCGCCCTATGTAATAAGAGAAGAACGTACTTGGGGTGATTTCGTCGACGTGAAAAGAAATATTCCAAAGGTACTTTCCGAGGAGTTGAAAAGAAAGGACAAAGGGACCGTGAGGCTGAGCAGCGTCACCGACCCCTATCAAGAAGCGGAGAAGGAATACAAGCTCACAAGAAGATGTTTAAAACAGCTATCTAGGCACGACTTCCCGGCCATAATCCAGACGAAATCTGATCTCGTTAAAAGAGATATCGATATTATCTCAGATATGACTGTAGACGTAGGCTTCACCATCACCTCGTTGGATGACGATTTTAGAGAGAAATTTGAACCTAATGCACCCCCCGTTTCAGACAGGCTTTCGGCGATAAAAACTCTCAGAGAGGAAGGTATAGGTGTATGGGTTTTCATCGGTCCTCTTTTCCCTCACAAGAACGACAGATCTGAAGAGTTGAATAGATTGAAAGAGACTTTGACCTCTCTAGATGTCGATGAGATATATCTCGATAAGTTGAACATGAGAGACGGGCTCTGGTCCAAGATGAAAGTACTCCTCGAGGACGAGATGATAGAGAGATACAGGGAGATATATTTCGAGGATGGTGACTATTTCGAAAAGAGAAAGGAAGTGTATGACGAGATAGGAAAGGCCGTGTTCTGATCCCCCCCATCTCAAAAGAATTCGCTTAATTTATCTCTCCTGAAAATATTTATCTCGCTGGCGGTCGTTTGTTTCTCCTGCTTCACCGCAAAGATCACCGCTTCCGCCACTTCTTCGGGTTCCGTTACATCGCCGGGCTCGAATTTATCTTTGTATTCTTCTCCGTCCTGGGACTTTATACTTGTTCGAACTTCTGACGGATTGATAAGGGTAACGGCGACCCCTTCCTCTCCTACGATGCTTTCTATACTGTGAGCGAAACCCTTCGTCCACCATTTGCTCGCGGCGTAAACGGGGTTGAAAGAACGAGGTTGATTCGCGTCGAAACTACCGATGTAGATCAGATTTCCTCCGGTTTTCTCGATATGAGGGATAGCGGCTCTGGTGCAGTAGAACATCCCATCGCAGTTCGTTTCCATAATCTGTTTATAATCTGCGGTAGAGAAATCTTCTATCTCCCCGTATTTGATCACGCCGGCGTTATTGACTAGAACGTCCAATCTTCCGAATTCGTCGACGATGCTTTCGACCATCTCGTCAACTTCTTCGGGCTTCGAGACGTCCGTAGGTAAAACTATAGTTTCTATACCGTGAGATTTTTTCAATTTTTCTTTTAATTCTTCCAATTCCTTTACCCCTCTAGCCGCGAGTGCAAGATCAAAACCGATCTCTGCCAGTTTTTCACTAATTGCTTTCCCGATCCCTGAGCTAGCTCCAGTTATCAGAGCGACTTTGCCCTTTAGACTCTTTTCATCTTTCAAATTATCACCTCTCTTTTTTATCTTAACCTTGACTCAAGCTCAACGAGATAGGGAAAAGCCCCTTTAAAGAATCTTGGATGGTTCTGTGGCGGCGATGATATCTCTGTGACTTAACGATGTGATTTTCCCACTAAATATTTTTAAAGGACCCACTTTCACTATCATGCAAATGACCTTCGGGTATAAGATATGGGATCATCAACTAAAGCCGTAAGAGACGTGTACAACCGCATCAAGAAGATCTTCGTAAAGAGCAAGGAAGACAGGAGAGAGGAGATACTGGAAGGTTCTATAGTTAGGACACTTCTGGTGCTTGCCATACCGGTGATGGTATCAAGCGCTATGCATACCTTATTTAATATAGTCGATACATTTTGGCTGGGTAAACTCGGCTCTGCGGAGGTCGGAGCTCCGACCGCGGCTTGGCCCGTAATATTCTCTTTCCTCGCGATCGGGATGGGATTTTCGACAGCCGGGGTTTCTTTAGTCTCTCAGCATACCGGGGCTGGAGGGAGTAAAAAGGCCAACGAAGCCGCCGGTCAAGTATTCACTTTCATAATGATCATAGGTGTCGTCTCCGGCGTGGTTGGATTTCTTCTAGCTCCCTGGATTTTGAGATTGGTGGGAACGCCGCCCAACGTATTTCCCCTAGCTACGTCTTACCTCAGGATCGTTCTCTTGAGTATGCCCTTCATATTTGCCTACATATCTTTCCGTTTTCTGTTGAGAGGGATCGGGGACATGGTAACTCCGATGTTGATCAGGGGGGTTTTGGTGGCATTCAATATGATATTGGATCCCATACTGATATTCGGCGTAGGTCCAATCCCTTCCATGGGAGTGACTGGAGCGGCTATAGCGACGGCATCAGCACGAACGATAGCTGCGATAGTGGGTATGTATCTTCTTTTCAATGATAGAGTTCAAATCAAATTGTCGCTCCGAGACCTCGGACTAAAGTTCAGATGGGTGAAACAGATATTTAAGATCGGAGCTCCAGCAACTCTAGCTAGAGCCGGAAGTGCAGTCGGATTTATTTTCCTGTTTGCTATAGTTGCGGTCTTTGGAGAGAAGCCGGTGGCCGCTTACGGAATAGGTAGAAGGGTCGTTCATGTGATAACCTTCGCCACTTGGGGATTCGCCGCAGCTTCTATGACGATGGTGGGACAGAACGTCGGAGCTGAGCAAACTGAAAGAGCCGAGACCATCGTGAAGAAAGCGATAATAGTTGGTTTCTCGATAATGTTTGCGATGGCTTCGATCATGGTCATATTTAGAACCTGGATCATCGGTGTATTTATAAACGATCCCGCGGTCATCGAAGAAGGAGCACGATACCTTCTGATATTCGCTCTCACCATACCTTTCTTCGGGATTTACAGGATATTCGATTCCACTTTTAGAGGTACTGGCCACACCGTGCCGGCTATGGGCTTGTCACTCTTTAGGATATGGGGTCTGCGTATATTCCTTTCCGCTACATTGGCTTTGCCGGCTGTATCCTTGGGGTACATCACACTTATAGGAGGTTTTGATCTAGGAGTGGTGGGTGTCTGGTACGGGATGGCCGCGAGCAACCTCCTCATAGCCGGGCTCTCTTACATCTATTTCTTAACCGGTAGATGGAAAGAGAAGACGATAAAGACTTGACCTCGATCCTATCCTCTAAAACCTGATAAAGTTTAGATAGAAGTAGACAGAAAATATCGAGATAGAAAGTAGATATAAAAAAAGATCATCAAGGCCATGTTTAAGCTGGATCAAATTCGTTCTTCCGTCGACATCGTTGAAACCTCTAGCTTCCAGCGCTTCGGATAATTCGTAGCCGTATCTTATAACGGAGACCATGAACGGTATCAGTATCGGGATCTTCGACTTGACCCTTTTTATCGGTCCCCCTCCAGTCTCCAATCCTCTCGAGATCTGGGTTTCCCTTATCTTTCTGTACCTTTTTTTGATCTCCGGCACCAATTTCAGACTCAAGGAGAGTATAAAGGCCAATCGCCAAGGGATCTTCAATTTTGTGAGAGCCGTCTCTAATTCTACCGCATCGGTAGAGACCGTAAACATGGCAGCCACCGCGGCGATAGAAAACAATCTCAGGAGGATGGTTATAGAGGTGAAGAGGCCTCCACGGGTGATCGGAAGAGTGAAGAGAATGAGATCGAAACTTTCGATCATTTCTCCACCTGCATAGAAAAAGAGATTCAGAAAGAACAGGATCGGGATCAACCATTTCAGTGCGGATAGATATTCAAACCAGCTTTTCAATGTTTTTCCCACGCTCACGACTAGGAATACAAGTACGAGCAGTCCTAAAAGGTACATGATCTTCGGTATCATTATCGCTAGTATTATCACTGTAGATGCGAAAAATAATTTCGAGCGGGGGTCCATCTCTGAGATGGGGCCATTTTTCATCCTTTGTCCTCCATTTTCCTCTTCATCTCGACGGCTTCTTCGATACTAGCCGGTATGGAGTTGGATGATCTTGCCTTACTCCATCTTACCAGACTGGGCATCCTCACACCCGCCTTTTTCAGTAGATCTTCTTGGGAGAGGACGGATGAGGGTTTTCCACTGGTTAGTACATTTCCTTCATGAAGGATCACGATCTCGTCAGCGAACTTATAGGCGAAATCGGAAGAATGTGTAGCTAGTATCGTTGGTTTATCAGTTTTTTTTAGAACTTTGCCGATCTTTTCCTCACCCTTTCGGTGTAAACTATGTACTGGTTCATCTAAAAGAACCACATCTGGATCGCCGGAAAGTACGGACGCTATCGAGACCAACCTCTGTTGTCCGGAAGAGAGCAGATAAGGATCCCTTTCTTTGAGGTGATAGACGCCCATCTCTTTCAAAGTTCTTCGAGCCATCGATCGGTGATCGAGTCCGAGGTTTTTAGGATAAAATTCAGCTTCTCCTTCCACTGTTTCCTCGAAAAATCCAAGTTCTGGGTCTTCTGGAGATAAGCCGATCTCAGGTTCGGACGACCCTATATCATACATCACCTCTCCCTTCCGCGGCTCTATGAGCCCGGCGAGGAGCTTCAACAGGGTGGTTTTTCCAGAACCGTTAGCTCCCATTAACGCTACTATCTTTTCTTTCCCTTCTATCTTCAGATCGAATCCCGTCAAACAGTCCTTTTCCTTTCCGGAATATCTAAAGTGTAGATTTTTTATCTCTATTTTCATGCCGTTCCCCTCTTTTCTGCGATTTCTAGTTCCCAGTCGAAGGGAAGCTTTAGCCCTTCCTTGTATAGCCTTCCTTTTGCATCTCCAACCCTGCAATTCTCTACTATTTCTCCGTCCTTGAGTATTATCGCTCTATCACTTCTCTGGACGAGATCCCTCAGGTCATGCTCCGCTATGACTACAGTAGTCCCCGTTTCTCTCAACCTGTCTATAGAATCGAGTAGTAATTTTTGGTTCGAGTAGTCGAGGGAAGATAGAGGTTCGTCAAAGAGGACTATCTCCGGTTCTCTGACAAGGACCGACAGAAGAGCGGCCTTAGTGGTTTCACCATGTGAAAGGTTCTGTATATCTCTATCAAGCAGGTGTTCAGCACTTATCAAGTCGGCATACTTTTCTATTCTTTTCACTATCTTGTTTCTTGGAAGAGACCGATTTTCAAGATCGAAAGCGGCCTCCATTCTCACATTGCTCCTCACTATCTGTTTTTCCGGGTTTTGGAATACTAGACCGGTGTTACCTTCTTTCTTGACGCTCCCTTTTTTATTCATCCCCTCGGGGATCAACCCGGTTAGAGCTTTTAGCAGGAGTGTCTTTCCGGAACCCGGCTCTCCACAGATCAACGTGGTTTTATCTTCGTGGATCTTAAGATTCAGATTACGGAGAAGTCTGTTACCTTTTCCGTCTATTATAGAGAGAGAGTTAACGTCGATCATTTTTGAGCTCGGGTATCCTTTGTTGTAATATCTCGGCTAGCGGCAATCCTATCGCCGCCCCTACACCGGCCTGGATAATATCAATAGGGAGTTCCTGAAAAAGCGCCGCCGGCCATCCTTCAAAATAGGCCCTAGCTATAGTATAACCTGCGATCATTATCGGCGCTCCAGCACCGACAGCTATGACCTTGCTTTTAGTGCTCTCGCCGCTGACTTTACCCACGACGAATCCTTCTAGGCCTTTGACGACTAGCGTGATAGGGGCATAAAAAGCCCAACCGAGGATCACATCGGCCGCTGCTGCTCCTATGCCTCCGGAAAGGCCGCCTACGATCGACCCGAAAAGAAAAGCCGCGGTGAAGATGACTATTTCACCGAAATTCAGATACCCTAGCCCTATAGGGATAGAAACTGCGATAGTAGCTATCGCCACTCCCGCAGCAAAAACCGCACTGAGAGCTACCGTTTTAGCGTCTAGGAGGGGTTTTTCATCGATCATACCACCTAGTTGGGGAGTAGAGAGGATAATTTAACTGTTTTGGGAAATCTGTTTTGTATTATTTGTTAGCGAGACCTCGCTCTAGACTATCTCTTGGAATAAAAAGCTCTACTCCATATTATGTATACTAGAATCACGATCGCTACACCGATCAGACTCAAAAAATAATAAACAGCTACGACGGCGATAGTCCAAGGCCAACGGTACTTCGCTCCCATCCCCTGCTTCGTGATATCTCGAGCCATCCAAAATAAAACGATCATAGCGACGATCAATTCCACGTACCAAGGTAAGGAGAGAAGCTCACCTATCCCATTCATATCTTTTCGGTTAGAAACGATGCTATCAAGATATAAAAACCTGCCGATATCGGCGAGGTAACGCTGAAAAACCGGGCGGAGTAGATAAAAAAAGTATCGGGATTAGAATCTCGATTTCAGCACCACGATACCGTCTGAGGAAGTTATGCTGATAGGCTGCCTTCCCGTGGTATGATCGGTTCCCCGCATCTTCAGCACTTCTAGATATTTACGGCGGGAACCTTCTTCCTCTATCATGCTCAACAAGACCACGCTGTCGACCGCATAGGTGATCTCAGCTGGATACGGTTCGTCGGGTGCAACCTCGCCTGTCAAAACGGTCACAGCCTGCCAGTTTTTCAATAGATTGGTCAACTCAAAAAGAAATGACCTGTAATTTTCCTCGAAAAAAGATCCTACAACGGTTATTGGATCTATCACAATCCTCTGTGGCATGACTTCTGCGATTTTGTCGTCGATGAAGTCGAGCAGTTCTTCGTATCCTTCTTTTTGAAGAAGCAAACCTATATCTTCATACTTGATTTCGTTCCCAAAATAATCTTTATCTATAAAATCAAACTGGCTCGCATATCTCAGCATCCATTGGGTCGGTTCGGAAAGAGTAGTAAAGAAAAGACCTTGTTCGCCTTTCCGGGCCCCCTGTGTTAAAAAACTCATCGCAAAGGTGGTCTTACCCGTACCAGCTCCTCCAGCTACTAAGGCGACTGATGGAAAAGGAAACCCACCTTCGACCATCTCGTCTAACCCTTTAACACCAGTAGAAATCCTTCGAAATTCAGGCATGATCTAAATCCTCCTTGATTGAATCTATATCAATAGACTCATCTAGATGATCTTCGATTATCGAATTGAGTTCTGGATGGGATTCGCTGTCTATCACGAGGCATCCCATTATCCCGTCAGATTTATCTATCAGCTCTTTGAATGATGTAATAAATTCTTCAGCTTTTCCAATGCTGTTGTAATTCAACATAGATGAAATATTATCGATTAGTACGAAATCTATTTCCTCCGGCGATGCAAAGTTGGATTGTTTTTCGCTTTTAGGCTCAAGAGCATCGAATAAATGCTCAATATGGAACGGACCTTCAACAAAATCAACGTTATCCTTTTCAACTTTTTCCTGCCCTGACATGTGTGTAACAGTGTCGATATACCATATGTTTTCCTGGCTAACATCATGCATATGGAGTAGGTAGGCCATATATTGATGAGGTCTATCCAATACTACAAAATATCCTTTTTTGTCTTTTATATCTAGGAAACCCTTTAAAAGTAATAGGTTGGTTTTAGCTATCTGAGTGAATGAAGTATCAAAGAGGAGGGATTTACAGTCATTCTCCTCAACCTCATCGATTCGTCCCATCAGTTTTTTTACAACTTCTAGGTCTTTCTCGTTCATGGAGAACTCTCTTCTAACACAAATAACAAACTATATATGTTTTTTCCAACTTTTTTAATCCGGCTATTTACCTCGAATAGGAGGTATCTGATTCACTATTTGGGGTTGATCGGAACCTACAAAAGAATTATAATAATTATCGTTAATATAATATCTACAATTCATCAATCGCCTCCCAAGAAGGGCCATGGTCGGGGATTCATGTAGGAATCACAATTCCTACTACTCATCAATCAGAGATTGATTCGTGAAACAAATCCCTCCCACTAAGAAACAAAAGAGGCCGTGGTCGGGATTTGAACCCGAGCCAAGGGATCCACAGTCCCACATGCTGCCAAACTACACCACCACGGCCAGTCTGATGATAATCTAAAAAAGATATGGTATAATACTTTTTCCGTTCTGCGGGTGAAATATGCTTTTTACTCGGTCGACTAACTCGTTTTATTCGCTACTCAGCGAATAGCCGAGTTCCAAAAATCAGACTGAACTGGATGATCGGGATAGTCCCTATTATCTCATATATCGCTATGCCTTCAGGAGAGAGGGTGGAAACAAGTCCCGCCGCTATCAGTGCAAATACAAGATTTGACCACACTAGGACGCCCCATACGTGCTCGAACTCTAAAAACTGGTCGAGACCAAAGATTATCATCCCGCCGATTGAAAAGGCGAAGAAAAGTAAAGCAACTAACCAATGAGGTGCAGTCCCCTTAGGAAAGACACCTGTGAGAACAAGACATCCGCTCCCGATCATAAAACCGACTAGACCCACCTGTCCAACTTTGCTCTCCGCCATCCGCAGCATCGCGACTAAAAAGACTATGAGTAAAAGCCCCGAAATTATCAGTCCAAAATTAAAGATATTATTGTAACTTGCATGTGTAGCACCTAGATCGCTCAATGCGCTTCCGGTGATCGAAAAACCTTCATTTATCAAAACCGATATAGTTATGAGCCCATAACTAAGAAAGGGTACTAAGATCCCACAAAAACCTCCTACAGTTTCAGGAACTAATTCCTCCACGTCGACCATGTATTATTCACCTCTAAATAGATAATAATCAACTATGATAAAAAGTTTATTAGTAATTTTTCTATCCCGAATGAGACTCCTCTCTTTATTACTCACTTTGTGACGACTTAGATGAGGTTCTATGATCTGCGACACCTTAAAATAAAAAGAGCCACATACAGCATATGGAGAAATTCTATGTCTTGGATCGAAGAGATAGAGGAAGAAAAGAGCCAGGGGGAACTTGAGAGCATATACGAGAAGATTAAATCCAAGAGGGGAAAACTTTCGAATATAATGAAAGTTCACAGCCTTATGCCCAGTGCGATGGAAGAACATCTAGAGTTTTACTTATCTATAATGTTCAAGGATAGACATATCTCTAGGGAAGAGTGCGAGATGATAGGCGTCGTGGTCTCATCGATCAATGGATGTGATTACTGCGTGAATCATCACGCTGAAGCATTAGCTCATTTCTGGGATGAGGAAGAAAAGATAGAAAGATTGATAGAGCAAGGTAAAAATCTAGAAATCTCTAAAAAGAAAGACCGGTTGATAAGATATGTTAAAAAGTTGACGGAAGTTCCCGATAAGATGCTCGAAGAGGATGTAGAATCACTGAGAGAGGTTGGATACTCAGACGAAGAGATACTCAACATAAACATAGTGGCGAGTTACTTCAATTTTGTCAATCGTATCGCCTTGGGTACTGGGGTCGATTTTTCTGAAGAAGAGATGAAAGGATACAAATATTGATATCGAGGCAAACCATGTTACCGCTTTGGATCGAAATATTAGGAAGTTTTTTGATAATCATCTTCGGTTTGTTCTATTTACTGAGAATCATATATAGTCACAAAGCGGGAAGAAAGATCTGGGATATCTATAGTGAAATCACCGAAAAAACGAGTCTGGAAGTTAAAAAGAGTTTGAACATTCTTTCAGACTGGCCGAATCTTCATGGTGAAATAGATGGAAAAGAGATATATGTTCATCCGAACAGAGGAAAAAGAAGGAGTCCTTCTAAGACGATCTTCGCCGTTGAAACAGATATAGGACTATCAGAAGATATCATAATAACTACTTCAGACACTGAAGTTCCAGAAGACTCTAACGACTTAGACGCACAAAACTTGGAGAGTTATAAATATGAAGTCTACAGCGAAGGAAAGTACGGGGACCAATTCACCGAAGATCTATTTTCTAAAAAAGTATCGAGAGATATCCATAACCTCATCAAAAGTAACGAGGAAAACTTCAGGGCTCTGATACTCGAAGATGGATTAGCGATGTACAGCACTTTTGGGATCGAGAGAGATGAGAAAAATATCTCAAAGAACCTAAAGAAGTTGGCAGAGGTAGTTAAAGGGATGGATAAAAATATCTCAGAAGCGGATGAAGGGGTGAAAAGTCAACGTTTGATAAGGATGAAAGAAGGAACAGGATCGACCGCGGTTAAAGGCATCTTCCCTATTCTCCTTTTTGGGATCGCTGCTTATCTTTTTTTTCAGTTAATTAACGGTTTTTCTTTTCTTTTTCTGAATGCTGCGGTTCTCCTTGCTGTCATAGGTTCTGTCAAGCTTTACGTCCTGGTCTATACTATGAGAAAATATCAGTGATCCAAATACTTCTCCAACTCCCAGTTGGTCACGTCCCTTTTGAACTCTTCGATCTCCTTTTTCTTCAAGTTCTTGTAGTATTCGTAAGATTCTCCCAGAGAGTCTCGGATGACCTCGTCCTTCGCCAATTCATCTAGAGCTTCTCTTAAATTGCTCGGCAAGAGATCTATACCCATCTCTTGTATTTCCTCCTCGCTTTTCTCGAAAAGATCTTCTTTGATGTTCTCCCCGGGATCTGATGATCGTTCTATACCATCCATCCCGGCACGGATCAATGAATTCAACATGAGGTAGATGTTAGCGGTGGCGTCACCCGCCCGGTATTCGACCCTACCTTTTTTTTCCTCGGAACTCCCATACCCTGGTATCCGGACGAGCACGCTCCGATTCTCTCCACCCCAGGATATGTAAACTGGAGCCTCGTAGCCCGGAACTAGTCTCTTATAGGAGTTGATAGTGGGAGATAAAACGGCCGAAAGAGCCTTGGCGTGATCCAACATGCCGGCTATGAATCCGGCGGCTTCCTCGTTTATTTCTTCGGAAGAAAAAAGATGCTTCGAATCTTTGAATAAAGACAGGTGGACGTGAAGACCATTCCCAGCGTTTCCCGGCACTGGTTTTGGCATAAAAGTCGCGTAAGCGCCGTTCTCTCTAGCTTTTCTCTTGATCGCTTCTTTTATGAAGATGAATTCATCTGCCGCTTCTAATGGATCGTCGTAGGGAAGTGGTTCCACTTCGTATTGTCCAGGTGCGCCTTCATGATGAACTTTTTCAACTTCAAAATCGTGTTCCCGCATGGCTCCCGCAATTTCCCCAATCATATCGGTGTAACCGATCCTTCCATCGATATATTGTCCTCTATCGAATGGCTCAAGGGTTTCTTCATCCAAGATGTGGAATTCGTATTCTGGTTTCACTTGAACTTCGAATCCTTCTTCTCCTAGTTCTTCTATAGTCCTTCTCAGCATGTATCTCGGATCGCCTTCGAAGCGGCTTCCGTCGGGCCGATAGATCTCGCAGAGAAAAGCCGCGACCTTTTTTTCTCCGTATTCCGTGATCCTCATGGTAGAAGGTTCCGGAACCGCCACCATATCACTGTCGGAAACGTCCGCAAAACCCACGTTGGAAGAGTCGAAACTCATACCGTCCTCTTTGATTCCATCCCACCTCTCTACGGGGACTCTGATCTCTCTAGGTTTTCCGTTCAGGTCCAAGAATTTTAGCGCGATGGAGTCGACATTATCCGGTATTTCAGCATCTTCTGCCATGATAACACCTTGAAAGGGGTTAGGCAGGATAAATTAAGTATAAAAAACCACCGGATATATATGAAAGAGAAGGGCTTCCCACCCAAATACTAAAGAGGTTGTACCCGTTTAGGTTTCCAGAATGGAGGTCGATGAACTTGGTCGAGGATATAAAAGATGAAAGGATAGAATTCTTGAACGATGAGGGAGTCGATGAGCGGGATTATGTGCTCTACTGGATGCAGCGAGCTCAACGAGCGGAATACAACCACGCTCTAGAATATGCTGTAGAGAAAGCGAATGTAATTGATAAACCTCTTTTGGTATATTTTGGCATAACGGACGATTTCAAAGAGGGAAATCTGAGACACTACAGGTTCATGCTGGAAGGATTGAAAAAAACGAAGGAAAAGTTGGAAGTGAGAGATATAAAACTGGTCATAAGACATGAGCATCCGAGAGATGGGGTCATAAAACTTGCAGATGAAGCTTCTTTGTTGGTAGTGGACAAGGCCTACCTGGACTTTTTGAGAGAGTGGAGGGAAAAAGTGGCTGAAGAGGTAAACGTTCCGGTAGTAGAGGTGGAAACGGATGTCGTGGTTCCTGTAGAAGAAGCCTCTTCGAAAGAAGAGTATGCCGCTCGAACTATAAGGCCGAAGATCGAGGAAGAGTTGGATAAGTACATGAAAGAGGTCGAGGAGAGGAAGTTGGAAAATTCATCTCTCGAGTTTGATTTCGCCACGTTTGATATAGATGATCTAGATAGTGCGCTTTCCAAGTTAAATATAGATGAAAGTGTAAAGCCCGTTGAAAGCTTTGAAGGAGGAACGGACAAAGCGAAGAAGCATCTGGAAGAGTTCTTGGATCACAAGCTTGGAGGATACGCTGATCATTCCAATGATCCTTCCAAGGATTATCTATCGCATATGAGCCCGTACCTACATTTCGGTCAGATATCTCCGCTTTATGTAGCTCTCAGGGTCAAAGAGAAAGGCGGACCGGGAGTGGACAAGTTTTTGGAACAATTGATCGTGAGGAGGGAGTTGGCCTACAATTTCGTTTACTACAGCGAAGATTACAGGTCTCTAGCCTGTCTGCCCGACTGGGCTCAGGAAACTTTGGAAGAACATAGCGATGACGAGCGGGAGTACGTTTATTCAAGAGAAGAGTTCGAAGAAGCTGAAACCCACGATAAGTACTGGAATGCCGCGCAGAAAGAGATGGTCAAAACCGGAAAGATGCACGGCTACATGCGGATGTACTGGGGCAAGAAGATACTGGAGTGGAGCGAGACGCCGGAAGAGGCCTATGAGACAGCTCTCTATCTTAATAATAAATACGAACTAGATGGAAGAGATCCGAATGGTTTTGCCGGAGTGGCGTGGTGCTTCGGCAAGCACGACCAGGGCTGGAAGGAAAGGGAAGTCTACGGGAA
>CAYWYD010000014.1:0-48620 GCA_964462425.1 uncultured Thermoplasmata archaeon
AAACATCTCCTTCCCCTGTTTGGGTTACAGTCAAAGTGACATATTCTTCGAAGACGGCGGTCACTGACTTATCTTCGTCCATCGTTATAGTTATCACCGAATTTTCCTCTTGATCGTCAGGCACGTCTCCCTCCCAGTGGCTGAAGTACCAACCTACATCGGGGTCGGCTTCTACAGTGACATCTTCGCTCTGCTTATATTTCTCTTGGTATGGAATCTGGCTCGGTCCGACCTCGGTTCCATCGATTTTCATAACTCCATCACCTTCGATCTTATCTATCGAAAGTTCTACATACTCTTCGAAGTTAGCCGTTATCTCCTTGTCTTCATCCATCGTGATGGTTATCTCTTCACCTGTTTTATCAGTCCCTGTCCATCCATCGAAATACCAGTTGTCATTTGGTGGTATTGCTTCTACATATACGTCACTACCAGCCTCAAAATTTTTTTCTTTTGGCCATTCCCCCGGCCATTCAGTCACATCTCCCCCATTGACTTTTACTGTACCTTCTCCGTCTGGTTCATTTATCCTAAGTTCGTTAACTTCTTTAAACCATGCTGTCAATTTCTTGTTTTCATCCATTGTGACGCTGATCGTCTCTTCCGAGCTTGTAGAGGCTCCTTCCCAATGCATGAATTCATAACCAGTGTTAGGAACAGCTGACACTTGTACTTCAGTGCCTTCTTTATATTTGCCACATTCACTACAGGTTTCTTTATCTACCTCGATATTTCCTACATTATCGGCATCTCCATCTTCCTCCTCTGTTTGTAGTTCTAAACTGTTTGCAGGACAGTCCTGTAAATTATCTGTCGGTTCAATCTCTATTTCCCAACTAGGATATCTTTTTGAGTTATAAATGTATAACTCTCCGGAATCTTTTATGATTCTGTGTCTGTATGTATCGTGGGGTGGTACATCCCCCTTATTAGAGCTATATGTATCTTCCAATTCCCACTCGGATCCTTCCTCTTTTACCTTAATTGATATAGAGTCATCCTCATACATTTCTGGTGCTAGATTATACCCCTCATTGTCATAACTGTTCCTCAGATTTTCTGAAATTTCTTTGTTGTCCAAACTATCTGTGATACCTCCCACGTTATCCCCAATGGTAAATAGGGTTTCTTTGTCTATGGGATGATAGTCGCTACTATCGTAACGTTGTTTGTGATTAACGTTCATGTCTGCAAGACCATCAACATCAATAGATAATGAGGATTCTTTTGGATTACCATCTTCATCAGCATCCAAAATTAGTTCAAAAGATTCATAATAAGTCATCTCTCTTGTTTCCTCTCTAGAGATAATATCATCTCGAGAATACTCAATATCCTGCCTTTCTATAATATAATCTTGAGGATAATTTTCTCCGGTTTCTGGCAGCTGACTCTCACCATATGCCTTTGTCAAGTCCATTACCAGCATTGCCTCGTCAGAACCAACAATTTTGCTTGCCCCATAATCAACAAATGCCTCTACAGCACCTTTAACCCCATCACCTATCTCCACATCCTCATCGGTATAAGCAGCATTGGCACCTCCTATCTCTCCCTCATAAGAATCTTGTACCTCCTGTTGATCAAGCTTATTATGCTCATTCGTAGAATATCTAGTCCATAGACCACCTAATTCATAGTCAAAATCAGGCGCTCCATCATAATCAAAATAATCTAAATCATGAGGCCCAGTTAAGGTATAAGAAACCATAACTTT
The DNA here is from genome assembly GCA_964462425.1 of uncultured Thermoplasmata archaeon. Classification (GTDB taxonomy): domain Archaea; phylum Thermoplasmatota; class Thermoplasmata; order Halarchaeoplasmatales; family Halarchaeoplasmataceae; genus Natronoplasma. The sequence goes on from CAYWYD010000014.1 coordinate 1,718, forward strand.
CCACTCTCTTACATCATCTCCGGGACTAGCACTACCTGGAGTCTGAAGACTAATAGTAGGCTGTATCCAGCCTATAAATCCTCTTGGGTTTTCGTCATCTATCATAGGTTCTGCATAAAGTTCTTGCTTATCCAATACTATTTGGCCCCAGTCCTCATCTACAGTACCGATGACGTCATCAGAGCCTTCTGCACTCCATGAACTTTGATCATTATGGATTTGAACAGTAGTGTTGTCTGATTCTACTTTATACCATCCCATAGCTCCGTTTCCGTCATGAGTTCTGTAATCATGGCATCCACATACACAGCCATCACCGTTTTCGTGTATTCTCTCCTCTCCACGAACTGTTCCCATAGCAGATATCCCTGAGATCACTAAAAGAACGACCGCCAGCACAGCGAAAAAACAGACCGCTCTTACGCCTAAATTCAGATTTGTTTTCATATTTTTTCACCTCTCTTTCTCAGCCGTTTACAATATTTTGCTCTTATTTATATTTTTTTTTCTTTATGTTTTTATGAAAATGATCTGATTTTATTTTGAAAAAATATAAATAATTGGGATCACGTAGTTTTTGAAGCTAAAGGATGAACATGAAGGTCCTAAAACATACCAAAGTGATATTGATCGCCGTAATATTGGTCGTCGGTGCAGTTTCAACGGTTCTGGTAGTCGACGGGAGAAAAAGAGAAGATCCAAGTGATGTGGTTTGGGAAGGCGTCATGTATGATGGGTTCAAATTGAAGTTATCCTGGGACTTTTCTATATTTGAAAACACATTATATGTTCCTGCGAATAGAGGCAGTGATATAATAGCCGTAGATATAGAAGATGATGAATTGCTCTGGAATTACAGCTATGATTACCGACTGACATTTAATTCGATCTCTGAAGAACAAGGTCTAATATATGTTGGCTCAACTGCGGGAGAAGTTTTAGCACTCGATACTGAAACAGGTGAAAAACAATGGAATCACACCCATAAATGGGGCCATCCTGATCTTGGTCAAGAGATATCATCAGTCTTCAGTTCTGACAATATCGTTTTTTCTGCCTCACCCGACGGTACGGTGATAGCTGCTGATGCAAGAACCGGTGAGGAACTATGGCAAAAAAAGTATCACGATAAAAGAGTGAATTCGATTTATAGCTATGATGGAGTTGTCTATACTGGGTCGTCCGACGGAAGCATCACGGCCGTCGATGAACAGAACGGGGAAAAACTGTGGAGTAATTCTTATCAGGATGCTGAGGTATGGAGTTTGTATGTTCAAGACGGTGTTATCTACAGCGGTTTGAGTGATGGCACTCTTACAGCTTATGACACTGAGAGTAGGGAAGAAATTTGGAGTCGCTCACACCACTCTGATACTATATATTCAGTTCATGCTGGGGAGGATATGGTGTACAGCGGTTGTTCGAATGCAACGGTTATTGCTGCATCTCTCGAAGATGGTGAGAAGATATGGATGCATGATTTCCATAACGAACGATCATCTAGGCAAAATTGGGCTAATGGAGTTTTTTCTATTCAAGTGGTGGATGAAAAGGTCTACAGTCTTGATAATTCACGATGTATAGCCGTCGAAAAGGAGGGAAGCCTAACTCTGGGCGTTTCCCGCAGTCTAAGTGCGTTCGGCGGAGCACTCTCTTCTTATATAGTGGAGCCGATCCTAGATCATTGGTTGATATTCCTATTGATACTAGCTGGTATTGGTTCTAGTATCGCTCTTCTAGTGGGGGAAGATGAAGAGAAAAGGGAAGTCCGTGGTTCGAAAAGGAAATAGACCTCTCATCGCACAGCCCTAAATCGAACTCAAGGTAACTTTTATATATATGAGTCGTTTCTAAATCTTACAATGAGTTGGGCACTAGAGATCAGGGGACGTATCATCATCGCATGATCATCTCATCAACCGCCCAGCTCAGGATGTTTTGTTGTTTTTGGAGGATATAGGTATGAGTGAAAAAGATGGACAATTCGAACCGCTCGACAAAGAAACGCCCTTACCAGAGAAAGAAGAAGATATAATCGAGTTCTGGGAAGAGAACGATATAGCGGAGAAGACCAGGAACAGGGAAAGGGAAAAGAAGTTCGGTTTTACCGAAGGACCTCCTACCGCTAACGGTCAACCACACATCGGACATGTTAGAACAAGAGTCGTCAAGGACGTCTATCTGCGGTACAAAACGATGAAAGGTTACCAGGTAGTTCCAAACATCGCCGGATGGGATACCCACGGACTACCGGTCGAGATCGAGGTCGAAAAGGAACTCGGCATAGATTCGAAGGAAGAGATCGAAGAGTACGGTCTGGAGAAGTTCAACGAGATGTGTAAAGAGAGCGTGTTCCGATATGAAAAGGAATGGAGGGATATGAGCGAGAGGATCGGTTTCTGGATCGATTACGATAACGCCTATATCACCATGGAAGACGATTATATGGAGAGTGTATGGTGGAGCTTGAAGCAGCACTGGGAGAACGGTCTGTTGGAAAAGGGCCATATGGTCACGCCGTACTGCCCGAGGTGCGAGACCCCTCTTTCGAGCCACGAAGTCGCCCAGGGGTATGAGCAGACTGAAGACCCCTCGATCTATATGCGGTTCAAGGTCAAAGATGAAGACGCCTACTTCCTCGCCTGGACGACCACGCCGTGGACGCTGATATCGAACCTTTTGCTCGTAGTGAGTGAAGATATCGACTACGCGTTGATAGAATATGAGGGTGAGAAGTACTATCTAGCGGAAGAACTAGTCGATGAGATCTTCGACGATGCTGAGATCATCGAGACCATGAAGGGCGAAGAATTAGTGGATAAAGAGTACGAACCCATGTTCGATTACGTGGACTCCGAAAGTAAAAGTCATTACGTGACTTCGGCGGATTTTGTCAGCCTTGATGAAGGTACCGGGATAGTCCACGCGGCACCGGCCTTCGGAGAAGAAGATTACGACCTCTGCAAGGAAGAAGGTGTATCGCTAGTAAATCCAGTCGACGAGAGCGGAGAGTTCACTGAAGAAGTTCCCGACTACGAAGGAGAATTCGTCAAAGACGCCGACGAGGACATAATGAGAAGGTTGGAGGAAAGAGGCGATCTTTTAGCAAGAGGAACCGTGACCCATACATATCCGTTCTGCTGGAGGTGTGAATCTCCACTCCTGTATTACGCTTTAGAGAGCTGGTTCATAAGAGCCTCTCGGGAGAAACAGAAATTGATAGATAACAACGAAGAGATCTTCTGGAAGCCTGAACATCTGAAACACGGTAGATTCGGTAACTTCCTAGATGACCTGAAGGATTGGTCTCTCAGCAGGAACAGGTTCTGGGGCACGCCTCTTCCGATCTGGACGTGCGAGAACGACCATGAAGTGTGTGTCGGGAGTAAAGAGGAGTTAAAAGAAAAAGCTACAGAACCTCTGCCGGGCGATTTCGATTTCCATAGACCCTACGTGGATTGGGTGAAATTGGAATGCCCCAATTGTGAAGAGGAGATGGAACGGGTACCTTACGTGATAGACTGCTGGTACGACAGCGGAAGCGCGCCCTTCGCCCAGTTCCATTATCCCTTCGAGAACGAAGATGAATTCGAAGAGGCCTTTCCGGTAGATTTCATCACCGAGTCGTTAGATCAAACTAGAGGATGGTTTTACAGCCTCCTCGCGATAAGTTCTCTCTTGAGAGACGAGCTCGCTTACAAAAAATGTCTCACCCAGGGTTTGATCCTGGACGAGGACGGGGAGAAGATGAGCAAGAGCAAAGGTAACGCTGTAGACCCCAACGAGGTCATGAAAGAAAAAGGCGCCGACGCAACCAGACTTTACTTCATGACCTCTCCGGTCTGGAACTCTACTAAGTTCAGCAAAGAACTGGTCAACGAGAAGATAAATAAAACGATCAATACGCTTACGAACGTCGTCTCGTTCTTCACCAACAACGCCAACATAGACGATTTCGAACCTTCCGGGTACGAGGTTAACGACGAGATAGATAGATGGCTCCTCTCTAGGAAAAATATGTTGATAGAAGAGGTAGAGGAAGGTTTCGACGAACTGCAGCTCCACGATTCAGCGAGAACCATAGAAGCCTTCATAGACGACCTGAGCAACTGGTACCTGAGAAGGAGCAGGAGGCGGTTCTGGGAAGGAACTGAGGAAGAGAAGAGCAGCGCCTACAACACCCTGTATCGAACGTTGAAAACGCTGGTAAAAGTGATGGCTCCCTTCACTCCCTTCCTGGCGGAGAGGATTTATCGGAATACTGTTCTCCCGGTTGAAGACGCTCCCGAGTCGTTACACCTTTTAGATTATCCGGAGGTCGAGGAAGAAAAGATCGATAAGGACCTGGAGAAGAACATGGCCGAGGTCATAGAGATAGCCGAACTCGGCAGGAACGCGAGGCAGAAAAAGGACATCAAGCTGAGGCAGCCGCTGAAGGAAGCTGTGGTGGTCAAAAAGGACGAGAGGACGGAAAGAGCCGTAGAGCTGTTCGAGGACATACTGAAAGACGAACTGAACGTGAAAGAGTTGAGAGTCGTAGAGGAAGAAGACGAATTCATGCGGTATCGGGTATCTCCGAATTACTCGGCTTTAGGACCGAAATTCAAAGACGAGGCTGAAAAAGTAGCCAGCGCTATAGAAGACGGTGATCCGGAAGAGATCGTTGAAAAGCTGGAAGAAGACGACAAGGTCGTGTTAGACGGATATGAACTCGAGGAGGAAGACCTGGAGATCTCGGAAGTGGTCTCCGAAGGCTACGAATTCAGCGAAAAGAGAGAGATGAAAGTTTACATGAACGTGGATATAACGCCGGACCTAAAAACCGAAGGACTTGTCAGAGACGTGGTGAGACGGGTGCAGACGATGCGAAAAGAGCTGGACCTGGGCTACACTCAAAAGATCCACACCAGGTATGAAGGTGACCGGGAGATAGTAGAGGCGGTGGAAGAGATGACCGACTATATCCGGAAAGAGACCCTATCTCGAACTTTAGAGAAAGGCACCGGGGAGGGCAAAAAGGAAGGATGGTCTATCAACGGCAAAGATCTCACCATAACCGTCGACCCGATAGAGGATAGCGAAGACGAACCATTAAATACGGATTAGGATATGAACTTGATAGCGGGAAAAACATGGCGAAGAAAGAAGAGAAAGAGATGGAAGTGACGAAGCACAACAGCTTGATCCGATTCGAGGAGGACGTGGAGTATCAGGATTTAGCTCCCATATTCTCTGAACTCTACACCTTTTTCATGGATATCACCGATCAGTATCCCGAGGATGACGACGAAGGGTACATGCAGATGCTCGTCAGACAGAACCTGAAGGACTTACAGAACAACAAGAAACCCATCGGACACAATAGAGAGGCGCGGTACAGGATGATATTCCCTCTAGGTAGAGAAAAGGTTGAATTCTTTCTCTATCCCAGGATACCTGAAGATGAGTCGGAGATAGAGGATATCACCGCCGAGGTCTCGGAATTTTTGGACGAAAAAGGATTGGAACACGAGATAATCTGGGACGAGATGGAATTTCTGATGGAAGAAAAAGATTGAAGGAGCGGAGATCAGTCCTTTTTCTCAAAGAACTCGATACACTCTTCTTTCAGATCACTCGTCGAAGAGAAATCGAAATCTTCCGGCAGCTGAGTTTTGTACTTTTCGTAGTTGAACCTTCTGTCCATGAGAACGATGAAAGCTCTGTCTTCTTTACTCCTTATAGGGCGGCCCGCGGCCTGTAAGACCCTGTTCATGGCGGGATATATCCTTGTGTACTTGTATCCCTTCTCGCTTCCGAACTTCTCCGTGTAGTAATCCTCTAGAGACCCGACTTTTAGTGATGGAGGGGGAAAAGGTATGCCGGCTATCATCACCGACGAGAGTATATTGTTCCTGTAATCGATACCTTCTGAAAGGCTGCCTCCCTGGACTCCCAGGAGAAGATTGTCATCGTTCCTCTTCAAACTGTCGACCAGCTCTTTTTTTTCCTTCTTGGAATGTTCTCTTTCCTCGACCTGCATCTTTTTTTCCAAGTGGACCATGCTCAACCTATCGACAACGTGATTCAAGAGCGAGTAAGACGGGAAAAAGACCGCCGAGTTTCCAGGCGTGTTGTTGGCGACGTCGGCGATGGAATTGGCGTAGGCCTGGTAGGTGTTGAGACATCTTTCTTTATACGCGGTCGTGACGTGATCGACGCTGACTATCTCTCTATTTTCATCTGGAAATGGGGATTCATATCTTTCTATCTTCACTTCGGAGTCGTTCATCCCGAGGAGGTCAGCGTACATCTCACCCGGATGAAGGGTACCGCTCATCAGCACCGCGCTGTCGATACTGCTGAAGACCTCTCTGCTGTATTTAGCCGGGTCCAATAGACCGACCTCTACGCTCGAATTCTCCGGTCTGACGGAGCGGAAGACTTCCTTTCCCTCGATATCCCAAGTGTCTAAGAAGGAGTAAACGTACATTGGAGCTGTGGCGGAAGGATCGTCCTCGAGTATCTTTCTAGAGACTACCTCGAGATCGCCCATCATATCTTCGATGGATTCGAACTGAGTCAGTCCTCCCTTCAAGGCGTTCTCCAGCTTATCGTCCAAAAATCGCCTTTCGATCCTTCTTTCTTCCCCGATCGAGCCTCTCAGCTTCGATCTCAATCGACTCATAAAACTCGCCAATGAGGAAGAATACGGCTGTAAGATGTTCGAGGCTTCCTCCAGAAGGTTCACGGAAAGGTTTTCCTCGAGGTTCCCTCTGATCCTATCGGGTAGGTTGTGTGCTTCGTCGATTATCAACAGAGCGTCTTCCAGTTCTATCTCTAACAGCTCGAAGATCCTCTCGCGGATGTCCGAGAAGATATAATTATAGTCGCAGACGATCAGATCGCTTTCTTTGCCCGCTACCAACGCCGCCTTATGAGGACAGACTCCCTGAGACCGGCAGATATCGATTATCTCCGACACGTGGTTAGTCTCCTCCTTCAGCTTTCCGACCACTTTCTCCATCTTTTGATTGAATAGATTGCATTTCGACTGCCCGACTTCGCTGCAGAACTCTTCGAAGACCGGGTACGGTAACCTTGACTCTTCTCTCGGACACATATGTTTCTTCGAGATAACGTCGGTGGCGTTCACCGAGGTCGGCATCTTCTTGACGGTCTCTATGGCGATGTTGTGTTGAGACTGCTTGCTGGTCAGGAAAAAAACTTTCTGTCCCTCTTCTTTCGCTCTAACTGCCGGAGGTAATACTGCTGCGGTCTTACCTATCCCGGTGGGCGCGTGCGCTATCAGCCTTTTTTTCCGCTTGAAAGCGGTAGCTGCATCTTCTTTGAACTGCTTCTGTCCTTTCCTTATATTTTTGAAGGGAAAATATCGATCGTTTTCAGATAGACTTCCATCGCCCTTTTGATGGGAGAGCCTATCGCTTCTCGTTAACGTGGTCTGTTTCCTCTCACAACTGGGGCAGAATTTTTCTCCCTCTTCGACACGGAGGAGCGTACCACAATCATCGCAGAAGTCGCCCATCGATTTTTCCACTGACAGTTCGCCTATAACGTTTTCCCTTTGTCGGTCATCTCTGTGTACCCTATAAAAAACAATAAATAGACAGAAAGCTATCCCGGCGATGAGAGGTATCAAGATGGAGTGCACCAAAGATAAAAACCTAGATGACTGCAACTGCACTTATCCGGGGTGTTCGAGGAAAGGCAGATGCTGTGATTGTATCCAGTATCATTTGAGTAGGAACGAGCTGCCAGCCTGTGCTTTTCCCGACGATGTGGAAGAAACCTATGACCGTTCTTTCGAGAAATTCGCAGAGGTATACGGCTGATGTCTGAAGTCGAAGTCAAAAAAATAGTGGGAAGAGGCCATTCCTGCAACGTGTTCATGGTCCGGTCGGATCGGAACTTCCTTGTAGATGCGGGTATAGACTCGATTCAGAGGATAGTTAAAGCCGCTGAAGAGGTTTCCCTCGATAGGATCATCTTGACACATAGGCACGTAGACCACGTAGCTGACGCGGAAGAGCTGTCCGAGAAGCTCGACGCTCCGCTCTACGCTCCACCAAAAGAGGCGGAGGCCCTGAGGTCCGGAGACGATCGAACCGTGCTCGGCAGCAGTTTCGGGAGAAAGATCCCTCCTATGGAAGTAGAAGACCTGAGCGAAACGGAATACTCCGGCTTCCAGGTCTTGAAAACCCCGGGACACACGGAGGGAAGCGTCTCGCTCTATCACCCGGAACAAAAGATATTGTTCTCCGGCGACACGGTTTTCTCCCACGGAAGCGTCGGGCGGACAGATCTACCGACCGGCGATAGAGAAGAGTTGGTGAACTCCGTCAATAAATTATCTGAATTGGAGGTCGAGGCCTTGTATCCGGGGCACATGTCTCCGGTAGAGAAAGGCGGTGGCGAACATATCCAAAGAGCTTTAGATCATCTGAAATATATGTAACATGTATGGGGTGTCTCGATGGGATATTTAGGAGGTTCTGGAGTTGAATTCGACTGTGAAGAAAAAGAGAGCGGTGACGAGTATCCGTCTCTTCTCATCTCGTCCATAAATGAAGTGCTCGACAACGGCGAGTTGATAGCCTATCCGACCGAAACGCTGTACGGGTTGGGAGGCGACCCCTCTATAGAAGGCATAGAAGACAAGATCAGAGAGGTAAAAGAGGCTCCGAGCGACAAGAAGATATCGATAGCCTATTCATCTCTTGAGCACGCTTCGGAGTTCGTAGACCTTCCCGACTTAGCTCGGGAGTTGGGCGATACGTTCCTGCCCGGACCTCTTTCTATAGTGGTCGAAACTCCCGACGGTACGGAGGGGATCAGAGTTCCCGATCATCCGCTGGCTAAAGCCATAATAGAAGATTTCGGTCCGATCACCTCTACCAGCGCCAACCTCCATGGAAGACCGGACCCGGTTGACATTAAAACGGCGAAGATACAGCTCGCCGATAAAATAAAATTGTATCTGAACTGCGGGAGATGTAAATATGGAAAGGGGAGTACCGTGGTCAAAATAGACGAGGGTATCGAGATTTTAAGAGAAGGTGTCATAGAAGAAGAAGAGATAGGTGATGAAGTTGGACTCTGAAGCTATCAAAAAGTACAGGAAGGCCGGGATCATAGCCAGGAAAGCCTTAGAAAAAGGTAAAGAAGCCTGTAGTGAAGGTGTGAAATATTTGGAAGTGGCTGAAAAGGCCGAGGAAGTCATCTGGGACAAAGGAGCTAAACCGGCTTTTCCAACGAATATAAGCGTGAATTCCGTAGGTGCTCACTACACCCCGGTAGAGAACGACGAAAACAGATTCAAAGAAGGCGATCTGGTGAAGATAGATATAGGGTGTCACGTCGACGGCTACATAGCGGATAATGCGCTCACAGTAGAAATCGGTACGGAGCGGAACACATCTCTTATAAAGGCGTCTGAAGAGGCTTTGGATATAGCGATCAGATCTATAAGACCCGGTGTCAGGACTAGAGACATCGGAAAAAATATCCGGAACGTGATCCAGGACAGAGGCTTTAAACCCATCTCCAATCTGACCGGACACGAATTGGATCGGCACGTTCTTCACACGGGCACCTCGATACCTAACGTTCCCAAGGGTTGGACCAAGATAAAGAAGGGGATGGTCCTTGCCATAGAACCCTTCGCGACCGATGGAAAGGGTAAAGTCAAAGAGGGTAAACCCGGCGACATATATAAATTGGAGAAAAAGCGAAATTTGGACGGAGAGGATCTAAGATTTTACGGTTGGATCGAAGAGCGATTCGGCCATCTTCCTTTTGCGGCTAGATGGTGTAAAGAATACGGTGAAGGTCACGATGAACTGCTGCAGCGGCTTAGAAGATTCGGCGCCGTCATGAATTACCCGGTTCTGATAGAAAAAAAGAAGGGGAGGATAAGTCAGAGAGAGCACACGATGATAGTGACCTCAAGTGGTTGTAAAGTGACTACGAAGTTGTGAAACTTTGATGGTAAAAACCGAAAATTTGAATAAAAAGAGCGGTATTAACCGATCTGAAGATTTCATAATATAAGTAGAATTTAAGAAAAGGAGGCTATCTAATTGCCACCGAAAGAAAAAGATTTTGAAGAAGAAAATTCTCCTGCCGAAGACCGGTATGAGAGTGGACAGGAAGTCGAAAAAATGAAAGAAAAAATAGAGAAACAAGAGAAGGAACTGAAAAAAAAAGAAGAGGAACTTGAAGATGAAAGAGAACGATTAAAAAAGTGGGGTGATACTCTTAGAGAAAAAGAAAACGAAATCGAAGAAAGAGAGAAAAGGCTAGAAAAGAGGGAAACTAGAGTGGGAGGAGAAGACATAGAAAATATAAAGGAACAAAAGAAAAAGCTCGAAGAAAGAGAGGAAGAATTGAACGGAAGGGAAGATGAGATAAAAGAAAGAGAAGAAAATCTAGATATTCGAGAAGAGGAGTTGGAAAAAGATCTGCAAGAAATTTCAAAGAAGGTAAAAATATTAAACGAAAATGAAGAAGAACTTCAGGAACGAGAGAGTGAAGCAGAAAAAAAAGAAAAAGAACTAGAAGAAAGAGAGAAAAAATTGAAGAAAAAGGAGTTAGAGATTGAGGAAAAGGAAGAAAGTCTTGAGGTTCGAGAAGATGAGTTGGATAAAAAAGAAAAGGATGTAGAAAAAAATCTTGAGGAAGTATCAAGGAAGGAAAAGAGAGTTAAGGAAAACAAAGAGGAGCTGAAGACCCGGGAGGATGAATTAGAACAGAAAGAAAAAAAACTAGAAGAGAAGATAGAAGACATAAAGAGCAGAGAGAACGAGGTAGAACAAAGAGAAAAAGAACTTGGAGAATACGAGGGAGAGTTGGAGGGTGAAAAAGAAAATATAGAAGAAACGAAAGAGGAATTGAAAGAAGAAAGGGAACGTTTAGATGAAAAAGAAGATGAACTACAGACGTTAGAGGGGGAATTGGACGAAAGAGAGGAAAAACTCGCAGAGAGAGAGGAAGAACTGGAAAAAGATATGAATGCGCTTTCCAGCAAAGTAGAAAAAATAAACGAGGAAGAGAAAGAAATAGAGAATAAAAAGGGAGAGTTAGAAGAGGCATTGAGGAAGGCCTCAGAACAGGCAAAAAATTTGAATGAAAAAGAGAAGGATTTAGAAGAGTGGGAGGATGAGATCTCTCAGAGGGAATTCGAACTTGAAAGTAAGGAGGAGGAATTGAACAGCTATGAAGATGAACTCCAGGAAAAAGAAGAAAAAGTCAATGAGCTGAAAAAAGAGCTACAATATCGAGAAGACGAACTCGATAAGATAAAATCTGATCTCGAGGTAAGAGAGTCGGAGATCGAAGATTGGGAAAAAGAATTGGAGATGAGGGAACGCCAACTTGAAGAGTATGAAGATGAACTAGATAGGGAAAAAGAAGAGATAGAAGAATCGAAAGAGGAGCTAAAGGATGAAAGGGAGCTTCTAGAAGAGAAAGAAAGAAAACTACTTGAAAGAGAAGACGAGCTTAGGGGATTGGAAGATGATCTAGATGAGAGGGAAGAAAAGCTAAGAGAGGAAAAGGATACCCTTATAGAGAAAGAAGAATCTCTTGAAGAGCTAAAAAATGAGCTTTCCGACAGAGGGGACAAGATAGAGTCCGAGGAGGAGAATTTGAAAGCCAGGCGGGAACAGCTGGAAGAGGAAATAGAAGAAGTGGAGGAAAGAGAAAAAGCGGTATCTCAGAAAGAAAAAGCTTTAGAGGACAAAGAAAGTGAACTCGAGGAGAAGCGGTCCGAGATCGAAGAACGAAGACAAAAATTAGAGGGTGAAAAATCAGAATTGGATCAAAGGGCAAGCAGGATCGATAAGAGAGAGCGGGAGATAGAAGAATGGGAAGCAGAAATAGAAGATAAGAAAGAAGAGTTGGATAGACGGGAAGAAGAGATAGAAGAGAAAGAAGAGGAAATAGAAGAAAAGATAGAGGATCTGGAGGCAGAATGGCAGGAGCTCAAAGGTAAAAAGACAGACTTGAAGATGAAAGAGAACTCTCTCCAGGACAAGGAGGACAAGTTGCTCGAAGAAAAAAACGAGGTAGAAGAAGATAAAGAAGAACTCAAAAACCAGAGATCTAGGCTTGAAGGAAAAGAAGAAAAACTCGATCGGCAAAAAGATGAATTAATTGAAAAAGAAAGGGAAATAGAAAACGAAAAAGAAAAGTTAGACGAAAAGAAAGGAGAACTGTCTAGGTGGGAAGAAGAATTGGAAGAAAAAAAAGAAAAGTTGAACGAGAAGGAAGAGGATCTCAGCAAAGAAAAGGAAGTTGTCGAGGATAAAAAAACCGACATGAAGATGTGGGAAACCAATTTAGAGGAAAAAGAAGAAAAGATAGAAAGGGAGAAGGAAAAGGTAGAAAAAGACAAAGAACAGGTCAAGAGGATAAACGAAGAGGCTAAAGAGTTGGAAGAGGAATTGGAAGAAAGAGAAAAGAGACTAGACCAGCGTGAGGAAGAGATCTCTGAAAAGGAGGAAAAGGCCGAGAAGATGCTCGAAAGGGCAAAGCAAAAGAACAAAAAGATGAATCAAAAAAGAAAAGAACTGAAAAAGGAAAAGAAAGAATTAGAAGAGCAGAAACAAGAGATCACTAAAAGGGAAGAAGAATTAGAAGAGGGTAAGGAGGAATTCGAGGAAAAGAAAGAAGAATTAGAAGAGAAGGAAAAGAAGGTCGAAAAAATAAAGTCTAACTTAAAAGATAAAAGAGAAGATCTGTCCGAAAAGATCGAAAAAGTCAAGAAGAAAAAGGAAAAACTATCTGAAAAAGAGGAGAAGGGAGAGGAGAAAGAAGAGGGTTAAAAGTATGAATGTTCTGCTATCAGCCTGATTGATCCATATGAGTATATACCCCATAGATCTGCTGTCGTTCATTTTGGCCCTCCTGATAGGACTGATCGTGGGCCTTGAAAGATCTTTTAGAGCGAATATAGAAAGGAGTATAAAGGAAGCGGGTATCAGAACATTTACTTTAGCTAGTGTTTTCGGTTTCTTTTCCGCCTTTATATTCAAAGGAAGCGGGTACGAGTTGCTCGTCATCCTAACTTTATTCTCTTTTATCTTTTTGTTCACGGCTCTGCTGCGTTCTTTTGAAGATAAACCCGGCATGACAACGTCCTTAGCTCTTCTACTGGTGTTTTTGACAGGTGTACTGCTCGGCTTAGAATATCCGCTGGAAGGTATCATCGTTGGTCTGGGAACGTGGGGTCTGCTCTGGACAAAAAGGATCCTACACCATTTTGCAGATCTTCTATCCGATGAAGAACTCTCGAGTGGTATCCGTTTTCTGACCGTAGGAGCTATCTTGCTTCCCATCGCTTATACTATCGGCCCTATCCATCCCCTTATCGGTCCGGGAAGGATATTCGATCCGATGCAAGCCCTCATGATGGTCTTGTTTGTTTCTAGCATCTCTTTCACAAGCTATCTCGTCATAAAATTTTTCGGGGCCGATAGAGGCATGAAGATATCCGCTTTCACCGGAGGGTTAGTTAGTTCCGCCGCCGCCACCGCTTCCATATCCGAGAAGTGTAAAACAACGCCAGAATTAGAGAGAACTTCTACCGTAGGGATCCTTCTGACCAACTCCTCCATGTTTATGAAAGATTATATCATCATCTTCACCGCAGGAGGGGTTGTTTTGGCGGGAAATTTTGCTTTTCCTCTAGGGGCGTTGTTGGGTTTAACGGTTCTATTGTTTTTTTATATAAGAAAGTACGGCATGAAGAATAAGGCTATAGAGTCCATCGACCTAGAATTGGATTCGCCCTTCGCTCTCAAGCCGGCTGTAAAATTTGCTCTGCTCTTCAGTCTGATCTGGTCCTCGACTTATCTCCTTCAAAATCAATTTGGAGGGCTCAGCGTCTACATCGTTTCCATCGGAGGTCTGGTTTCGACGACCTCCGTCTCGGCATCTATAGCCTCGATGTATGCGAGCGGCCAGATATCTTCCCCGACCGCTGTATCCACCATCCTTCTCGCTTTCGGGTTCAGCTCTATCTCCAAGATATTGATAGCTAGGGCATATTTCGAAGATCTGTCAAAAAAGATCGCACTTCCTATGATCCTCACCAGCGCCCTCTCGGTCGGTATGGTCGTATTCCTGACGTGAGGGGAAAATAGTTAAATAGACAAGTGCGATGAATGAGGTACGGTACAAAATGTTGAGCACGGGATTCATAATTGCGCTACTGTTGATCTTCGGTTTCATAGGAACAACGGCGATACTGGATAAGTTCGATCTTTTAGAACCTTTTGGCTTCGAACTTTCTGGTCCGTTTCTGATGTGGAAAACGAAGAAAGGAAGAAGTCTTATCGATCGTGTCGCCCAAAAGAAAAAATTTTGGAAGATCTACGGGACTATAGGTATAGTCATCACGGCAATAGCCATGGTAATCATCTTAGCGATGGTGTTCTTTAACGCTTATCTAGCGACGGAGATCCCGGCGGAACAAGCACCTCGAGCGCAGGAGATTCTGGTCATCCCCGGCATCAATCCGTTCATCCCTATAGGTTATGGGATCTTGAGTTTGGCTGTGGCTATGGTTGTCCACGAATTTTCTCACGGGGTCCTAACGAGAGTAGCGGATGCCAAGATCAAATCTTTGGGTATCATATTTATTGTCGTTCCGCTCGGTGCTTTCTGTGAACCCGACGAGGATGAGATAGAAGAAACGGAAAGGATTAAAAGAGACAGGATGTTCGCCGCTGGACCAACGACCAACATCGTGCTTGCTATCGTGCTCTTTATTATTTTTTCAACACTATTCATGGGGTCGGTCTCCGCTGAAGAGGACGGGGTGATGATAAGAGGAGTCTATAAAGACACCCCCGCTGCGGAAGCAGGTATGCAGACTTTTGAGCAGCAGATCATAGAGGTAGATGGAGAAGAGATCACGGGCATCGACGATATGAAATCACTAGATGTGAATATTACAGAGAGAGGCGAAGAGACTCTGAGAGAGGTCGATGTAAAAGTAAGACGGGGTGAGGATTACATCACTTATGAAAACGTTACAGTCGGAGTCGTCGTCGTAGGGATATTGAAAGATTATCCAGCACAGGATGCAGGATTAGAGCTTGGAGCTATCATACACCAGATCGACGGAGACATGATCCGTAATAGAAACGAACTCAGTGATACATTAGATGAAAAGGGCGAATCAGAAGAGATCAACTTAACGTACTGGCAGAAGAACGGATCGAAGTACGAAAAAAAATATACGAATTTAACCCTTAAAGAAGGCCTCATGGGTATAAATATGGGATATTTTGGCCTTGTGTACGAGGATGCCGACTGGTATCCCGATCTGCTTTCTAGCCCTCTCTCGGGAGCAGAAAGTGGAGCGGAGATGGTGCAGAACGCCGCATCGTATATCGCCCTACCTCTACTTGGGTTGTCTCCGGTACCCGAAAAGATGACAGGACTTTATGAGATAAGCGGCCCGATGTCCGCCTTACCAACGGAGAGTTTTTGGATCGTGGCTAATTCGCTTTACTGGATATTTTGGTTGAACATATTAGTCGGGTTGTTCAACGCTCTACCGGCTATCCCGCTCGACGGCGGCCGTTTATTCCAGGACTGGATCGGATCGATAACTGAAAGATTCGGGAGCACCGAAGAGATGGTAGAAAAGGTATCTACTGGACTAACTTACGCTATGTCTCTTTCTATACTCTTCTTGTTGATGTGGTCCATGATAGGGCCTAGGATTTGAAGATGTAGACTAGGAAATTTTTTTATTCATCTTTTCCATTTCTTGTGTCGATCATCATGTTGGAATTTGAAGAAGTTGCCGTCATGGACAAGAATTCAGGCTTCAGAGGGACGCCTCCCGAAGAACTCATGGAAAATGCCGGGAAAGGTTTGGCTGAAGAGATGATGAAAAGATTCTCGGAACGGCCGGTGATCTTTTTCTGCGGGACCGGAAACAACGGCGGCGACGCCTATGTTGCGGCACGTTATTTGGCAAAGGAGTGGGATGAAGAGGACATCACTGTTTACCTGATTAAAGGCGAAGAGAACGTGCGGAGCGACATCTCTCGGAAGAATTTAGACAAACTCGATCCCGATATGATGGTGGAGAGAGACTTGGATGAACTGCAGGTGAAAGAAGGAACCATTTTTGTCGACGCTCTGCTCGGTACCGGGGTAAAAGGGACGATCAGAGAGCCCTACAGGAAGGTCATCGAAAAGATGAACGAAGATCCAAATCCTGTGATATCCGTAGACGTTCCCAGCGGTCTGGGAGCCGATCTAGCAGTGGAACCGGATCTAACGGTGACATTCCACGACGTTAAAGAAGGTATGTCGGAAGATAATTCAGGCGAGATCGTCGTCAAAGATATCGGTATCCCAGAAAAAGCGGTCGATCATACTGGTCCCGGAGAGATGCTGCTTTATCCGCAACCGAAAAAGACATCTCACAAAGGCGACAACGGAGAAATGCTGATCGTGGGCGGAGGTCCGTACATAGGGGCTCCGGTCCTCTCTGCTAAAGCCGCTTATCGGACAGGGGCGGATCTTGTTCACCTAGTTATTCCTTCATCGGTATCAAATATCGTAGCGGGATTCTCTCCACACTTCATAGTTCATCCGGTTCAGGGTGAAAAGTTGAAGCCAGTCCACGTAGATGAGATATTGGAAATCGGGGAGGGTTGTGATTCCATGATAATCGGACCGGGGCTGGGAGCTGCTGAAACAACGCTTGAAGCAGTAGAGAGGATCATCAAGAAAGTAGACATACCGCTGCTAATCGACGCCGATGGGTTGAAGGCGTGTAAGGAGGGAAGTATAGAGTTCAGTTCTGATGCCGTACTGACTCCGCATCGAGGAGAATTCGAGATGCTGACTTCGAGTCGAAGCGATAAAGAGATGGAAGAAAAAGCCGACGATTTCGCTCGAGAGAACGACGTTACTCTCCTTGTCAAGAAGAAGACCGACTATATAACCGACGGAGAGGACTATAAACGGAACGATTTCGGCAACGAGGGTATGACCGTCGGCGGTACGGGAGACAGCCTCAGCGGCGTTATCGGCGCTCTCATGAGCAAAGGGCTCTCTCCATTCAAAGCAGCTAGAGTCGGAGCCTATATGACTTGTTCAGCAGGCAACAAAGCCTTTGAAGAATATTCATGGGGACTTCTACCCGAAGATATAATAGAAAAAATACCTGAGACTTTCAGATAAAAAAAGAAGGGTTTTTGAAGATTTTCACTTCTTATTCGACTTCTTCGAACCTATTTTCTAAGTCGTCCATAACGTCAGGAAGAGTTGTGTACTCCATCTCTTCGAGCGGTAGTCTGTGCGGTTCGAAGGGTCCGTGCCTTCTCATGTAATCAGCGGTTTTAGCAGATTTCTCCCTGACAGTATCGAAGGCGGGGTCATCAAAGAGGTCCGCAGGCTCGTCGAATCCTCCGTCTCTCAGCTGAGTTCCCAAAGCCATGACTCTAGGAGGTCCGTCGAATCTAGTACACTGCGAATCTTCCTCCGCTACGGGCATGATAGGACCGTTGTGACTCCCTCTCATCCAGCCGGAGACCAAGTACGGATGAGAGAATGGTTCCAACACTTCTCCGAGAGCCGGAAGGCCGGACTGTGCTCTCACGACCGCTACGGGATCGTCCTTACCTACGTATTCTCCCGCGACCTGGTACAGTTTTTCCGTGCTGACAGCGGCTACAGGTTCATCTTCTGGAAGTTTACTCTCTTCTTTAGGATACACTTTCTTTATAACGAATCTACCTTTCGCACCTAAAAGAGCCAAGATATCGTAGAGTTCTTCCGGAGTCTCCATCATTATCTTCTCATTCTTCTTTATATCCCATATCTCGAACCTGAAACCTATATGGAGTGAGGGATCGATCACCAAGCCTGCGGTGTTGAAAGGATCCGCAAACATCTTGAAGATCGGATAATTGAACGCGCCGGGCTCCGTCTTGTCCATGAGGAAAGCTACCACAGGTTCAGCTTCCCTTTCGGTGAATTCCATCTCGGCTATTCCTGGGCCCATCCCTCGAACGTTACCGGAGAAGGCGTCGGACAAGATGTCCTGTCCAGCGCCGTAAAGACCGAGTTCTTCCGCTTTATCCGTGGCCTCTTGGAAGGTATCCCACGCTAATGTATGTATCTTATCTGAATCTTCACCCTCTTTATGGGTCATCAGTAACTCGAGGTCATCTCCACAGTGCGTCACGTGATAGTCGATGAGATCGTCCGATCGGCTCAGTTTTTTCTCCGCCACTTCCATCAATCCGTCGTGGACCCTAGAGTGCCCTGGGTAACCGCCTACGTCGGCTTTTATTATGCTAAAAGTCGTCTTGCTCATATCTATCGTACCTCGTTTACCGCTTAAGAAGACGTCTAATAAAAGATTATCGATTTGTGTGAAAATCGAAGTCGAAAATTTTTAAAATCGCTCCGTCATTATTAGCAATATGCCTTCGGATTTCATCGAAGATTATTCCTTCGGTAAAATCGTAATAGACGGAAAACGTTACAGCGACGATGTTATACTTTTGGAGAAGAAGGTGATAGATGGTTGGTGGAGGAAAAGAGGGCACCGCGTAGGTAAAAATGACCTCGATAAGATCGTGAACTTCGACCCGGATATTTTGATAATAGGGACCGGAAGTTCAGGACGGATGAGTGTGCCTTCTAAACTCCCGAGAAGATTGAATTTTGAGGTGGAATCATACCCGACGAAAAAAGCCTGTGAGAGATACAACAAGTTGGTCAATAGCAAGAAAAAGATCGCCGGGGGTTTCCATTTGACATGTTGAAGATAGAGGCTTCCAGCTTCGGTGAAGTCACACTGAACGGTCAGAAATACGACCATGATGTAGTGATCCTTCCGGATAAGATGATCAAAAGGAAGAAGTGGATCACCAAGAACCAACACGGGACCAGTCACAAGTTCACCCGGGAGGAGATGGAAGAGTACGTCGAGATGGAAAGCGATAAACTCATAGATGAAGTGATGATTGGAACCGGTCAGTACGGCAAATTGGATCTACTTCCCGAGACAAGAAAATACCTTGAAGAGAAGGGTATAAAATATGAACTGAAAAAAACCGGTGACCTCGTCGGGAAGCAGATATATGAAGAAAAAACTATGGTCATAATCCACGTGACCTGTTGAGCTTCCATGATCTTCAGATCATCCCGTGTTTTTCCACACCCTCTTCCACTTCATCTAGGAATTCTTCCGTTCCCTCGGGCGGTTCGGTCATCAGGCTGACGCCGACGAACAGCCCGAGCGTTACCAGCAGACCCCAGAACGACGGCCACCAGCCCAGCGGGTAGTAGGCTTCTCCAGCTATGTACATAGAAGCGGTGATCACGCCGCCGACGACCATGCTGGATAAAGCTCCTTCGGTGGTAGATCTTTTCCAGAAGAACGAGCCTATTATGCTCGGGGCCATCACCAGCAGACCTCCCGAGGCCATACTGGAAAGTACAGCAATCATATCCAATCTCAGGTTAGCAAAGACGATACAGCTCAGTAGTATCAATATGATTATTATCTTGCCCGAATACACCTCGAGTTTCTCAGAGATAGAAGGTTTTATCTTTTTGACCAGATCTCTAGATCCCAGTGAACTTAGAGTGAGAGTTATAGAACTCAAGGTCGAAGTAGCGGCGGCAAATATACTCACGAAAACCACTAGAGCTAGAATGATAGGCACGTTCCCAAGAAGCACGGGCATCGCGCTGTCGGGATCAGCTCCAACTTCAAGTCCGGTCCCCGCTATGGAAAAGCCCAATAATGTCGTGATTATGGTATACACCAAAGCGAATATGGAGAAGTAGAGTATCATCTTCTTAATACTCTTGACCGAATCCGAGACGAACATCCTCTGCGAGACCTGCGGGTTGGTGAGGGCGAAGAACGCCCAAGGCAGCGTCAAACCAATGAACATGCTCAGGTCCCAGTTTAGCTCAAGAAGGTGAGATTGTTCAGTGGTAATCTGCGTCACAAAGCCGGAAGGTCCACCGAAGAAATGATAGAAGACGAATATAACGAGAGCGATACTCGCTCCTAACATTATGAGGGCCTGAAAAGCGTCCGTCCAGGAGACCGACTTCATGCCGGCCCAGAACGCGCTTATTCCACTGAAACCCGCTACCAGTAAAACGCCTATCAGATAAAGGCTGGATACGGTGATGCCGAAGATCTCAAAGGCGGGAAGAGATATAGAGGTCATACCCTCTAGAAGGAAACCCACTCCCATCATCTGGACGGAGGCGTAAGGGATAAGCATCGTCAGGCAGATTATCGACGAAACGATGCCGACCCACCTGCTGTTGTATCTCTTCGCTAAGAGTTCGGGCGGCGTGATTATATCGTATATTTTACCCGCGATCCAGAATCTCGGGGCAAAGATGATCAACAGTAAAATCGTAAATATGATATAGATCATCTCGAAACCCACCGCCCCGACACCCGTACTATAGGTCAAGCCGACCAGACCGACCATCATGAATGCACTGAAAGTGGTCGCGCTGTAAGTCATAGCGGAGATAAACCCGCCCAATTTTCTGTTCGCAAGGAAGAACTCGGGCATTCCTTCCCCGAGACGTTCCCTCGCCACGTAGGCGATGAGAACACCTATCATGAACCAGATGGCCAGCGTTGCCCCGATGTATATCGGACTCACCGCTCATCACCCCATTTCCTCACATGAAGAGAACCGACCACTACGGTTATGACGGTCAAAATCGTCCAGAAGAGATAACTGGCATAGAATCTAGGTATATCTCCTAGAAGAGTATAAGGTATCCCCACGCTCAAAAGAGCCATGATGATCGCTATGATACCTAGAGTCCTAATCCTCACCTAATCACCTGATCTCTATGTAGACCTAATCCTGATAAATATTTAAATATGATGTTTACAGGATTTAACTATGCGACTTCACCGTGGAGGAGGAAGAAAGGAGTCAATTAGATAAATCTGATATCTTGGTATACGCTCGAATACGACATAGAGAAAGTGAGGTTCACGGGATCTCCGTCATATTCTTTTCTATGCGTTCTCTGTAGTACGGATCACCAGACAATCTTTCAGATATCAGTTTGGTTTTCTCTCCCTTGAAGTCGTATACGAGATATCTTTCGTCTCCATTTTTTTCTAGTTTGACAATAAATCTCGGAAGGTAACCAATATCTCTGATTTTAAAATCATCCGGATCCGGTTTTTTGTTTTGGGTAGACATCAGAAAGTTCTCTACAAATGCCTCAGGGTTTTCATCAGGAACGGACCAAGGTATGTAGTACCCTGTCTGTCTTTGAGAGAAACCTCTACGTTCCACCTGGGCCGCCGCAGCTTCATTGGGCGCATTGGTTCTGCCCTCACCCAGCCAGGGTTCTATGATTGTCGAGGTCTCCTCCATCACGGTAGTTTTGTTTACTGTCTTTTGAGCCTTGTATTTTAAGTGAACGCAGGGGAATCCGAGCAAACAGAAATAGGATATTTCCTCTGGTTCACTTTTAGAAAACAAAAATCCTCCGCCTTCATCTCGCTCTTCCTTTACTTTTTTTTGTATCTTTTCTCGATTTACGCCTAAAGGTACACATTTGATAGCCAATTGAATCTCCTCCTTTTACTCCCTATATTTGCAGATTCGAGTTGTTCTTTAACTCATGGACCAGGTCACGGGAGCCTAACAGTACTATAGTACTTATCTAATCTATAAATTTTATCCTCTCTTGAAGTGATTTACAAGACTTCCTATACCTTCGATCTTAATCTCCACTCTATCACCGTGGGATATCGGACCTACGCCTGAGGGAGTCCCTGTTGAGATTATATCGCCCGGTTCTAATGTTAGGTATCGAGTTATCTCCTCTATGAGTTCCGGTACAGTAAAGACTAAATTGTCGATGGTAGAACTCTGCTTTACTAAGTCATTCACTTTTGCCTCGATGACTGCATCTTCAGGGACCTCGTCGGGAGATACCAATACTGGTCCCACCGGCGCGGCGTTATCAAAAGCTTTCCCTCTCACCCAATTCTGTTCTTTTCTCTGGTCGGCTCGGTTCGAAAGATCGTTCACACAGGTGTACCCCTTAACGAATCTCATAGCTTCCTCTTTAGAAACGTTTCTGCACTGTTTACCTATGACCACGCCGAGTTCAGCTTCATGATCTATTCTTTCCTTATCTTTCAGAAGGTAGATCGTATCTTCATGCCCAGCTAAAGTGTTAGGAGTCTTCAAAAACAGCTTCGGTCTATCCGGTATCTCCTTTCCAGTCTCTTCCGCGTGATCTTCGTAGTTCAAACCTATGCACACTATCTTGCTAGGTTCCACTGGGGGGAATATATCGACTTCGTCAAAGGAATAACATCTGTCTGCGAACTTTATAGACCCCTCTTTTTGTACGCCGCATCTGATCGACCCAGCTGGATCCTTGAATCTGACTGCCCTCATACGAATCAATACCCATAGAGTTTTTAGGCCTATTAGGATATAGGTTAACCTGCCCCTACGCCTTGATCTCCTTCGTCTTCTTTATCTTTTTCTTGTTCTTTTTTCATCGCTCTACCTAAGGGCTTCAGGAAAGAAAATATCAGGATGAATATCATGGCAAAAACGACGATAACGTACACCAGGTTGATGATCTCCAAACCGATAGTGATCTCCCAGTTTGGACTGTTACCATAGAATATCTGACCACCTATAAATGGGACCGGTTTAGGACCCACCAAGGTGAATACAAAGAAAATCACCGCCAGCATCACTATCATATGCATAGTTCGCATCGCATTCAACGGCCAACCTTGTGAACCGCTGGGATATCGGACAGCTACATAGATGATAGCACCAGTGATCAACAGGACAAAGGTCCAAAAGAGGTACACCTGGGAGACCAGGTAAAGGGCTACGAAACCCAACATCGAAAAGACGAAGAGAAATAACTCCATTTTTTCCACCTGACCTCAGGTCCTCGTACCGTACTCTTCCATGAAATCTCTCGACCATTCGAGAACTTCGTCGGTCATCGAGGAGGAACTGTTTCTGTAGGCTTCCATTATATCATCCATCGTGACTCCAGCGCCTTCTCCTCCTTTGAGGTGTTCCTTCAGATCTTCTTTTTTCTCCTCTTCTGTCTTGAATTCTTGTCGATCGCCTTTCACCATCTGTCGGATCGCTATCAATTTTGCATCCTCTACGATAGAAGCAATGTCTGCACCAGTATATCCTTCCGTTCTCTTGGCCAGATTCTCATAGTCTATATCATCTGTTGTAGGTATATCTCGGAGATGGATCTTGAATATCTCCTCTCTCGCCTTCAGATCCGGCGGAGGTACGTAGAAGATCTTGTCGAGTCTGCCGGGTCGAAGTATAGCGGGATCAAGTTTCTGAGGACGATTGGTGGTACCGACGATCATTATCTGTTCCGCACCTTCCATTCCGTCCATCTCTGTGAGGAACTGAGATACAGCTCTTGAAACCTCTGCCGTTTCCATGCTCTCTTCACCAGCTAACGAGTCTATCTCATCGAAGAAAACGATTGCTGGTGCGTTCTCTCTAGCTCTGTTCATAATCTCCCTTATCTTCTTTTCGGATTCACCGGCAAAGCCAGAGACCAACTCCGGACCGTTGACGATCTGGATGGTCACTTCCAACTCGTTACTTGCCGCTCTCATGACGTGGGTTTTCCCGCATCCCGGTGGTCCGAACAGAAGCATACCTTTCCCGGTTTCCATCTCGTATTTCTCGAATATATCAGGATTGGTTAAAGGCAGTTCTACGTACTCGTGCAGCGCCTCTTTGATATCCTCCAATCCACCGACATCATTGAAGCTGACCTGTTTCTTCTGTTCTCTTTGCTCCGATTCGTGCATCCTTCGCTCGAAGTCTTTCTTCGCCTGCTGATATTCTTTCAACATGTTGATCTTTATACTGGGTTTTATCTTCGGGATGATGACATCAAAGTCATCCTGGGTCACCGAGCTCTGCTCACCGCTTTTCATCGCTCTAGTCATCGCTCTAGTCGCGGCTTCATTACACAGATTAGCTAGATCAGCTCCAGAGAACCTCTCGGTTTCTTCAGCGATCTCACCAAGATCTACCTGAGGAGCTACAGGTTTATCCATCAGGTGGATCCTCAATATATCGACCCGTGATTCATAATCGGGAGGTGGAACATAGATGATCTTGTCTAAACGACCGGGTCGGAGTAGAGCGGGATCGATCATGTCCGGCTTGTTAGTACTGCCCACTACGATCATCTTCTCTTCGCTCTCGAGCCCGTCAAGTTCAGAGAGCATTATCGAGAGCAACCTGCCGGTAACGTCGTCCGATGCATAACTTCCTCTCTCCTTAGCTATCGATTCGATCTCGTCTAGGAACAATATACACGGAGCTCGCTGTTTTGCAGCGGCGAAGAGTTTTGCTATCCTTTGTTCTGACTCACCGTACCACTTTGACATGACATCGGAACATTTCACCGATATCATCTCGACATTTAGCTCGTTAGCTAATGCCTTCATCATCAATGTCTTTCCACATCCTGGTGCGCCGAACATAAGTACACCTGTCGGTGGGTCAACACCGAATTCGTCAGCGATGCTCTCCTGGGTGAGCGGAGTGACCAGTGACTCATATATATCTTGCTTGACACCGTCAAGACCCCCAACATCGTCGAACGTGGTTTCACCAAGGTCCTCCATCTCCGCCACCCTAGACCCGACTTCGGTTTCTCCAGCTTGACTGGTGAAATAACCACTGTACCAATCTTTGATGATGAGTCCCGAGCCTGTAGCGGTGTAAACGCTGCCGAAGGCGCCTAGAGTAAGGGCGATAGTGGTAAGATCGAATAACCCCTGGTAATACACGGCCGCTCCGAATATGGTAAGACCAAGTACTGCGGCCGCAAGGGTCGAAAATCTGAACCAATCATGGATCGTTTTTGTCGCACTTTTATCCCCTAGTTTGCTCGCTATCAACACCGCAAAACCTATCCCGATCACTTGGAGAAGCGGGATGAATAGTCCGGATAGGTTCGTGATCCCTTCCTGGAAAACCATCTGATCTAGACTGCCCAATTGGCCGTAGGCATCTACTATACTTAGAAAATCAAAGTTACTGATAGCTGGCTTGAGAGCGCCAGAGTGACCCGCAACTAGGGTCTTTTCCCCACCGGAAAGAGGTCCGAACAGTAGACCGAAGGACTGGAAATTCCCTAGAGTCAAAAAGAGACTTATGAATATCCCGCCAACGGCGGCCACTGAAACACCGATAAATGTCGAATAAATTATAGCTGCTCCAACCGGTGCTATGAAGGAGATCCCATATGGAGCTAGGAAGAGGGTCAAAAATACGAGGGCACCGAATTTCCAGTCGAACAGTGATGCCCCTAGTATGGTTATAGAGAACAGCAGGAATATAAGTGCAAACTCAGGAGCCTGATAGGCGACACCTCCAGTAGCGGTCAGAGCAACGATAATCAACGAAAGCTCCTGGAATTTTGACGCCACCAAACCCGCAACTACGCCAAACATCAGAACCATCCAAATGGGATAGAAAGGCATGAACGAAGCGCCCAGTATACCGAGGAAAAAGAATGAAAGCATTATACTGTAATGGGGATCCTGAGTCTCCCTTTTAAGTATAGGTTGAGCATACTCATCATACTTTTCTTCAAACCAGGATTCCTCTTCCTCTTCTTCCTCTTTTCGCACTAATATCTTTTCCGGTTCAACGTCATCTGAGTCCAGTATCTCATCAGAGGGGGGTTTAGGTGGTTTTTCCTCTGAAAGGGGCTCTTCTAGAGTTTGTGATCCCCCTTCCGGAGGTGCGGGCGGTTTACTCTCTTGCTCCTCTTCAAAAAGGACACCACAGTTTGAACATGACTTGTCATCCTCATCTATTTCCGCACCGCAATTGGGACACTCGTAAACGTGTTCCTCCTCATATTCTTCTTGCTCCGAAGCTTCTTCGACATTTTCCTCATCAAGTACTGCCCCGCAGTTATCACAAATCTTGTCATCTTCCGTGATATCTTCACCGCAAACGTGGCACTCATACATATCCATCTCTTCTTCCTCCTCTGGTTCTGGGGGAGAATCACTATCTTCGCTTTCCATCTCATGATCGGTGAATATCTCCGTTTTCCCCTCCTTATCTTCCCCTTCTTCTTTTTCCTCAGGGGGTTTTGGAGGTTCCTTAGATTTCCTTCGATCCTCTTTTTCATCTCTTGGTGGTTCCGGAGTATCTTCTTCATCTATATTTATCTCTTCAGAAGCATTTAGAGTAGTGAAACCACAAGCTTCGCAAAAAGCTGAGTCATCTTCATCGATCGTCAATTCGTATTTGCCACATTCAGGGCATCTTTTAGGGCTATCACTTTCCTCTTCATTCTGTTCTTTTTCGCTCATTATATATCAGCCACCTTCTGCTAGGCCACTTTGTTTGTTTACATCCTTTCTAAGATGATAAAGTAAATATCCTACCGCGCCAGCTAAACCGGCAGTGACCGTCAAACCTATCAGATAATATGGGGGGTTCTCTACCGGGGAAGCATACGTATATTCTTTCTCTTCAGTTGGGTTGAATTCCACTTCGACCGTATCATCGCTTTGAGGTGATAATTCATATTTAGTATTTTTTGTCATCCCATCATACTCTACGGTTATATTATATGTGCCGTAATGAAGATATTTCGGCTCTAATGAATTCATCTTCGTAGGATAAGCAAATCCCGAAGGGTTCGTTTTTCCCTCCCATATCCACGTCTCATTTTTGATAGTCACGTCAACATCACTGACATATTCATTCTTATCCCCGTCGAAGACAGTCACATAGAAAAAGGTCATCGCCTCTTTAGGGTCGCGCTCTTTCTCCGCGACCACATAGTTATAATCCTGTGAAACTATATCTCTCTTCATGATATCATAAGCTTTGACTCGGAAAGTTATCTCGAGTCCCGGGGGTTGTCCGGGTATTTTGTAGTACCATTTCGTGCTCGAGATCTCATTGAATCTATCTTGTCCCTCTTGTGTCTCTATCCCTCTTCCTCCTATCTCATATTCGATGATCGCTGTTTTTATAGGCACCTCGGTGTCTTTTGATTCTATCGTGATATTCACAGAGTTCCCGATACCGACGATAGAGTCTTCCTCAGTTACCTCTTCAGGATCGGTTGCCAATCCGACATTATCCTCAAATATAGACGATTCCCATGTATTTCCCCACTTGACCGTATAATTGTATGTTTCAGATTTGATCTCTCTCCTAGTGTCCTCGGGATCGTCCCAGGCCGAGATTGTAAATTCTACTTCGGTACCTGCCGGGAGACCGGGGACAGTTACCTCTTCTATACCTTTTATGGGATCGACATTTCTGAAGGGGAGGGATCCTTCTTCGTCCACCGTTTCATTTTCATAATGTATCTCGAGGATCGCCTCTCCTATTTCGACACCGTCATAGCTCGATTGAAGGGTTATATCAACCGGATCGTAAGCGTTCGGTGGGATCTCTGGTGAAATATCCATATCGATATTCGCCTGGAAGGCATTTTCATACCCGTTCTCTACAGCTTCCGAAGAATTGTACTCCCACGCACCTTTTACCTCATAAGTGAAGTTTTCAGATGTGTAGGTTGATTGATCAGCGTAATTGAGGAGATAGACATTCCAAGTGACCTCGGTGCCGGGTGGAAAATACTTTATGTTATTCAATAAAGATATCGCGCTGTAGCCATCATCGGAGATATCGAATTCCCATCTAGCTGGTTCTGACGGCTCTAGACCTCTGACCGGATCTCCATTCCATTTTATGGCGGAAACGTTGAGAGAGGCTTCGTCGATGGTTTTTGACGTTTCTACGGTCACTTCTACATTCTCATCCGTCCCTGGCTCCATCTCGCCAGAAGGAGGTATGGCAGGATCCGTCTTTATAGTCACGTCTTGAAAATCCGTAGGTTCTTCTTCGTAAGACCCACTGCCTCTAACGATAGAGACCAACGGTAGCGTGAAGCTGATCAACATAACCGCTATCACAAACAAAGTGAATTGCTTTCTCATTTTACCAACGACCTCTCTTGTTTTCCTTCTTCAGTTAATATATACAGTTTCCATCCTACAGGAACAGCCATACCTACAACAACGAATACAGATATTAAAGTGTAGATATTATAGCCTTCGTATACCTCAGCGAATTCGGGTGGCTCAGGAGGTGAGTTATATTCGAATTCCAGGGTATCGTTTACTCTAGTCACCACTAGATTACCCTCATCATAAAGGACTTCAGTCTCATTCTGATTTTCAGGAAGTCGGGGAGTGTATTCTATCCTTACACTCTCTTTGGTTTCGTTCTCCGTTTCATGCGGGTAATAAACCTCGATCCAATACATTTCATCTACGGAAACATATTTCGGTGTGAATCTGTTACCGGTAGCGTTGGGATAACACCTGCCAGACATATCGGTGTGGGTGGTTGTTTCCCATGAGTGATTTCCTATACTTACTTTTACTTCGGGAACTTGCTTATCTATCTCGGCGTCGTATACGGTCACATAGAACAGCGTTTTACCCGGTGGTGCCTCTCCTCCCTCATCTGATTTTTCTTCTACGGAGTAAGAATATTCTCTCGATTCTATCATCCTTTCGCCGATATCCCACGCTCTCACGTAAAAATCCACCTGAACTTCTGGGTTCTGAGAAGGTATCTGGTAGGACCACTCGGTCGAACTTTCCTTTTCCATACGCGATTGCCCTTCCTGGGGAACTCCATGCCATGTATTGCTGATGTGATAATAGAGATATGCGTTCTCTATCGGGACGTTCTCATATCTTGACTCGATGGTCACTTTCACTCCCGTAGTTCTTGAGACTTTAGCATCGACTCCACTGATGTCTGGATCGGTGGTCAACCTAATATTTGGTTCAAAATCGTCTGGATATTCCCAGAGCCCTACAGATTCTACCACGTAGGTCTGATTAGCAGAGACCAACTCGTTTCCGTGAGGATCTCTCGCCGATAAATAGTATTCTATCTCGGTATCAGGATCAGTATGCCATTCCTCGCCGGAGATAGTAATGGTCGCGCTCTGGCTTGGCCAACTCTCGTTTGATGGCTCAAAATCGGAGGTCAAGTATTGGTAATACTCGAGCTCGCCGTCGGGATAAAGGGCTTTAATATGCAGCGACGCCCTATCTATGTCCACATGAGAGCGGGAACTGATATTGACTTTCACGTCGTCCCGAACATTAGGATTCTCGGGCTCTCGGGTGAGTTTTATATTCTTCTCAAAAAGATCCTCGTCCGGATTATCGGGATTCTCATAGTCGGCTGGTTTATCGGGCCAAGCTCCACCGACCTCGTAGGTATATTCCTGTGATTCCACATACCTGTTTCTCCATGTACCATTCTCATCTTGAGTTTTATTTCCAACAAATAAATTAAAACTCACATCGCAACCGGCCGGAAATTGATATCCCTCTTCGTTCGGTCTCTCGCCGTAGATAGTGAGCTTGACCTCATGGGGACTCACTCTCCTAAAGTACTTATCACTTGTACCGTTCCGTCTCCAGACCGAGTCGTCATACTCGGCGTACCAAGGAGTACCGTCCCAAAGAACGTTTGTGACGTTTATCATCGCAGGGACGTCCCGTCTGTTCATACCTGGATTGACATATGCGTCCCCGTCGATCTCATATTGAGAACCGTCCGGTAATTCTCTTCCAGTAACCGTCACAACTACATCTTCCCCAAGGCCAACACCATCTGATATATCCGGATCTATATCCACTTCGAATAACTCGTGGAATTCGGCTGCCTGCGAGGGGGTTTCTTCAGAATCTAGAACTGCTCCTTTAGCTGGATACACACTTGTTATAGATGAGACCGTTAACAGGATAGCAACAGCTATCAAAAACCATCTTTTTAGCGGCTTTTTATTGAACATACTTGTTTTCCTCTTTTTCTATTTTCAATTCAAATTCTTAACGCTCATTTTAATCTTTTCGGCTGGGTTCTTTTGTGCAGCTACCGGCATAAAGCCAGAGAAAATAGCAGTAGTTGTCGGCATCCCCATCGGTTGAGACGTGGCCATGGGCTGCATGGTCATCTGGGGAGTAGCGGTAGGTTGAGGCACACCAGTAGGTGTTGGTGTGGCCATGGGATTACCGACACCGACCTGGACGGGCGTGGGCGTGGGATTTGCTATCCCCATGCCCGGCGGAGGTGGAGAAGATGGAGGTGGCGGGGGGGGTGGTGGGGGAGGGGCCTCTCCAGCGACCGTGATAGGTTTCACCGTCGTTGCAGTCACATTACACTCGGTGATCGCGGTCAACCTGATATCGTACCTCCCGGGACTGCTGAATCGATGAGGTTTATTCGCCTCACCTACATCTCCAGAACCAAGATAAACTTCTCCATCTGGCGTCTCCCATCTATAGGTTTCGGGCTTACAATCTCCAGGCCAAGTTGTTTTCTCTTCATTTGTTCTGTTCTTGAATATTATGGGCTGTTCCACAGTAACTCCATGCCATTCTGAACCTCCAATAACCGGTTCCGGGAATCCATGGACACTTATAGTTGGGCCGGGAGTATATACCATCTCTCTCTCCCCGCTCGTGATGTTTAGAAATGCGATCCGGGACCGCGGATTATCTTGTTCATCATAGACAGTCAAGGGCAGGTCGTGACCGTAACCCGTTGCTCTAACTTTATAGCTTATATCCCAGTCTTCATCAATATTTAGTGGTCCTTCTTTTTTCCATTTCAGGATCGTTTCACCGTTGTTTCCTTCCCTTCGCTCGTCTAATTCCCTACTAGCAGTCCCATCTATATATTCAAGATAGGGGGGCAGGACTTCTTTCACCATCGCCTCTTCAGAAGGGGGTTCAACCGCCCTTTGATCTTTCTGTTTAATCTTCTCAAATATCTGTTCAAAAACCTCATCAAGATCATCTGGACTCTGGCAGTGATAGTATCTACCGCCTGTACGGAAGGCCATCTCACTCATGAGCTGTCGGTCTGCATTCCCAAAACCGATGGTGTAGATCGTGATATCTCTCCTGTCGTGCTCGTCGACCAGACTCCAATCCATCCAGTCCTCCGAAGGTTGACCGTCGCTCAAGAAAAGATGAAAATCAGGTTGATCTGGGTTACCATAATTATTAAATTCATTCAATGCTATCTTTAAGGGTTCTATAAAATTGGTCCCTCCATCTGAGTCCACAACCTCAACATCGCTTCTGAGGGCCGCATAATTACTAGTGAGATGGCGACCGTTTATGAGCCTCCCACCACCATCAAAGTCGATGTTCGCCCCTCTAGGGGTTGCATCCCTATCTGAATAGTTCTGTTCCACAAGGTCTATAAAATGCTTAGCTGCACCTATCCGGTGATCATCCGGATCGTTTTGGCCCATACTTCCAGAGGAGTCGAGGGAACATATCCATTCAAAGGGACCCGCTTCTTCCGTTGGGTCGCCCCTTCCCGTTATGTTGAGATAAACAGTAGCTTCGTCGGTACTGAAGGGTTTTTGAGAGGGATCATTAACTTCCGAATGCCAGATGTTCGCTGGCTGTATCTCCTTCACATCTGAAACCCAGCCGTTCAACCCAGGCTCTTTCTTTATCTCTTCTTCATCCTCATCTCCTTCGATAACCACTTCATTATTCATCTCTTCGCTGGGGACTGAATTCACTTCATTTGCTTCAGCAGGATCCGAAAGAATCGGCACGAAAACCGAAAGGGCCAAAATAAAGGTAAACGCAACTATCAAAAATATATTAAGATGAGAACTCTCTAAGAGAGTCTTCTTTTTGGTCTTCATACTTATCATCATATTATTACCTTATTCCTCCATTTAACATTTTTGGTTCCTGCCATCTCACTCTTTAGTAAGGGTAACATATGAGATCACGGCCACATTTGCTATAACCACGGCTAAAAGGATCCACGTTAGGATCGATCCACCTAGAAGAGTAGTAGACGCAACCTGGGCCTTCTCCTCTAATTCTATAGAGACCTTATCTGTCCTTCTCCAACCCTCAGCATTTACGGCCCTAACGGTGATATCGTATTCATCCTCCGGAAGATTTGTAAAGGTGTACTCTGTAGCGGACCCAACCTCGATCCAACTTCCACCATCTATCCTGATCTCATAATAGCTGGCACCAGAGGATTTCCATTTTACAGTCAAGTTGGATCCCTCTTGTGTAGAACCTTCTTCGGGGTCGATTATCTCAATCGAGAGATCTTGCCTAGGGGTATCTACTTTAAAAGAGACGTCCTTCACTTGAGTGTTCTCTAGAGCGTCCGAGGCTCGTATCTGTACGGTATATTCCCCATCGATCAAACCCGTAAAGGTGTAGACTGTTTTTGTTCCAACATCGACCCAATCTTTATGTTCTATCTTAACCACGTATTTCTCGATTCCAGTACCTTCATCTGAGCCGTCCCACCTCACCGTAACCTGATCACTATTGATCTCTGCCGTCTCATCCACGTTAGGGGCTATTATCTCGAGCTCTGGAGCCTTAGTATCCACAGTAAAACTCACCTCAGCGAAATTTTCATTACCTGCTTCATCAGCAACTTTGATCTCTATCTTGTGTTCTCCATCCTCTACATCGCTGAATTCGAATCTAGTTTCTCTCCGAGTAAGATTTATCCATTCACCTCCATCCATCCTGATCCACTGAGCATCTATCGGGGTACCCGTGGGAGACCTTTCCCATCCGACTAACACAGAATTCTTAGTTAAAACCTTTCCATCTTCGGGAGCTTCCATCTCGATCTCAGGTGGAACGGTGTCTATGGTGAAAGAGACCTTATCGGTGTCTTGTATGTCCTGATCAAATTCGCTGATCCCCTTCACTTCTACGTCATACTCATCCTCTTCTAAACCTTCAAAAGTGTACGACTCCCGCGGGCCTACCTCGACCCAACCCCGAGCATTCAGCCTGATCTCATGGTTTTCGGTATTGGTCGCTTCCCACCTCACCGTTACTACGTTCTCGGAGAAGATTTGTCCATCTTCAGGAGAAATTATCTCGATCTCGGGGTAATCTATATTTACTTCGAACGAAACATTATCCGTGGTACTTATATCCACACCCTCTTCATCGTACACACCCTTGACTTCAACCGAGTGTTGACCTTCCTCTAGTCCCTCGAAGGTGTGACTCGTCTCACTATCCGCTTCTTCCCAACCCTCTCCATCCAATCTGACCTCGTGATAGGTGACCTCCTGGGAGGTCCACTGAACGGTGACGTCCGGGGTCTTGATTACATCTCCATCCTTAGGGGAATCGATCTCGACCGAAAGATCAGGTGCATCTACCGTGAAATTGACCCTGTCTGTTCTATTGTCGCCCTGTGCGTTTTGGATCCCTACAGCCACAAAATGGTCACCGTTCTCTACATCGTTGAAGGTATAATTTCTCGTTCCAGGGCCTAACTGTGCGCTATCCTTATTTTGGTCCAATACAATACCTTGGAGCTCAATAGAACCTTCAGCATTCCATTCTACTTCGACATCATTTGTTTTTACGGTTTCTCCTTCCCCGGGCTGGGTGATCTCGACATAGAAATCATCTTGTTCCGGTTGAGCGTTTTGCCCCAGCATCGAAGGAGCTGCTAAAGAACCCATCAAGAGCAACGAAACGACAAAAATTAGTACTTGATTTTTTTTGACTTTCATACAGAGCACCTCATCAATTTTTAAATCTTCAAACACTCTCGACACGTCAGGAACTCTCGAACATAAAGATGGGGGCAGACCATCAAAAATCGCCAGGAATCTTTTTTCGATACCATTAACAGAACCTCACGTGTTTTAGCAACCAGATTATAGAGAGAAAGAGTATATAAATGTTTGGAGTGAACGGTTTTTGAACCCTTTGGATATTCTTCCTCCATATATCCCTAAAGAGGTCCACCGCTCTCAATTTTTGTTTCTTATTAGGAAGGGTGATCTTGTAAAAAATCCGAAGAGTATAAACGATCTGAGAGTAGGTGACTCCTCTACTCATCAAACCATTTTCCCTCTCACGTAATTATTGCCTTTAGAGTGAAATGCTTCTAATATGGAAAGACCGCTCTTCTCGACCTCCGTTTTCAATTCCTCTAGAGTGAAAAGATGATAATACCTCTCGATGATCTCTCCGTCTTCCCGGTGCCACGGCACTATGACATCTCTCTGATCTTCTTCCATATCCCATCTATCGAGTTCTCTCGCCCAGCACGAGACAAGTATTTCACCACCGGGTTTCAGGACCCGCTTCGCCTCCTTCAAACTTTTGACTCTTCCATCTCTGAGATGATGTATAGTGGCAATATAGATCACGTTCTCGAAAGACCGATCTTGAAAAGGTAGACTTTTCACATCAGACCTCACCAGTTCTACATCTTTTCCCGTTTTCTTTCTCAGCTTGGTTTTCGATTTATAGAGCAATTTCCCTGAAGCGTCGATACCTACTACCTTTAGCCCCCTGTCGACCGCCTCGAGCATATGCCTTCCATTGCCGCACCCCATATCTAAAAGAGTGCCTTGACAGTCTTCGATAAAATCCACGACTTCTTTCCACGGTCGATTTCTGGTCTTATCGAAATGGTCGGCTATGGAATCGAACGTATCGGAAACCCTTTGGAAGTCCTTCATAGTTTATCAATAATCAGACATAACTTTTATATTCTCCGTCGTCCTAAAATCACAGGATGAATATTTTAGACACGAACGGCGTGATAATATTCCTTATCTGTCTCGTCCTAGCCCTCCTCACTTATCACAAAAAACTGTTAAATCTGAGTGGAGCCGTAACGGCCTTTTTCATGGCGCTCTTTATCGGATTTCAGGGAGACATTATACTGATCCTTCTTCTCTTGATCTTTTTACTCAGTAGTTTTCTAGCGACTAAATATAAATTCAGTTATAAGGAGGAAAGGGGCATACAGGAGGGGTTAGAAGGGGAAAGAGGATGGATCAATGTTTTAGCCAATGGGGCCGTCCCTGTTGGAATACTTCTATTCAGCGAGTCTGGACCCATATTGGACATCGGCTTTTTAGGTTCTGAAGTCGTTTTCACCTTGTTCGTTGCTAGCATAGCGGCGGCGGCATCCGATACTCTCGCCTCGGAGATGGGGATGACCTCTGATAAGACCTATCTTATCACCAATTTTAAAAAAGTTAAACCGGGGGTCAATGGCGGCGTTTCTCTCTACGGGGAGTTTTGGGCCTTTATCGGTTCTTTATACTCTTTTAGTGTGATTCAAATAATACTTTACATTTTCAGACCCGGCTCTATGATCCCATCCGTCATATTTATTACCGGTATTTTAATTGGTTTCATGAGCTGTCAAATAGACAGTGTCTTGGGTGCGACTTTAGAAAGAAAAGGAATTATGGGGAAATCGATGGTGAATTTTACCGCCATCTTTACATCTATAATGATCTTTGGAGGCATATTATGGCTGATAGGATACTGATGTTGATATTGGACGGCGTAGGGGATAGAGCGGTCGAAGAGTTGAACGGAAAAACATCGTTAGAAGCGGCCGAGACACCGAATCTCGATCATTTTGCCAAAAAAGGTGAGAACGGTTTGATGGACACCATCTCACCCGGGGTAAGACCTGGAAGCGATACCGGCCATCTCGCCCTTCTAGGTTACGATCCTTTCGAGGTGTATCGGGGGCGAGGGCCCTTCGAAGCTGCCGGGGCGGGGATGGAATTAGAACCTGAAGACGTGGCTTTCAGGTGCAATTTCGCCACCTTGAAAGATGGAAAGATCGTGGACAGAAGGGCCGGTAGGATCAAGGAGGGAAGGGAGGAACTCGCTGAAGCTCTCCAAGAGTTGGACCTAGAGGTAGACTTTCACTTTCAAGAGACGATAGAGCATAGAGCCGTACTGGTCCTCCAAGGTTCGGGCTTAGGAGGCGACGTGAGCGACATCGATCCTCACGAAGGGGATGTAGAGTTCCATGAAGCCATCCCACTAGTGGATTCCGATGATAACATCAGGACCGCGGAGATATTGAACGAGTTCACCAAAAAGAGTGTAGATATATTGTCAGATCATCCAGTAAATGAGGAAAGAGAAAAAAACGGCAAGCTTCCCGCCAATATTATTCTCCCTAGAGGGGGGGGCAAGGTCCCGGACCTCAGGGGGTTGAAGGAAAGTCAGGGTCTCGACGGCGCCGCCATATCGGGGATAACTTTGGTCAGAGGGGTATGTGCCTTGACAGACATGGACCTGATCGACGTCCCGGAGGCGACGGGAGGTCTAGACACCGATGTAGACGCTATTATCGACTCGACTATAACTGCTCTAGAAGATCATGAATTCGTGCTGGTGAACATCAAAGGGTGTGATTTAGCCGGTCACGATGGACTAACGCAGCAGAAGATCGACTTCATCGAGAAGATCGATTCTTCGCTAGAGCCTTTGAAGGAACTGGAAGACACTTATATCGCTATCACGGGAGATCATTCTACTCCCGTCACCGTCAAGGAGCACAGCGCCGACCCTCTTCCTCTGACGATCTGGGGAGACGACGTTAGGACCGACGACGTCGAAAAATATCACGAGAGAGCGTGCAGTAAAGGGAGTCTTCACAGGATAGAAGGGAAAGATCTCTTGCCCGTTTTGAAAGATCTAGCGGATAGGACGGAGAAATTCGGCGCCTAGCGTTTGTATCCTATATTCTGCAGGAACTCTTTCCTCTTTTCTTTATCTTCTTCGCTCTCTACGCCGACCGTGGGTTTCCCGTCTATCACGCCTAAAATACCTCTACCTTCATCGTTCCTCGCCACGATCACCTCGCAAGGATTTGCGGTCGCGCAGAATATCTTGCATACCTCGGGCACGTCTTTGACCGCCTGCATCACGTTGATGGGAAATGCACCTTCCAAAATTATGATGAAGGAATGACCCGCATTTATGTTCTTCATGTTCTCCACCGATAGGTCTTTCAGATCGTCGTCCGTCCCGTCGTATCTCACCAATCGATCGCCGGATGCCTCGCAGAAAGCGAGTCCGAATTTGATATCCGGTACGGCGGTAACTAAAGCCTCGTAGACGTCTTCAACGGTCTTGATGAAATGGCTCTGTCCCAGTATTATATTCATCTCTTCTTCCTTCTCTATATCCACGCTCTCCAATTCCATACTATCCTTCCAAGGAAAACGGAAGAGATAATTAGATTTAACGCTGTATCCTGATGGAAAAGATTATTACTTCTCTCTATCTTATCTAGGTCAGAGTGACACTGGGCTATGAAATCTGAAGAAGATGTCTCGAAGTTGGATAAGTTGAACCAAAAGATGGAGCAGGTAAAGGATTCAAAGTTCTCCATCCCGATATATGTGGCAACCATCTTTGTTGCTTCACTCTGGCTCATATTCGTGAATCCCTGTTTGATGAACCTCCTTCTACCTATAATCGCGATCCTGATCCCCTACAAGCTATACAACGAAGCAGACCTAAAGAAGATAATTGCGGCCGGGATTATCGTTATCATCCTGCTTTCTGCGAGCACCACTTTATTTCAGCTGGGTTTTATCTATGATCAGCCTCCTCAAACTTTGCGTTCGGATAATCTTCGAGATGGGACCGTTGAACCCCTTTACGGTGATTCCAGCACCAGTTTCAATTTTACAGTCAACGTTACCGAGAATTTCGCTGAAAACTGGGACCCTGAAGATTATACGGTTTGTGTCAATCTGACCTTGTCTACGGTTGCCGGCATCGGGAGAGAAGCCTACGAAGGGTATGAGATGAACAGTACCGGGAACGGGAGGCAATACTACAAAGAGCTCACCCTCGAAGAAAGACTATTCGGCCACCGTTTTTCCATAAAAAGAAACATGACAGACGAGACGACGTATCTGTTCAGCTTGAACCGGACGAAATACGAAAGGTATCTGGAAGAAGGTCCTATCAACGAAACATTGACAGAAGTATTTGTAGATGAGGGCTATGAGGTCGAGGACAACGCAAGTCTTTCCATAGGAGATGAGAAATGGTTCATCTCCGAGCAGGGAAAGAAAGAATACAGGATTAAAGCAGTTGACGAAAACCTAAACATATACAAGATGAATGGCACTGAGGAAGATGGATTGGAAGGTCCATTTTATTCCTGGGAAAGAACTTCAGTGGGTTACGGACCGGTGACGATCGAAAGGATGAGAGCGTTCCAATTACTGGTCGGCGAGTATATCATATCCACCTCTGTTTTGTACCTTCTCGGCATCGGCCTCCTTTGGTGGAAGAAGCGGATGGACAGCTCCGTGGAAGAAAGCACTGAGGGATTGAAAGAAAAAGAGAAGGAACTCGAGGATCACTGTCCGGAATGTGGAACTCTGTTGGAAGGCTCGGACACGTGCGAGGAGTGCGGATGGGAGAGGAAAATAGAGAAAGAGGAACCTACTGATGAGAAAGACATGGACCTGTAAATCCTTGTAAAGAGAAACCTCAACTTTTTTATCTCGATACTCAATTAGCTTTACCATGGTTGAGACTGAAAAGGTTAACGGCGAGAAAGACGAGCGAAACGTAAAAATTTTCACCATCAGTACGTGCGCATGGTGTAAAAAAGTGAAGGATCTGTTGAAATCTCTAGACGTCCAGTATGAATACGTAGATATAGATCTAGTCGAGGGAGATGAAAGGGAAGAAGTCAAAGAAGAGCTGAAGCAGTACAACAGCAAGTTGAGCTGCCCTACGCTCGTTATCGATGGGGGCGAAGAAGTGATAATCGGATTCAAGGAAGATGAGATCAGGGAGGTTCTAGAAGATGAATGGTGAAAAGGAAGAGATGCTGGAGTATGTGAAAAAGGACGCGGAAGAGAACGGTTATCACGTCTGTCCCGACGACGATCTCCTCGATAACCTGATAGAGGGCTTGGTAGAGAACAACAATAGGTACGGCTACCCCTCCTGTCCCTGCAGAGAAGGCGCCGGAGTCAAGACCTATGATTCCGACATAGTATGCCCCTGCGAGTATCGTGATGCCGACGTCGAAGAACACGGCATGTGCTACTGCGGGCTTTTCGTTTCTAAAGAAGTGGCGGAGGACCCTTCAAAACTTGGACCCATACCCGAGAGGCGTCCCCCCGAAGCTATTGAGGCCGCCATGGAGGCGAAAGAGAAAAACAGCGTAGACGAACCGGTCGAGAGCGAAACTGGTAAGGCAGAAAAGAAAGAAGACGTAGAAGTGTGGAGATGTACCGTTTGCGGATATCTAGCGGCTAGAGAGAACCCGCCTCCGGTCTGTCCGATATGCAAGGCTAAAGCGGAGAGGTTTGAAGAGTTCGAGGGGCTGTCTCCGCCGTAAAGATCCTGCTTTTTTAAGTGCTCTCGAACTGAAGTCCGCCGTCGTCCCGGAGGGTTATCATCCTTTCCCCTTCCATATTGACCGTTATCAGTTTCAGATCTCTCACGGTTTCAGAGTAGACGTCTATGATATCTTCACTATCGACGACGGCTATATTTGTAGGTAACATATCGCAGTCGATCCGACTCAAGTTTTCCTTTAAAAGTTCCTCGAGTTCCTCTTCACTCATCTTTTTTCCTTCACCTTCAGGTTCACCGTTCTCTCCCACGCGTTTTTTGATGAAAGTACCGTCGCCGGTCTTTTCGATGCATAACTTACCGGTGAGCGTCGATTTGAACGAATCTTCTTCCAGCCCTTCCATGAACTCCTCTATCTTATCCTCGACTTGCTCTTCCGAGAGCGAGTTACCGGTGTTCCGGAACTCGAACCGATCGTCATTTTTCCAATACTTGTAAACCCATCCCGTCTCCTCCAACTCTCTGTCCAGCTCTCTTTTTATCTCTTCCACGTCCATAACATTCAATCCTCGATTCTTGAAGCGCTGTGATAACTTCACTCGGGAAGGGTAATATTAATTTATGGCTGAAAGATTGGATGGAGGTGATGTACCGACAGGGAGACAGATTGGATCGAAGTTTCTATCTGAAAGACACGCTCCAGGTGGCAAAAGAACTTCTCGGCAAATATCTCGTACACGATAGCGATGAAGGAACGACGATAGGGAGGATCGTGGAGACCGAGGCTTACCGCGGAACTGAAGATCCTGCATCTCACACTTTTGAAGGTAAAAGAACCGATAGGACGGAGGTTCAATACAGAGCGGGAGGATACGCGTACGTGTACGTCATATATGGTATGTATCACTGTTTTAACGTCGTTACAGGGGAAAAAGACGAGCCCAAATCCGTTTTCGTCCGCGCTTTGGAGCCGGTGGAGGGTGAAGATCTAATGAAAGAGAGGAGGGGGTTGGAAGAGCTCTCCGAATCGACCAACGGACCGGGAAAGCTGTGCATGGCCATGGGAATAGACAAGAAGTATACGGGAAAAAACCTATGTGGGGACGAGCTTTACATCGTAGAGGCTTTTCAGGAAGAGAGCTTTGAAGTACGATCGGGAAAAAGGATCAATATCGATTACGCCGGAGAGGCAAAAGAGTGGCCCTGGAGGTTCTATATAGAAGGGAATAAGTATGTGAGTCAAGGCGGTTGAGGAGCTGTTATTCTACCAAAACTTTATTTAGCGGGGGAGAAGATGGAAGGTAATACAAGCATCACTTGGTGTATTCGATGGTTGATTCTAAAGAGAATGAGACAAAAAAAGATGAAGAGGACACTACTTCAGAGGTCCCTGAGGCCCCACCGGTAGACGAGTGGATAAAAAAGGTGGATATCGAGAGTACTGAAGATGTGGAGGTGCCCGATCTTCTTGCCGATCAAGTGATCGGTCAGGACGAGGCGGTCAGCGTTGCCAAGAAAGCTGCGAAACAGCACCGTCACATGATGTTGATCGGTCCTCCGGGTACAGGTAAATCCATGATCGCTAAGGCGATGGTCGATTTTCTTCCCACCAAAGAGATGGAGGACATCCTCTGCTTTCCCAACGAGAAGGACGAGAACAACCCTAAAGTCAGAACCGTCCCCAGCGGAAAAGGCGAGGAGATAGTGGATGCTCACAAAAGGAAGGCCAAGAAGAAGGAACAGAAGAAAAGCAAGGGGATGTTGATAATTTTAGCCCTTATCGTCGGTGCGGGAATAATGCTTTCGATATACACCGGTGAGTTCATGATCGTTTTCTTTTCTATATTAGCTGCCGCTATGCTCCTCATAGCTATGAGAGCAAATCCAAGGGGTATGGGGGGTGACGTGGAATCTAATACACCTAAACTGTTAAAAAGCCAATCACATGGTGACAAGCCGCCTTTTATCGATGCCACGGGTGCGCAGTCCGGCGCTTTACTCGGTGATGTGAAACACGACCCCTTCCAGAGCGGGGGACTTGAAACACCACCCCACCAGAGGGTCGAGGTCGGTGCGATACACGAAGCCCACAACGGCGTTCTATTCGTCGACGAGATACATATGCTGGGCATGGACTCCCAGCACAATCTTCTGACCGCGATGCAGGAGCGGGAATTCCAGATAACCGGTCGAAGCGAAAGGAGCAGTGGAGCCATGGTCCAGACCGAGCCGGTGCCCACCAATTTTATTTTAGTCGCGGCCGGGAATCTAGATTCTGTACACGGGCAAAGAGATAAGAAAGGAAGACAAGTCGGCGGGATGCATCCCGCTCTGAGGTCAAGGATCAGGGGATACGGTTACGAAGTCTACGTGAACGACACAATGGACGATACGGATAAGAACAGGAGAAAGCTGGTCCGCTTCATAGCCCAGGAGATAGAAAAAGATGAAAAGAAGATCCCGCACTTCACCGAAAACGCTATAGTCGAGATGATAAGGGAAGCTCAGCGGAGAGCTAACAAGCGTGGTGAACTCACTTTACGATTAAGAGAGCTAGGTGGCCTAGTCAGGGTCGCGGGAGATCTCGCGGTCGAGCGGGGTCACAAATGGACCCAGAAAGAAGACGTGCTGGACGCTAAGTCGACCGCCAGGTCACTCGAGCAGCAGGTAGCGGACAAATACATCAAAAAACGAAAAGAGTACAGCATGTACAGGACTGAAGGAAAAGCTGAAGGCGTGGTCAACGGTCTAGCCGCGATGGGGAGCAACCAGGAAGGCATGTCGGAGTATTCCGGTATAGTCCTGCCTATAGCGGCCGAAGTCACGCCGGCCCATTCCAAGGACGAAGGAAAAGTCATCGCTACCGGTAAACTGGGAGAGATAGCGAAAGAGGCGGTTAAGAACGTATCCGCGCTGATCAAAAAATACACCGGGGAGGATATCTCGGAATACGACGTTCATATACAATTCATAGGTACCCAAGAAGGCGTAGAGGGAGATTCAGCTTCTATTTCCGTCGCTACTGCGGTGATCTCCGCGTTAGAGAACATACCGATAGATCAGAACATCGCCATGACGGGTTCTCTCAGCGTCAGAGGACAGGTTTTACCAGTAGGGGGTATAACTTCCAAGATAGAAGCAGCCGCCGAGGTCGGTATGGAGAAGGTGCTGATCCCGAAGACGAACGAGAAAGACATAGTGATAGAGAAGAAATACGAGGATATGATAGATATAGTGCCGGTCGAAAACCTCGGAGAGGTGTTAGAACACGCTCTGATAGGTGAAGACAAAGAAAAATTACTGGACAAGCTTGCCTCACTGTTAGAGATTAAAACTATTCCGATCCCGGCACGGGAAAAACCAACACATCAAACTTCCAATAGTTCTTAGTAGGTGAAAAGCAAATTGGGCGCATTCGACCTTCTATCAGACGACATAACGTCGGTTCTCTCGGAGCTCGGGATAGAGGTGGAAACCAGACCCCAACAGGACGCTATACCGCCTATTTTAGACGGAAAAAATTCGTTGGTGATAGCGCCCACGGGGATAGGAAAGACCGAAGCCGCTTTACTCCCCATCTTGGAAAAGGTGCTGAGAGAAGATACTGACGGCTTTTCTCTGCTCTATATCACGCCTCTTAAAGCCCTGAACCGGGACATGATAAGGAGAGTGAAAGAGTTCTCGGAGAGGCTGGATTTCGAGGTTGGAGTGAGACATGGAGATACGAGTAGGAAGGAAAGAAGACGACAAGCCGAAACTCCTCCGGACGTCCTGATAACCACTCCGGAAACGCTCCAGATAATGTTCACCGGTAGCAAACTCAGGAAGGGCTTGAAGAACGTTAGATATGTAGTTGTTGATGAGCTGAACGAGCTGGCCGAGGACGAAAGAGGCAGCCAGCTCGCCCTTGCTTTGGAGAGACTTGTAGCTCTATGCGGGAGAGACTTTCAGAGGGTCGGACTTTCAGCGACAGTGGGAAGTCCAGAGAAGGTTAGGGATTTCTTAGTCGGTACCGAGAGAGACGGTGTGATAATCGAGACCTCCAAGAAGAGAGAACTCGACGTCCAGGTGAAGAAACCGGTTGTAGATGAAAAAAGAGACAAGAGATTATCGGAAATAATGCGCTGCGATGTAGAAAAGGCCGCTTCCATGAGGGTCTGCAAAAAACTCATCGAGGGGCACCAATCCACTCTATTTTTCGTGAATACCAGAGACGCGGCCGAGACCTTGTCTTCTTCTTACACTCTCTGGAGAGAAGAGCTGTCTTCCGAAGACGATTTTCCCATCGGAGTTCACCACGGCTCACTTTCCAAAGAAGCGAGGATAGAGATGGAGAAGCGCTTCAAAGAAGGGGGACTGAAAGGGCTGATCTGTACCTCTTCCATGGAACTCGGTATAGACGTCGGGCGGACCGACCTAGTTCTCCAGTATCAATCTCCCAGACAGGTCACCCGGTTGATCCAGAGGGTCGGTCGTTCGGGCCACAGGATCGGCGAGGTCTCCAAAGGAAGGATCATATCTACGACCAAAGACGATATAGCCGAAGCGGCGGTGATAGCGGAAAAAGGAAAGAAAAGGGATCTAGAAAAAACCGAGATCCCCGGGGAGCCTTTGAGCGTTCTAGCGAATCAGCTGATAAGCACGGTCCACACCGAAAAAGAGATCGATCCGTATGGATTCCTGAAAGTCGTGAAGAGAGCGTACCCGTTCAAAGATCTTGAAAAGGAGCTTTACGAAGAGCTTCTCGACCAGCTCGCCGATATAAGGGTGATCTGGAGAGACGAGGAGAAGGGTAAAATAGGTAAACGCCGCGCCTCTCTTGAATACTTCTACGACAATATATCCATGATCCCGGACGAAAAGACCTACCTGATCAGGAAAGTGAGCAACCGTTCGATAATAGGGAGCTTGGACGAAAGTTTCGTCGCGAGCAACGTGGAGGTCGGTGAAGTGATCACCCTCCAAGGTAAAGCTTGGCGTATCGTCGAGCTGGAAGAAGAGGAAGTATTGGTAGAA
This sequence comes from uncultured Thermoplasmata archaeon, assembly GCA_964462425.1. Lineage (GTDB taxonomy): Archaea > Thermoplasmatota > Thermoplasmata > Halarchaeoplasmatales > Halarchaeoplasmataceae > Natronoplasma. Next base: position 46,011 of record CAYWYD010000014.1, read on the forward strand.
AAGGTCGGAAACGTGGGCAGGATACCGGACTGGACCGGCGAAGACATCCCGGTACCGTTCGAGGTCGCGCAGGAGGTCGGCAGATTGAGAGATGAGGGGTGGAATGGTCGATTCGAGGAGTATCCGGTAGACCAGGAAGCGAAAAAGGCCTTTTCGGACCTGCTGAGCGAGCAGGAAGGATGGGAGATAGCTACCGACAGAAAAGTGGTCATCGAGTTGGAGAAAGAAACGGCGGTGGTGAACGCCTGTTTCGGAACGCAGGTCAATGAAACGTTGGGTCACCTCTTCGCGTCCCTTCTTTCGGCCCGGGTGGGAGAAAGCGTCGCTCTTCAGACCGATCCCTACCGCATCATGATGAAGCTGCCCCGAAGAGTGTCTCCAGAAAAATTTGAAGAGGTGCTGCACGATACGGAAACGGATACGCTGTCCGAACTTCTAGGGAAAACACTCGGTCGATCGAACTTCTTCAATTGGAAGTTCCTCCACGTCGGCAAAAAGTTCGGCGCAATCGAAAAGGACGCGGACTGGCGAAAGATAAACATGGACAGGATAATCGACACCTTCGAAGACACGGTGCTTTACGAAGAGGCCGTGAACAAAACGCTGAGAGACAACATGGACCTCGAGGGGGCTAAAAAGGTGTTGAAAAAGATACAGAACGGTGAAATAGACGTGGTGATCTCCGAGAAGGGCATATCTCCCATGGGCGAAGCCGGCCTGGAAAAACACAAGGAATTCTTGAGTCCCGATAGGGTCAGCAAGGCAATACTGGACTCGCTCAAAGAACGCTTGGAGTCTGAAAAGATGATAATGAAATGTCTTAGATGCGGGAACCGGAGAAGGAAACGTATCGAGGATATAGACAAACCGAAATGTTCGGAATGCGGTTCTTCCATGGTCGCTCCTCTCCACCCGTATCAGGACGAGGATCTCGTAGATAAAGAGAGCGAGAAGTTGAGTGATGATGAGAAGAAACAGCTGAAAAAATATTATAAACTGGCGGATCTGGCCAGGATATATAAGAGGAAAGCGCTGCTCGCTCTAGCGGCGAGAGGCGTGGGTCATCAAAAAGCCGGGAGGATACTGTCCAAAAGGCAAAGGGACGAGGACGAATTCTTGAGGGATCTTCTCGAGGCGGAGATACAGTATGCCAGGACTAAAAGATTCTGGGATTGAAATCGATTCAAAACCAACCAAAGAGTATAAATTAAATGAGAACTTTTGTATCCTCCCGAATATATACGAGCTATTATCCCGGACGAGGTGGAGCGATGGAAGAAAACGACAGACCACCGGTTGATGAGGAAATAGAGGAACTTTTGCGTGTACCTTCTATCGGGAATCTTTCAGCCCGAGCGCTGTCAGAAGAGGGTTTCAAATCTATCTCTCAGCTCAAAGAGGCGGGTCTTGAAAGGATAAGATCGGTGGAAAATATCGGGGCCAGACGGGCGAGCGATATATACATGGAGATAAAGAAGGGGAAAGTGAAAGAGGAGTCGGGTCGGTTTGAGGAATTAGAGTGTCCCGAGTGTTCTAATTTTGTCAGAGTCGACGATGAAAAATGTTCAGAATGTGGTAAGACTTTGGAGATGGAGGGAAGAGCGGTATTACCGGATGAAGGTGTCATAGAAAATCCAAAGGAAGTTTTAGCCGAGGTCGAGCGTAAGATACGGGACGGAGAGGGGGAAGCGAAATCGTGGTTCGTCTGCGGATCGATCTTGGAGAATCTCGGAGCGAAGAAGAAGGCTTTGGAAGCATATGACAAGGTCATAGAACTCGACCCGCTTTATGAGCATATCTGGAACGCGAAAGCTTCTCTAAGCCTCAAGCTGGGAAAGACACAGGAGGCGGCGAGGGCTTACAAAGTGGCCTTCGACGCTCACGGGGCACCGGCAGGTATGATGGATCAGCTCCCGGAAACCACCCCGGCCGAAGAGGAAGTAGAGTTTGAAGAAGACGAAGCCGTCAAGAAGGCGGAGGAAAAGATATCCGAGGCTCGCTCCGCGGTCGAAAGGTTGAGCGAAGAGGACCTCGATCTGAGAGTGTTGAGATCCATGTTGGACGAGGCGACCCAGGCGCGTTTGGACGATGATCTCGATCTCGCCGTGGATAAAGCGGATGAAGTGATAAAGAAGTGTGAAAGTGCCCAGAGTTTCGTCGAAGCTATGAAAGAAGCGGATGAGCATTTAGCTGATCTGAAGGAGAAAGATGAGGAAAGATATCAAGAATATCGGGAGACGTTTGACGAACTAGAGGAATCGATCGAAGAGAAGGGTTTCGAAGACCTGGTAGAGAAAACTCAGCGATTGATACATGAGATCGACGAAGAGATGAAGATAGAAGAAGATAGAGAAGAAAAATTGACCGAGATGATAGAAGAGGGTAAGAATATCCTAAAAGAAAAAAGAGATTCCAAGCTTCATGTAGGGCCTCTGAAGAACGATCTTAAAGAAGCGATCAAGAAAAAGAAAATGGAAAAGTTCGAAGAGGGGATCGAGAAAGTAAAGACGATGGAGAAGAGGGCCGAGATCGTCTCCGATATCGATGAATTGCTCGTCGAGTTCAAAGAAAGATTGAAGGAGACCGAGAACGAGGAAGTGGTTGAAAAGA
>CAYWYD010000014.1:48720-53698 GCA_964462425.1 uncultured Thermoplasmata archaeon
GTCGAGTTCAAAGAAAGATTGAAGGAGACCGAGAACGAGGAAGTGGTTGAAAAGATAAAGAAGGACACAAAAGATATTATCGAGCTAAGTAAGGGAGGAGACTATCGTAAAATCAAAAACTGGATCGGTGACTTATTTTATGCTCTAGATTGGGAACTGAAGAGATCGAAGGAAAGGAAGGAAAGCAGAAAGGTATCATGGAAAAAGATATCCGAATTGAAAGCTCTGAAGGAAGAATTATCCGAAGAAACGGCCGAGATGAGCGGTGTCCTCGAGACGATTTCAAACGCTGAAGAGGCGATAAAGGAAGAGAGTTTCGACGGGGAGATAGAGGAGGTCGAATGGTTGTTGGCCGACGATGACCTGTTAAAAGAGATATCCGAACTTTTCGAAAAGGTCAAAACCAAGAAGGCGGAGCTCGAAAAGAGTGAGGCTTCAGAGGAAACGGTAAAAGAGCTAGAAGAACTGATAGAAGGGGGTAAAGAAGAATGTAGAGACGGTGAGCACGAGGACGCCATAATCACGTTCAGAAGCGTTTTGGAAAAGATCGAAGAGAAGATCGAGGAAGAGTCGGAAGAACTAGAAGGAGAGATATCGGATGCCGCAGATGGTATAGAGGACGTCCTCGATAAGGCTGAAGAGAAAGAGATAGAAATCACAGGTCTCAAAGAGGAATTCGAGGAGATCAAAAAGAGCGAAGGCGATAAAAGAGAGAAGCTCGGCAGATTGAAGGAGCTGAGGGAAAAGGGAAAAGCCTCTTTGAGATTTTTACCGATCGTATCGGAGATCGAAGAGAAGATCGAGGAAGAGGGTAACGGTGAATTAGAAGAATATAAATCTAAGCTGGCGGAGGTAAAAGAAAAATTCGAGAGCGGGGAAAGAGAAGAGGCTATAAAGGAAGGTGAAGAACTGAAAGATGACGTAGAGATGATCCTTGAGATGAAAGGGGCCGAGGAGGAGAAAGAGGAAGAAGAGGAAGAAGAAATCGAAGTACGGCCCGAAGAAGCGTTGGAAGAAGCAAAAGAGAAATTGGCGGAACTCCGCGGATCGGAATTAGGTTTAGGGAAACTCAAAGGAGCGGTCAGAAAAGCAAATCAAGCCAAGAAAGAGGGGGATCACCAAAAGACCGAGGATTTCGCGGATAAAGCCATCGAAGCCTCGACTGATCTGAAGGCGATCATAGAGTTGCGTGAGGAAGCGGAGGAAAAACTTGACGAGTTGGCCGAAGAGGGTCTTGTTAAAGATGAAGGTATATATGAAAGAGAGGTCGAGAGATATAGGAGAGCTACGAATATAGGCGTTTACGAGGCGATCAAGAAAAATTTAAAGGACCTGGTCGAGGAATTGGAAGAGGGGCTTGAAAAGGAGGAAGAACTGCCTATAAAAGAAGATCAGGACATCGCGAAAGAGATCAAAGGGAAGATAAGAGAACTGAAAGACCTGCACGCCGACGTGGAAAAGAGCGGGATAGAGATACAGATAGACAAGCAGTATCTGAAAGAGGCGATCCCGAAAATAAAGGCTAAAGCTTATGAGGAGGCCTTCGAGACCCTGTTGGAAGGAGAGAAAGATCTTTTAGACAAATTAGGTGTAGAATTAGAGGATAAGGTGGGATCGTTGAGGGAAAGGATCGAAAGTTCCGATATTGAGGTGGGCGGAGACAGGGTCCAGATGTTCACGGATGAGATCGAAAGGATATGGCGGAGCGGAGACCATAGAGCTACTATGGAACTTTTAGCGAAGACTTCTGAACTTGTTGGATCGCTGGAAGAAAGCGGATCCAAAAAAGAAAGACGTATTCTGACGGCTTCCCAGATAGTAAAAGACGCGGAGAACTTTGAATTCGATCTTGAGAAAGAAAAAAGATTGCTGGACGAGGCGCGAGAGACGGACGAAGATGAAGATGTGAAAGAGAATATCGAAAAGATAAAAACGAGTTTGGCAAGTAAGTTGAGCGACAGGATCAAAGAGGAAGTCGAAAAGGTCGATGAAAGGGTCGAGGAAGTCTCTCGTGAGAGAACCTCGGTGATGTTGGATCGTTTGACAAAGGCGGAGTCGGGAAGGAGAAGCGGCGACGTGGGCAAGATGATATGGTACTGGAAAAAGTACAGGGAAGCGTCAGAAGAGTGATATGTTTTTTGAGGACAAATTTCATTAAGTTTTTTCGCATTATCACAGTTGATCTATATGGATAAAGTACAGATATCCGTGATATTTTTGATCACAGCGCTCATCGGGAGCGGCTTTATTTTGAGCGGGGGTTCATCTGTGAGTGGAGAGACTGAAGTGGGGAGTGATGATATTTGGATAAACGAGACAAATACGACCGCGGAGAGTTTCGAGTTCGAGGGGATCGGTTCACCACAGACAGCAGGAGAAGCTTTTTCGATCACGATAACCGCCTACGACGAAACTGGTAACGTGAGCGAAGATTACAACGGTTCCGCCGCTCTTACCGAAGATACTGGAACTCTAGAACCGGATATGACTGATAATTTTACCGCCGGCGTATGGGTCGGTAACGTTACCATCACCGAAGCGATGGATAACATAACTATAAGAGCCGAAGACGGGAACGTGAGCGGCGAGAGCGGCGCTTTCGACGTGGAAGCTGCGGAGTCGGACCACATTTCAATTCATCCAGAAAACAAGACGATAACCACGGGGGAAAGCGTCGTGTATACCACTGCAGTTTACGACGAGTACGGCAACGAAGTGAAGGAGGTCACGGCAAATACTACTTGGAGTATCGAGGAAGGAGCCGGAGGAAGCTGGGACGAAAACGTTTATACTTCCGAAAATCCAGGTGACTGGATCGTGAACGGTGAGTACAAGAACATGAGCGCCGATGCGGATCTGACCGTCGAGCCGGAAAAATACTTTGGATTCGACGAGATAGATTCTCCCCAAACAGCCGGTGAGCCCTTCGAGATAACAATATCGGCCTATGATGAAAACGGAACGCTGATCGGTGATTACAACGGAAGCGTGCGGTTGAACGACACCTCGGGGAGTATAGAGCCGACGATGATCACGTTCGAAAACGGCACGTGGACGGGGAACGTCACTATATATAAGGCTGGGGAAGAGGTCAGGATCACCGCGGTTTCGACCGACGGAGAGATAATAGGGGAAAGCGGCGTTTTCGAGGTCGAGGCCGGAGCCCCCGTATTCCTTCAGATAGGTCCTGAGGAGTCAAGCGTGAAGGCCGGAGAGGTGCAGGAGTACTGGGCCCGAGCTTTCGATAATCACGACAACGGATTCAATGTTACTTCGGAGACAAACTGGTCGGACGATCTCGATGAAGCTACCTGGGTCGATAACGAGATCACTCCCTTGAGCGCGGGCGAAGGCGTGATCCGAGGAGGATACGAAGGGTTAGAAGGTGAAGCGGTCCTTTTCGTCGAACCCGGCGAGGCGGAGAGCATCGAGATATCGGCTCAAGAGGAATCCATCATGTCCGGGATGAGCGTCGAATTCTTTTCTAAAGCGTACGATAGATATGATAATGAGATAGGGAACGTGACTGATGAAGTTGAATGGTCGATAGAAAATGGTGCGGGCGGCGAGTGGGAAGGCAACACGTATACTGCGGGAAATGTCGGAGTTTGGAAAGTCACCGGAACTTATGACGGGCTGGAGGACACGATCGAATTGACCGTTGAAGAACTCGACCCGGATCACATCAGTATAACTCCTGGAGAGTCTACCGTGGCGGCTGGAGAGACGCAGGAGTTCAGCGCGACGGCTTATGACGAGAACGGTGTGAAGATAGCGGAAATGAGCGAACGTATCTCCTGGAGTATAGAAGATGGTGCTGGAGGGAGTTGGAACGGAAACGTTTACAGCGCTAAATACGCGGGAGAATGGACCGTCGAGGGGAATTACGAGGGAAACACTGACACCGCTACCTTGAACGTGGAGCCCGGTGAAGTCGACTCGATAGTGGTGACACCTAGAGAGACTACCGTGAAAGCTGGAGAGAAACAGAGTTTCGATTCCATAGCTTACGATCAATTCAGCAACGAGATCGGAGGCGTTACGGGAGAAAGCGAATGGTCGATCGAAGACGGTGCGAAAGGGAGCTGGAACGGAAACGTTTACACGTCGGAGAAAGCCGGGCGGTGGACCGTGAGTGCAGAGTATGAAGGGTTCACGGATAGTGTGAGGTTGACCGTAGAGGTTGGACCCGCGGATGAGGTAGAGATCCAGCCCGGAGGAAGAAACGTTACCGCCGGTCAGAGTATCAGATACAGCGCTTTTGCCTATGATCAGTTCGGTAATGAGGTGGGCGACGTTACGGGAAAAACCAATTGGTCGATAGATGACGGGGCGAGAGGTAGATGGGACGGAAGCGTTTACACCTCGGAGAAAGCCGGGCGGTGGACGGTGAAAGGAACATACGCTGAAATCTCCGGCACCGGGACTTTGACGGTCGAGCCCGGCGAAGCTGAAAGGGTGATCATCGATCCGCGGGAAGATAAGACGGTCGAGGCCGGTGAGACTCTTAACTTCCAGGCTGAAGCCTATGATACCTACAACAACACTATCACCGAAAACGCGACTGACTTCTCCTGGCGGAACGCCGAGGGAGGCGTTTTCGTTGAAGACGAAGAAGGAACTTACAACGTGAGTGCCGAGTATGACGGAGTGACCTCTTCGACGGTTACCGTGACGGTGGAGGAAGAAGAAGGGCCCAGCGAGGGCTGGGGGCTGTTCGATGCGTTCGGAAGCGGTTACTGGTGGCTGATCCTGATTTTGATCGGCGTCGCAGCTATTGTTATTTCCGGTATCGGCGTTCTTCTATCCGGCGGAAAAGCAAGTTGAAATCGGGCAGAGAGCAACTTTTTTCCTTAAAATATATATATCGAATTTCAATACAAGGGGGAGCTGTAAATATGAAATGGAAAATAATTGTAGTTAGCATCACGCTCCTATTGATCATCAGCAGTGGGATTGTGGCGGTCGGAGGCGAGGC
>CAYWYD010000015.1:0-4984 GCA_964462425.1 uncultured Thermoplasmata archaeon
ACCCGCGTGTCCCGATGGGACAAAGGATTAGCAATCCTTCGCCGTTGACCACTTGGCTATCCCCGCAGTGGAGAACCTGAGATTAAAGAAAAGCATCTTGTAAAAAAGGTTTTCCTCAGCCGTTATTCTCTATAGGTTCTTTAAAAGCCTTTTATTCTTTTCTATCAACTTATTTATCTTCTCTAGCTGTTCTTCATCCTCCTCGTCGAGTTCTCTTTGGGAAAGTTCTTCAACGTATCCCTCCAAGATATCAATATCGCCATTTAAGTTCCTGAGTATCGACCGGTAGTGGTCCTTTTCCTTCTTCATCTCCCTTCTTTCAGTCACATCTCGGAGAGAGACCACACTTTTCTTTGTTCCCGGTATCATGTTGACGGTTATATGGACGTCTTTCACATTTCCTTGCTTCGTTAGCATCTGAAAATCATATTCGTTGGGGGCTCTTTCTGGATCTTCTCTTCTAAGTTCATGATATCTTTTCGTCCTTTCACGGTCTTCTTCAACGATAAATTCTTCACATGGTTTTCCTTCAAGTTTCTCTCCAAATGCACCTGTCAATTTTTCCGCTTTTTTATTTGCTAGAGATATCGAAAAATCTTTGTCCAATATCATCATAGCGGTTCCAGTGTTTTCAAATATAGCTCTGTATTTTTTCTCGCTTTCCTCTAATTTTTCCTTAGTTTTTTTCAATTTAGTGATGTCTTGTATGGTTCCGTCATAGTATTTGACATCCCCTTCTTCATCTTTAACCGCAACTGCATTCTCGATGGTGTGGATGATTGTGCCATCAGAAAGTTTATGCTTTCCTTTGAATCCCTCAACTCTTCCTTTTTCTTCCATAATTTCTTTAAACTCGTCTCTAGAATAGTCTAAGAATTCAGCTATATCCGAAAGATCTCTTGATTTCAATTTCTCCACAGAATCGTAACCCATCATCTCTGCAACTCTCGGATTCGCTGTGATCAATTCTCCATCTGGAGTCGTTCTGTATATACCCACTAACGCGTTGTCAAATATGTTCCTGAACCGTTTCTCACTTCTTCTTAACTCTTTCTCACTTCTGATCCTTTTCAAAACCTGGGTTGTATGAGATACGAGGGTTTCAACCATTTCTAAGTCTTCTTCGTCAAAGTGATTTTTTTCATCGGAGATCGCCTGGAACACACCCATATCGCCTATAGGGACACTTATAGCGGACCTGTATTCGTCACTCGCCGGTTCCGCGACGTCATCTTCGTGAGAATCGCTGATCACATAGGATCTATTCTCGCGATAAGTCTTCCCTAGGTATCCTGTATCAAGAGAAAGTCTAGTACCCTCGTCGTACTCTCCTCTCAACGTTTTTTTGATCACGAACTCTTCGTTCTCTTCATCGGCTATAGCCAAAGCAAGATCATTGAAATCTAAAATATCCTGTGCCGCCTCGATGGTCAAATCAAGGATCTCTTCCTCTTCTTTACACCCTTCTAGTTCGGTAGCTACTTCGTGAAGCTTCTCGATCTTTTCCTTACTCTCTTTTAAAGCTCGCTTCCTCTCTTTTTTCTCGGTTATGTCCCTGACCACTGCCATAATGAAACTTTCGCCTCTAGTCTCGTATTTATTCAAGCTCACTTCGCTCTCTAGTAAGGTACCATCGACTTTCTGATGAATCCACTCAAAAAACTGTGGTTCTCCGTTTAGAGCTTCGTCGATCTTTTCTTTTGCTTTTTCTTCAGATTTTCTTCCGTCGGATTGTTCTTTAGGAGAAAATTTCCAAGGTGGTCTATCCAAGATTTCCTCTCGATCAACTCCAAATATTTCCTCCGTTTTCTCGTTACAATCAACAAACTTATAATCTTTCATGATGAAGATGGCATCGTTAGCCGACTCGAATATCGTCCTGTATTTTTCTTCTCTCCTCTGAATTTCTTTTTCGCTTCTGATGCCCTGGATTACCTGCTCCACATGAGAGATAAGGGCCTCGGCCATCTCTAGGTCGAATTCATCAAAATAATTTTCCTCATATGCTAGCGCCTGGAACACGCCTTCGTCTCCTATCGGGATACTGATAGCCGATTTGAAGTCTGGATCTGTAGGTTTGGCCTCCTCCCATTCGCTCAGATCTTCGATTATATATGTTTCTTTATTTCGATAAGTGAGACCTCTGATGCCTTCGTCTATCGGCGTTGTCTCGCCTACTTCTATGTTTTTGGCAATCGCCGCCTTTATCACTAGTTGGTCCTCTTCCGCTATCATTATACTGCTCGAGGTGAAATCTAAAATGTTCTTAGCGGATTCTAAGGTGGTCTCAAATATCTCCTTCTCGGAGGTGCAGTTTTCGAATCTGCCCGAGGCTTTATACAGTTCTTTAGCCTTTCTTTCCCTCCTCTTTCGTTCAGTCACATCCCTGTATACACCAAATACACCTACCTGTTCTTCTTTGATATTTATAGGAAAGCCCACGATCGATACATCCACTTTACTCCCATCTTTCCTCTTTCTGACTGTTTCGACCTTTTTCTTTTCTCCTGAAAGAGTCACTTCAGATAATGTAGTAGCTTCTGATATCTTATCTTCCGGAACTATCAGCTCGTTGATGTGTTCTCCTTCTATCTCTTCATCATCATAATGAAAAAGTTCCTCGAACCCTTTGTTTGCATCGATTATACGATCCTCGTTGTCCAGGAGTACGATTCCTTCGGGTGAATTTTCGAATAATTGCTCAAAGTAGGCCTGTTGTAATCTTTTTTCGTCCTCGGTAGAATAGTGTTTTATCTCCTGTAAGATCGCTTCTATCAAAAATTCAAATTGCTTTTCCGGATCGCCACCCTTCCTAACATATCTATCTGCGCCTAGATTGAGAGCTTCCATTGCTATCTCTTCCCGCCCTCTACCGGTGAACAATATATATGGAGTATCGTTTCCTCTTTCTCTCAACTCCTCTAGGAAATCCAATCCATCCATGGGTTCCATCTTGTAATCTGAAATTATAACGTCATAATCTCCTTTTTCTAACTCTTTCAATCCCTCCTCGCCTGAAGTTACACCGGTCACATGGAAATCTTGATCTGATCTTTCAAGATATCTTCTAAACAGGTCTATCAAATCATCCTCGTCATCCGCAAATAAAATATTCATCATTAACACCTTTATTTACTTGCTAATTACACCATCGATACATTCAACTCGACCATATTAAATTTTTTCTTTTCAAATTTCAACCGACCCGAATCTTTTTAATCAACTAAAGATTTACCAACCGATAAGATGTTAAAGGTAGCCGTGATGGCCTCTGGAAGCGGAACGGATTTCCAATCGATAATAGATGCCAGCGAATCGGGAGAGATAAATTCGGAGGTCGTCCTGTTGATCACGGACAACCCCGAGGCTTACTGTGTAGAGAGGGCAAAAAAACATGATATCGATAATTACATCATAGACCATAAGGGGAAAAGCAGATCTGAGCACGAAAAAGAGATAATCGAGGTTCTTGATGATTACGAGCCCGAACTGATAGTTCTAGCCGGATACATGAGGATACTGACGGACGATTTCGTGGATAGATATCACGGAAAGTTGATAAACATACATCCCGCTTTACTCCCGCTCTTTGGAGGAGAAGGTATGTATGGGGAGAAGGTACATGAAGCCGTTTTAGAGGCCGGGATGAAACGGAGCGGCTGCTCGGTTCATTTTGTGACTAGCGAGGTTGACGGAGGACCTATAATAGATCAGAGATGTGTACCGGTCAAGAAAGATGATGATCCCCACACCTTAGCCGAGCGGGTCAAGGAAGAAGAACATAAACTTCTACCCTCGGTCGTCGGTGCCTTCGCGGAAGATAGGGTAGGATTGGAAGACGGTAAAGCGTACATCCGTTCCAAAAAAGATAATTAAGTGTTAGTTATTATGCCATATAGAAAAATTATAGAGAATTTTGGAGGATCATAACCAATGCCGCCATTAGACGACTCAAAGGTAGAAGAATTGGAGGAGATCGCGAGAAGAGTGAGAGTCCATATAGTCAAAAGTACTAACGAAGCGGGTTCCGGTCATCCCGGCGGGTCTCTTTCCGCTACGGACATCTTGACCGCCCTATATTTTGAAATCATGGACCATCGACCGGAGGAACCGGATTGGCCTAAAAGGGATAGGCTCGTTCTCAGCAAAGGCCATGCCGCCCCGGCGCTTTATGGAGTTCTTGCGGAAGCTGGATATTTCCCAGTTGAAGAGTTGATGGAACTTCGGAAGCTCGGTTCGAGATTACAGGGGCATCCACATGTGAAGGAGACACCCGGGGTCGACGCCTCTACTGGTTCGCTCGGACAAGGACTGTCCATCGCAGCCGGCATGGCTCTTGCCGCCAAACTGGATAGGGAGTCCTATAGAGTGTTCGCGATATGTGGTGACGGAGAGATACAGTCCGGTCAGATATGGGAGGCGGCGATGTTTGCAAGTCACAATAATCTTGACAACCTGGTCGTTTTTCTGGATAGGAACAATCTTCAGATAGACGGGTCGACGGAAGAAGTGATGTCGATCGAGCCTATCATCACGAAATGGAATTCTTTCGGTTGGCACGTGTTGGATATCGAAGGCCACGAGATGTCTCAGATAGTAGATGCGGTGGAGAAAGCAGAAGATATACACGGCCAGCCTACGATCATAATAGCCCACACGATCAAAGGTAAAGGCGTGCCCTTCATGGAAGGTTCTCTCGCATTTCACGGCAAGGCCGCCGACGATGAGCAGCTCGAAGTGGCGTTAGAGGCGCTTGGAGAAAAAGAAAGCGATGAGAAAGGTGATGGATGATGTGGGAGATGGCGAAACAAAGAGACGCTTATGGAGAAGCACTGGTCGAACTCGGTCGGAAAAGAGATGATATCGTCGTTATCGGGGCCGACCTTTGTGGATCATGCAGGGTGACAAAATTCGGAGAAGAATTTCCAGAAAGGATGTTCAATGCCGGTATAGCCGAACAGAACATGACAGGTGTCTCGGCCGG
>CAYWYD010000015.1:5084-19800 GCA_964462425.1 uncultured Thermoplasmata archaeon
GTCGTAAAGCTACCTTCGCCATCGCGGAAGAAGAAGGACCGTTCTACATGAGGATGGGACGTTCCAGCGTACCGATAATCACGGAAGAAGACGATCCTTTCGAAATTGGAAAGGCGACCACGGTAAGAGAAGGCGAAGACGTCACTCTGATAGGCACAGGGATAATGGTCTCCCGGTGTTTGAAAGCCGCTGAGATATTGGACAAACAGCACGATATAGATGCGAGAGTTCTGAACATGAGCACCATTAAGCCTCTAGATGAAAAAAGCATAGTAGAATCGGCAAGGGAGACCGGCGGTATAGTTACCGCGGAAGAGCACGTGGTCAGTCAAGGTATGGGAAGCGGCATCTCTCAAGTCCTATCTGAAAGCAAATACCACGTTCCCATGAAGCGAGTGGGTATACCTAATGTCTTCGGTGAATCAGGCGGGAGCGAAGAATTGATGGAAAAGTACGGATTGACCGCAGAACATATAGTTGAGAGTGCACATGATGTGTTAGAAAGAAGATGAAATAAATGAAAATTTTGATAAAAAACAGAAAGGTGATATGAAATGGACATATTTGTAGATACTGCAAACTTAGATGAGATAAAAGAGGCCGAATCCTGGGGAATACTGGACGGTGTCACCACGAACCCATCATTGATAAAAAATGCCGTAGATTCGGCAGAAGGCGATATCGATCTGGAAACGCACATAAAAGATATCCTGAAAACGGTGGACGGTCCGGTCAGCCTGGAAGTTACTGAATTGGATCATGAAGGGATGATCGAAGAGGCGGAAACCCTGTACGACAAATTCAATCCGATCAACGATAATGTAGTGGTAAAGATCCCGATAAATCCGGCCATGGAAGAAGACGAGGACAATTTTGAAGGCGTCAAAGCGATCAAAGGATTGAGTGAGTCTGGTATACCCGTGAACTGCACACTAGTCATGAAGCCGAATCAGGCTCTTATGGCGGCTAAAGCCGGAGCGGAATACGTCAGCCCGTTCCTCGGAAGGATAGACGACTACATAAGAAAGCAGATCGATTTGGATAGAGGAGAAGCCTATCAGAAAGGAACCTACTATCCCCAGAGCCTGGTCAAAAAGATAAGAGATCAAAAACTGCAGAAGAGGATATCACAGCTGGATGCTGAAGAGGTCGTCTATAGAGACGAAGAAGCGATGAATTACTTCGAGTGGGGTAAAGACGAAGGTATACTTTCCGGTTCTTACCTAGTCTGGTCCGTGAAAAATATCTTTGATAATTATTCCTTCGATACGGAGATAATAGCCGCGAGTATAAGGACGGCTCGGCAGGCAAGACAATGTGCCAAGATAGGAGCCGAGATAGCCACTATCCCCTTCGACGTGATAGAGGATATGATGATGCACCACAAGACGAGAGAAGGCATGAAATCCTTCGATGACGATGTGATACCGGAGTATGAAGAACTGTTGAAAGACTGACACGAAAGGACGTACGGGAGGCATCTATGGAACATTTTTGGTCTGGGTTCGAGGAATTTAAGATCGGTGAGAAACAAGATATTCAAGATTTTATAGTTGAGATTGCCGGGAAGATCGACGACGAGTTTTCAGCATACGAGGATTACCATCCCGCGATGTTGGGCGAAGAGAACGGCCAGAAGTTGTACGATCTGATAAAAAAAGTGGAACCCGAGACCATAGTGGAGACCGGCGTATGCAACGGTTTTTCTTCCTCGATCATATTGAAAGCTATGGAAGATAACGGAAAAGGAAAGCTGTTTTCGGTCGATCTACCCCAACAGATAGATGAAGTCAAAGATGGTGAAGGAAAAGGCGCTGTGATACCACCGGGTAAAGACTCCGGGTGGGCAGTCCCTGCGGAGTTGAGGAAAAGATGGACGTTGAAGATCGGAGACACTTATCGGGTGCTTCCAAAGATTTTCGAGAACTTATCGGATCGGATAGATATGTTCCTTCACGACAGCGGCCATTCATACGAAACCATGATGTTCGAATTCGCTCTGGCATGGCGAAACTTGAAAGACGATCATTACCTTCTCGCCGACAACATCGATTTCAGCGACGCCTTTTTGGATTTCACTGAAGCGAAAGAGCTGAAGAGATACAGATTGGGTAACATGGGATTAATGGAGAAGAGATGAGACTCGATCCAGAAGATAACAGACTTGGATTGATTTTATAAGCGAATTTAAGATCGACGAGACACACGCCCAATCACTAAATATATAAACCCGACCTGGTAATGAACAAACGGTTTAGAGATGAAGAAGATCAAAAAGTGTCCCTCCTGCAGTAAATACACTCTTTCAAAGAATTGCGATAGCTGTGGAGAGAAGACAATAAATCCTAAACCACCTAAGTACTCTCCCGAAGATAGGTACGGGGAGTATAGAAGGAAGCAGAAAAAACTCAAAGATCGAGATGATAAATATGGATGACATAATAGTAGATTTCATAGAGAAACCGGAACTTGAAGAGGCGATCCTGATCGAAGGCTTACCGGGTGTGGGTAATGTTGGAAAATTGGCCGTAGAACATCTTATCGAGGAGATAGATGCTGAAAAATATGCCGATATTTACTCGATATACTTCCCTCCGCAGGTATTGGTCGATGAAGACGGACTTTCTAAGCTCGTGAATAATAAGCTATATTACAAAAAAAACGTTGGAGAGGACGACACCGATCTTATTTTACTGACCGGAGACTATCAGGGTATGACTCCCCAGGGTCAATATCAATTGACTGACAGGATACTTTCGATAGCCGAAGAGATGAACGTGGGTAGATTGTTCTCCCTCGGCGGTTACAGCCAGGGAGAGATGATCGAGATACCCGAGGTTCTAGGGGCCGCTACAACAGAAGAGAAGGTAGAAGAGATGAAGAAGTTAGGGGTGAAATTTTCGGGGGAAGACCCTTCCTCCGGGATCGTAGGCGCTAGTGGACTGCTGCTCGGATTGGGAGAAAGGATATATGATATAAACGGTGTCTGCCTTATGGGAGAAACTTCCGGTTATTTCGTGGATCCGGCCGCGGCTAGAGTCGTCTTGAAAACCCTGGCCAATTATATAGGTTTAGAGATTGGATACGAGAAGTTGGACGAAAAGGCCGAAGAGGTGGAGGAATTGACCAATAAGGTCAAAGATATGGACATGGGTGGTATGCAGCAGGAAGGAGCCAGTCAGGACTTGAATTATATAGGTTGACCGAGTGATGGTGATGGACGAAAAGGAAAAGATCGAACTTTACCTTAAAGGATACGAAGAGGGACAAAAAGACGCTTGGACGGATATAGAGAGTTTGGTATCCAAGCACGAGGGATGGGAATTAAAAAGTAGGATCGAAAGCAGGATCGGAACATTGTATCAGCAGGTGAATTCAAAAAGAGAAGAGCTGAAGGAACATCCCGAAAAATTATCTCTCGAGGAAGAAGAAGATTCTCCAGAGGGAAGTGAAACTATCGATGTCCCTTGGAATGTTGGTGGATCCTATCTTTTCCTCGAAGAGAAACCAAAGAAGTCTATCCGAGAACTCGTAGAGATAGTCAAAAAGGAGGTCTCCGTGCTCTTCATCCTTAGTGAGCCTCCTCACAAAAGATTAGAAAGTTATGATGCTTCTTTTGAAAATTGTGAGTTCGTTATGCTTTCAAGAGAAAGGAGTGGTACGGAACCTATCGATGGAATAGAGGTCAAGAGAAACTCACCGGACGATCTAAATAATCTATCGGCTGTTATCGGAAAGTTTTTTAGATCCAAAGACAAACCAGTCGTTTTTCTTTCAGGGATTCCTTTTTTGAGTAATTACAACGAAGAAGAAGACATATTGAAGCTGCTCAACTTTACAAAGGAGAAGCTCAACGATCACGATGGATGTCTAGCGGCCTCTCTTTCGGCCGATGCCGTTGAAAAGAACTTCTTGGGAAAATTTAAGAACAAATTTGACCAAGTCTATTGAAAGAGGGACTGGATGTAGATACCATGCGAGTCTTTTACGGCGAAGAAAAAATTTTGAATAAACTAGAGGACGTCGCCAAGTTCAAGGGAAGAGAAGTGAGATGTTTCTCTTCTAGCAAGAGTAGAGAGGAGGATCTGCTCGACTTCATAAAAGAAAATCGTCGAAATATCGAAGTGCTAACTTTTCTTGATGTTGAAGATAAGACACATCTATCTAGAAAGGTAGATGAAACTTCTCCAAAAATATATCAGATAGGAGTTGTAAGAGAGAAAAGTGAAGATCAAAAGAAATCGCGGTTAGACCTTATTTTGGAGAAAGAAAAATGGTTGAGCGAGTGGATCTTGAAAAAGGTAGAAGAAAGATCTTTTAAAGAGAAGAGTGAAGACCTAAAAAAAGCATTATCTTCGGCAGATGGAGAGATAAGTATTTTTGTCCATGACGATCCCGATCCAGACGCTATCGCTTCAGCTATCGCCCTTGAAGAGATATGTAGTAGCATGGGCATGGAATCTACAACATATTTCGGAGGTTCCATAGGACATCCGGAAAACGAGATATTTCTTGAAAATACCGAGTTTGTTATCGAGAACGTAGATCGAGAATCAGCTAGGGAGATAATAGATAAAAGCACGAAGATAGCCTTCATCGATTTTGCTGAAACCTCGGGCAAAAGGACATTGCCTGAGGAGATAGAACCAGATATAATAATAGACCATCATTACACGAACAGGAAGATCCAGGCAAAAGAATACGATGAGATAAGGAGCGATGTAGGCGCCACTTCGACCATGATGACAAAACATATGCTGAACCTCGATATAAAGATCAGCCCTCTACTAGCGGCGGCACTGCTCTTCGGGATAAAAGTGGATACGAACGGGTACACCAAAAATATGTCACCGGCGGATTATCGAGCTATGACTTATCTCTCCGTTTTAGCGGACAAAGACCTCCTTAATATAATCCACCAACGAGCCCCTATCTATTCTGAGACCCTAGATGCGATGGGAAGAGCGATCATGAACAGGAAAGTAGAGAAGAATGTTTTAACCGCTTTCTCAGGTAGTATTTCCCATCCGGACGACCTCTCCCAGATAGCCGATACGTTATTGAAAGAAAGAGATATCCTAACCGTTCTAGTATACGGGATAAAAGATGATAAAATACATATGTCTGCCCGGAGTGAGGATTTAACGGTAAACGTTGGTAAGATAATGGAGAAAGCTTATTCTAATGTAGGTGAAGGCGGAGGCCACGCTCACGCCGCCGGAGGTATCGTTCCTCTTGATCGCTTCGATGATGAAAAAGAAGCAGAAGAGAGGATAGCGGAGCTCTTCATCGACGAGGTGTGCGGGTCATGAGTTATGGTTATAGACAGGTCGAACCGAGGCAGAAAAAAGGATTGAGCGGTACTGAAAAGAGACATTTAGCGGTAGCGTTGGGAGTTTTGACTTTAGCTTTTGCTATAAGCTTTTCTGGAGGTTATTGGGCAATTCTTGATCCGAGTTTTCTGATCTTTTTATTGATCTCCTTCATCTCCGTGGGAACCGCTTTTTTGTTCCATGAACTGGCTCACCGAAAGTTAGCGAGAAACTACGGATGCTGGGCCGAGTTCAGGATGTGGCGCTGGGGACTGATGCTCGCTCTGTTGATGAGCCTTTTCGGCTTCGTATTTGCGGCCCCGGGAGCGGTGATGATTAGAGGACGCATCACTCGAGAACAGAACGGTAAGATAAGCGCCGCGGGACCCGCAACGAACTGGGTAGTCGGTGCCGCTTTCGTCACTGGATCCTATTTTACTGACATGGCAGGCATAGCTTTCCTTCCCTTCGTACTTGCCTTCGTCGCTTTCGTTAACCTCTTCATCGGCGGTTTCAATCTACTTCCTTTTGGACCCTTGGACGGTAGAAAGATATTCAGCTGGAGTATCAAGAACTATGTAGTTCTCGTGATCCTGATCGGTGGAACGTTAGCTACGGGATACTATATGGGTCCATTCCAAGGATTTTTGTAAAAAATACTTCTTTTATTTTCTTTTAACTCGTCCCCAGCAGTATATAAAATCATAACCGAAGATTTCTTCCGGGCATCTCCTGCTGTCGATCAACTCGAAGAGGTTCAACTTTTCTTCTAATTCTTCTAAAGTGTAATATGAACAATACCTCTCGTGACCTTCGACGACACTTTCCTCGAAGCCTTCTCCTTCTCCTTCTTTAAAACTGAAGGCAAGTATACCACCGGGCTCTACTATACGATAAATCTCTTTTTCAGCCTTCGAAAGTTCCGACTTTGGGAGGTTCGTCAGGGAAGCACTAGCCCATGCACCCTGAAAGGTGTCATCTGGAAAAACAGTGTCTCTGATGTCCTGCTGCAGAAAAGCATTTTCGGGATCTTCTTTTCGGGCGAGGTTTACCATACTTCGAGAAAGGTCGATCCCTACCACGTCTGCCCCTTTTTCTTTCATATATCGAGTGTCTCTCCCGTCCCCGCAGCCGAGGTCTATAACTCGTGATTTTGGATCGAGGTATCGTAACGTCTTATCCAGCATCTTCTCTTGGAACTCTCGATCCCCTTTCTCTTCCGTCTTTTTACAGTATTCCTCAGCTATCTCGTCGTACGCCTTTATCGTTTTCTGTATAGGGTCCATCTATCCATCACTCTATAGACAAGTCATCCTTGATCTTATTTATCTCTTCCGATGTTGGACGTCTCGGGAAATTTCTGTGCTCTTTCCCGGGCGAAGATGTATAATAGGGCCTGTTGCAGTGAGGACACCCTCGAGTCTGAAAGGTCGTTTTTTCGTCTACCAATTGGAACGCTTTTTTTGGATCGTTTCGGACCATATGGAGCGTTTCCTTAACCTCGAAATCGTCACATAAAAGTGCAGTTAGGAGCTGCGTTTTTCGATAATATTCTAGGTCTACTTTCTCCTCTTCGCTCTTATATGCAAATAAAGAGACCCGGGAACCGGATTCAAGGATCTTTTTGACTGCGAGAGCTAACTCTTCAAGGTTCTCTCCCAAGCCTACTATCAGGTGAGCCGTGACTTTTCCTTCACCATATATATCGACGGCTTTTCCCAGGTAGTTCCAGAATAACATCGGGTTGTAACCCGGTTTAACTTTTTTCCTCAATGAATCGGTCGCCGCGTCTATACCGACACCGATCCTATCCACGGGATCCTTCAAATTCAAGAGTGTCTTCTCATCCAGTGGTGGAGCCGAGATCGAGATGGATTTTCCATCACCTTCGAGTTTTTCGACCGTTTCCTTCAATTTTTCTTCGTACAGGGGAACATCGGGAGATTGAAGACATATCCGGGAAATATCAGAGTCTTTAAGCTCTGCTCTTACTTCCTCTATATCGAACAAGGGCCAGGAAACTCTAGACAACCATTTCGAGTCACCTTTAGCCTGGGGGCAGAATGTACATCCGCCTCTACATCTTTCTCCAGGGATCATCAGATAAGCGGTGGTAGGTCTCTCTTCCGACCTTCCGTCCTTCAAGTCCAATTTTAGAGCCGTGCCGTAAGAAACTCTTATCTTTTCCATATCATCATTCCCAATCCCTTTCGCGGGTCCAACTCTTCGAGCTGTATTTATTTTCCAGCTTCGAAGCGTGCCGTTTCTCTTCTTCACTCAGACCCTTTTCTACGACCTCTTCCTCGAAATGATCGATGTACTCTTTTCTCATGGTATCGATGACTTTATCTGGCTCCGGAGATTCACCGGTTTCTCTCTCTATAGTGGTGACCAAGTCCAAAAAAGAGCCCGCTCCCTTCTCCCTCAACTTTTCCTCGTTGACTTTCAATATTCCTGCGAGCCTTTCCAGGTCGGTCGCATACATCAGCGTGCCGTGCTGGAGCAGTCCCTTTTTTCCCCTTCTCTGGGCACTTCCCGAAATCTTTCTCTTATTCACGAGGATGTCGTTATAAGGTTTGAATTTTGCATCTAAACCAAATTTTTCTAGTGTATTTATCACCGGCTGCAGGTTCTTCTCAAAGGTTTTCTCTATCTCCTCTTCGGACTTTTCCGTCACCATCGAGTAGGTGATCTCGCCTTCGTAGTCGTGAAAGACCGTGCCGCCGCCAGTGATCCTTCTAACGAAGGGTATTCCTTCCTCTTTACATCGTTCCTCATCTATAGTTTCATCGATCGATTGAGTGTAACCTAAGGTTATAGCGGAAGGTTTGAATCTGAAGAATCGAAATGTAGGATCGTATCCTCCTTCGTCGAAACTTCGAAGGATCGCTTCGTCTATCGCCATCTGTCTTGCCGCGTCAGCCTCTATCGGAGGGATGTATCTTATCATATCCTAACATCTTATCACCCGATTATAATTTTTTCCAAATTCTTTTTAGATATAAAAAAATAAATATAGCCGGTCTGTAATGAGGAGTGTCGTAGGAGATTGATCGACATGAGAAGAAGAGATAGAGATCGAAGGTATCAATTGACTTCAGAATCAGTAACGGAGGGTCATCCAGACAAGATGGCGGATAAGATAAGCGATGCTGTGTTGGATGAACTCCTTGAACAGGACCCTCATTCTCGAGTTGCCTGCGAAACGATACTCACTAACGGGTTAGCTTTTGTAGCGGGAGAGGTCACTTGCGACGGGTACGTCGACGTGAACGAAGTGGTAAGGGATACGATCGATGATATCGGTTACACGGATCCTGAATACGGTTTCGAAGCCGATTCCTGCGGCGTTATGACCGCTTTACATTCCCAAAGTCCAGACATAGCTCAGGGTGTGGATAGAGAAGTTCAGGGTGCCGGCGACCAGGGCATAATGTTCGGTTATGCGACAAAAGAAACAGATGAGATGATGCCCAGACCGATAATCACAGCTCATAAACTCACTGAAAGGTTGACCGAGATTCGTAGAGAAGGAGATATAGGTTATCTGCGCCCGGACGGAAAATCCCAAGTTACTATAGAATACGAGGGCAATACTGCGAAACGTATAGACGACGTGGTGATCGCGGCTCAGCACGATCCCGACGTGGGAGACGAAAAGCTGAGGGAAGATATCCAAAGAGAAGTTATCGATCCGATATGCGGAGAGCTGGTGGATGAAGACACCACCTATAATATAAACGAGACCGGAAGATTCGTTCTAGGAGGACCCCAGGCCGACACCGGCCTGACCGGTAGAAAGATCATCGTCGATACCTACGGCGGTCACGGAAGCCATGGAGGAGGCTGCTTCTCCGGAAAAGACCCTTCCAAGGTCGATCGTTCCGGGGCTTACATGGCGAGATATATCGCAAAGAATCTGGTTGCGGCGGGACTCGCTGATAAATGTGAGGTCCAGCTCAGTTATGCTATCGGAGTTGCCGAGCCTACCAGTGTCTTAGTCAATACTTACGGCACCAATAATATCTCGGAGAAAAAGATCGAAAAGATCACTAGAGAAAAATTCCCGCTAAAACCCGGAGATATGATCGACCATCTAGATCTGTTGAGGCCAATATACGAGGAAACCGCGGCCTACGGTCATTTCGGTAGAGAAAAAGAAGAATTTACATGGGAAAAAACTGATATGGTCGACGAACTGGTCTAAAAAAAAGAAAAAGGGTTTTTCCTTTTTTATTTTTTTAATCCAGCAGACCGGCTTTCTTCAATTCGTCTTTGATATGGTCTACTCCTTCTTCCAACTGTTCTTCGTTTTTACCGCCGGTGCAGACCATCCTGCCTGAACCGAACAGTAAAAGAACGACCGGTGAATCCTGCAGTCGATAAACCAATCCAGGGAATTGTTCCGGCTCGTACTCCACCCTTTCCAGACCGAGGGTGATCGCTACCGAATTAAGATTGAGGTCCGTATCCAATTCGTAAGAAGCCACGATATTTTGGATTTGAGCTTTTACCTCGTCGGCGGTCTCTATACCTCCTTCATTGAGAAGTCTTTTTATCTTATCCACACTTGTTTGAGGCTCTTCTAGAGTGACTCCGCCGGTGCAGACCATCTTTCCGCTCGAAAAAAGCAGAAGCGAGGTGTTCGGCTCATCCATCTTGTAAATCAAACCGGGAAATTTGTCTGGATCGTACTCTGAACCGTCAAGCGCTTCATGAACATCCCACAGATCTAGCTCCTCTCCTATCGAAGAAGAGGCCACTACATTTTCGATCGTTAAACCTTCCATATTTGATCACTTCTAAGTTCTTAAATAAATACCCCTATTTAAAAGCAAGGGTGTATTCTAGGATTAACTAACGCGATTATCGTTTTAGAGAATCATGTATTCAACTTTAAGTAGACTATTTTCATTATTGGATATAGGAATCGAATATCAGAACGTGTAGCAAATGGAATATTTAAAACCAAGTGACGGCTCCTCTCCGGGATTAGATCGATATTCTCGTTTGATTTTAAAGGCTACTCGATATGATGCAAAGAGCGCGGTCGAGTTGAGTAAAAGATGCGGGATACCAATCGCAGAATGTTTCAACAAGATAAAAAAATTAGAAAGAGAGGGTTATCTATCCGAGGCTAGAAGTATATCTACAAAAGAAGGGAAAGAAGTTAGCCTCTATAGGTCAAATTTTGATGATGAATTTCAAGTTTCTTCTCGTCCTCAAGTGAAAACGTGAAGATATCCCAAGACGAATTTATTTTATAGAGGTTTTTACAATACGTGGTCTAATGGTCTATATACTGCCCTTCGAGACATCGGTGGAAACTTCCACTACACTTTCCTGGAGGCTCCCGTTCAAGAATCATATTTTAGAAAAACATATAGAGTTAGAAGAGATGTATGATTCTAACAGAGGGCAGTATGAAGGTAATGGATACTTGAAATTGTGTTCAAAAAGAGCGAAAGAACTGGATGAACTAGTTATAGGTTTGACCGATAATGATCTTTTTTCAGGATACTTAAATTTCGTCTTCGGCCTAGCTGAAAAGGAAGGAAAAGGGTGCGTCATCTCGACCCACCGCTTGGGCGATGGTAAAAATATGGAAAAGAGGATGGTCAAGGAAGCGGTTCACGAGATCGGACACGTGGTTGGGTTGGACCATTGTTCTGCTCGAAGGTGTGTTATGCATTTTTCTAACTCTTTAGGAGATACCGATAGAAAGAAGGCTTGGTACTGTGATAATTGCGACAGAAGGTTTGAAAAACTTTTAGAGAAGAGGAGCATCTCTTTAGACTATTGACGAAATCTATATTCGACAATTTTATATACTTCCTTTTTCTACCCTCCGTAAGAATGTCAGGATTGGAAGAGAAGATTGCTGGGGAGATAACTACCTCTGAAGACCCCGGTGAGGTTATAAATAAATGGAGAGAGATGTTCGAGGTCTCCCAGACAAGACTAGCGGGGAGCATGGATGTGTCGCCTTCCGTTATCAGCGATTATGAGAAGGGGAGGCGTAAGCCGGGTACTCCCTTGGTCAGAAAGATAGTGAAGTCCTTGATTAGCATCGATGAGGAGAGAGGTGGGGAAATGATAGATCGGTTCTCTCGGCCAGGTCGCGAGGGGATCTTGAGCATAGGAGAATTTAGAGAGGGTGTTGCTCTAAAAGAGATGATCGATAGAGTCGAGGGAAAGCCGATATATGAGGGAAGGTTGGATCGTGAGATCTATGGGTATACGGTGGTAGATAGTATAAAGGCGATACTGTCTATGAGGGCTTTCGATTATCTAAGTCTATACGGCTGGAGCACCGAGAGGATCTTGTTCTTTAAAGGTGTGGAACACGGTCGATCGCCTCTTGTTGCTATACGTTCCACTCCATTGACCCCTGCTGCCGTGGGTTATGTACGGCCTAGGAAAGTCGATAAGTTATCTACGAAATTAGCGGAAAAAGAAGGTGTTCCTCTGATCGAGACGGATTTTGATATTCAAAAATTGATAGAGATATTAGAAAAATGGTCGTGATAGCAGATGAAAACGGAAGAGGAAGTTGGAATAAAAGGATATGCGGGTTATGTACCGAAGTACAGGATAACCCCTAAAGAGATCGGAGATGTCTGGGGAAAGGACGGCGAGACGATGGGAAAGGGTCTGAGGATCGAGCAAAAATCGGTCCCGGCTCCAGATGAAGACGTCGTGACCATCTCAACTCAATCCGCGAAGTGGGCTATGCAGAGGGCCGGGATAAAGGGAAGTGATCTAGATGCGATATATGTTGGTTCCGAGTCACATCCCTATGCGGTGAAGCCGACAGCCACAATCGTAGCAGCCTCTCTAGCGGCTTCTCCACACATGACGGCGGCCGATTACGAATTTGCCTGTAAAGCGGGCACAGCGGCATTTCAGACCTGTATGGGTCTGGTGAGTTCTGGTATGATCAAGAACGGTATGGCTATCGGAGCCGACACTTCACAGGGAGCTCCGGCCGATGCCTTAGAATACTCGGCGGGAGCCGGAGGCGCCGCCTATATAATCGGATCCGAGGATCTTTTAGCAACGATAGAGCGTACCTGTTCTTTCACTACGGACACTCCAGATTTCTGGAGAAGAGAGGGGGAAAAATATCCGCAGCACGGGGGAAGGTTCACGGGCAAACCGGCTTACTTCAAACATGTCACTAATTCTACGGAAAAGCTGTTGGAAGAGGCTGAAAAGGAGCCTGAGGATTACGACTACGCCGTTTTTCACCAACCGAACGGTAAATTCCCGGTGAAGGCGGCAAAAAAGATGGGTTTCTCCAAGGAACAGATAGAACCCGGACTTCTAGTTTCGAAGATAGGCAACACTTATTCTGGCGCAGTCCCACTGGGTCTAGCGTCAACACTAGATCAGGCAGAACCCGGTGATAATATACTGGTCACTTCATACGGTTCCGGAGCGGGATCTGACAGCTTCGACATCAAAGTCACCGAAAACATAAAGAAGATAGAAGATCAGGACGTTCCAAAGATAGAAGAGGTAACGACTGGAGAAGAATACATCTCATATGCGGTGTATGCTAAATATAGAGACAAGATCCAAGGAGGTGGATGATTTGAGAGATGTAGCGATAATAGGTATAGGAGAGACCCAGATAGGAGAGCTCTGGGATAGATCATTGAGAGAATTAGGCATCGAAGCCGGTCTGAAGGCATTGAAAGATGCTGGTATGAAAGGTGATGAAGTGGAAAAGATGTATATCGGCAATATGTCAGCCGGCAAGCTCATAAATCAGGAACATGTCGCCCCTCTGATAGCGGATTACGCTGGATTGAGCGAAGTACCTTCAACGAGGATAGAATCGGGAGGCGCTTCTGGAGGTATGGCTCTGGCCGAGGGGTACAAATCGGTAGCTTCAGGCATGGAAGATTTCGTTGTCGTAGGAGGAGCGGAGAAGATGACCGACGTGGGAGAACGGGAGGCAAAAGATATCCTTTCCTCCACAGCAGATCAAGAATGGGAAACAGTCTTCGGAGCTACTTTTGATTCTCTCTATGCTATGATGGCTAGGTATCACATGGATGAGTATGGTACCACGAAGGACCAACTTGCTGAAGTTGCGGTAAAAAACCATGAGAACGCAGCTAAAAACCCCAACGCCCAGTATCCCCGTGAGACCTCGAAAGATTTTGTCAAGGGCGCACCTATGGTGTCGGACCCGTTAGGTATGTTCGACTGCGCTCCTATCTCTGATGGTGCCGCCGCTGTCGTATTGTGTCCCGCGGAGAAAGCTGAAAGTTTCAATAAGGAACCTGTGGAGGTAGCTAGCATAGGTCAAGGCGGGGATCATCTAGCTGTACACGAGAGAGATGATATAGGGACTATGGAAGCGACCAAAAGAGCGTCTAAAAAGGCTTACAAGAGAGAAGATATAGGACCGAAAGACATCGACTTCGCCGAAGTACACGATAACTACACCATAACCGAAATAATGGCTATAGAGGATCTAGGCTTTTTCGACAAAGGAGAAGGTGGACCAGCCACAGTGAAGGGGAAGACAAAGTTGAATTCAAACATCTCGATAAACACATCCGGCGGACTGAAAGCTAAAGGACGTCCTGTCGGCGCTACGGGAATAAATCAGGCTGTCGAAGCTACACTCCAGCTCAGAGAAGAAGCGGGAGATAGACAGGTGGGAGAACCAGAGTACGGACTGATCCATAACATAGGAGGGACCGGTGCGAGTGCGATAGTTCACATCTTGAGGAGGTGGTCTTAGATGACTATCCCTAGATTTTGGAGAGAGATCAGGCAGAGATACAGGGGTATCGGGTCTACCTGTAAATCCTGCGGCAAGATGTACTTCCCTCCAAGGGATATATGTCCGGAGTGTAGAAGGGAGAGCTTCCACAATATGGAGGAACAGGAATTAGAGGGGAATGGAAAGATCGTAACATACACTAAAGTACATGAATCCCATCCAGAGTTCGAAAATCTTTCACCCTACATAATGGCTATCGTAGAGATGGAAGAAGGTGTTAGATTGACCGGGCATATCGTAGACGTCGACTTTGAAGATATTGAGCGAGGTATGGAAGTCGAGGCATCCATGAGAAAGCTAGGAGAGGAAAGTCCAGAAGGGTTGATATACTACGGATACAAATTCTGCCCCGTCGATGATCCCGAGTGAAATAAAATATTGATTACTCCACCGAGATCACGTCCTCGAGATCATACTTGGCTTTGAATTCTGCCTCACATTCAGGACACCTTGCCTTAACGTGGATCGGATCTACCAGGAATTGAACCTTCATCGATATCATACCGACACTTCTGTCTTCTTCCGGCAGGTCCCAGTCGGTTTTGACCAGCTCAGAACCACACTTTGGGCATTCTATGCTTTTGCTGTTCCACGCTTCAGG
>CAYWYD010000015.1:19900-53350 GCA_964462425.1 uncultured Thermoplasmata archaeon
GCGGGATGTTCCTGAAGTGCGCTTTCGACCTCGAAGGGACCGATCCTGTAACCGGAAGCTTTGATGACGTCGTCGGCTCGACCGACGAACCAGAAGTATCCGTCCTCGTCTTTGTAGGCTTTATCTCCGGTGTAGTACCAATTCCCCTCGAAGACGCTAGCGGTCTTATCTTCGTCCTTCCAGTACTCCTTGAATAAGCCGGGCGGTCTTTCCGGTTTCACTTTCAGACCGATATGGCCTTCCTCTCCCGGAGGTAATCTTTCCTGGTTATCGTCTATTATATCTACCTCGTGACCCGGTGTGGGTTTACCCATGGAACCGGGTTTGACCTCCATGGTCGGGTAGTTGGCTACAAGCGCGACACTTTCTGTCTGGCCGTAGTAATCGTAGATGCGCAGGCCGGTGTACTCTTCCCATTTATCTATAACATCAGGATTCAACGGTTCGCCGGCGCTGAGACAGTGACGTAGTGAACTGAGATCGTAACTCTCCACGTCCTCGTTTATCATCATCTTGTAGATAGTCGGAGGGACGCAGAACGTCGTTACGTTATGATCCTGAAGTACCTTCAAAGCTTTCTTCGGATCGAACTTACCGGTGATATTCTGCTGCACAACCGTCGCGCCAACGATCCACTGTCCGAAGAGCTTGCCCCAGACGGCTTTTGCCCAGCCGTTGTCGGCGATGGTCCAGTTTATGTCGTCCTTCTTCAGATCCTGTACATATCTCGCGGTGACCTCGTGACCAAGCGGGTAGGAATGCGTATGCAGGACCATCTTCGGCTTTCCAGTAGTTCCGGAAGTGAAGTATATAAGCAGAGGATCGTCGCTTTTTGTTTTCTCTACTTCATCTCGATCGAGCTCTTTTGAAGCGTCTTCTATCAACTCATCGAATTTATCCCATCCTTCTTTATCTTCTTCAGCATCGACCAAGATATAATTTTCAAGCGAGGACATCTCTTCTTTGTCTCTCACCTTATCGATCTTCTCGTGATTCGACCAATCCGTCACGACGGTACTCGCCTTCGACCTTTTGATCCTGTAAGTGATGTCCTCGGAAACCGCAAGGTTCGGAGTCGGGATGGGTATAACGCCTAGTTTCATCATGCCGAGTACAGCGACATACCACTCTG
Source organism: uncultured Thermoplasmata archaeon (assembly GCA_964462425.1). Taxonomy (GTDB): domain Archaea; phylum Thermoplasmatota; class Thermoplasmata; order Halarchaeoplasmatales; family Halarchaeoplasmataceae; genus Natronoplasma. The sequence goes on from CAYWYD010000015.1 coordinate 21,033, forward strand.
GAACTCTGTGAATCAGGACCATGGCTCTATCTCCTTTTTCAAGCCCCTTGTCCCTGAGAACGTTCGCGAATTTGTTAGACAGCTCTTTCAGATCTTTGAAAGAGTGTTTCTGAGCATTTTTTCCAGAATTGTCTATGGATATCAGCGCGTCCTTGTCAGGCATCTCTTCAGCCCTTTCGTCCACTTCATCGAAAGCGAAATTATAGTACTCTGGAATATCCCAATCGAACTTCTCTCTAACTTCTTCGTAATCGTACATGTTGTGTTCTTCAGACATATCAATCGGGCATTAACTATACTTAAAATAGATAAATCTTTCCCATCATCCCTCTAATTATGTAGAGGTGATCTGTTTAGTGATTGGATGATTATATAGAGCGTTTTCCTCCGAAAGACTAGAATCTATTTTTAGACTATTGACTAATTTCAAATTCGACAATTTTATATAAAGGTTTATCATACCATCTTTTGGAATCATATAAATGGGGAAGATAATATGAGCGAGGCAGTTGTTGTTTCAGCGGTTAGAACAGCACAGGGGAAGTTCGGCGGAGCTTTAAGTGGTTTAACAGCGTCAGACCTGGGACGTGTCACGATAAAAGGATTGATGCGGGATGCAGGTTTACGACCTAAACTCTCAGAGAAAACGAAAAGTTTCAGACCGAAGAAATTTAGAGATGTAGAAAAAGCGCCGATAGAGGAAGATCATCAGGACTGGGACGAGGATCTTCAAGGCGTGGAAATCGACGAAGTGATAATGGGTAACGTTTTACAGGGCGGTCAGGGTCAAAATCCCGCCCGACAGGCCAGCATCACCGCCGGTTTTCCCCGTGAAGTTCCCGCATACACGGTCAACAAAGTATGCGGTTCAGGTATGAAATCAGTGACTTTAGCCTCTACGGCTATAGAGAACGGTGAAAGCGAGGCGATCATAGCCGGAGGGATGGAAAGCATGAGCAGTGCTCCCTACGTTTTGCCGAAAGCGAGATGGGGTTACCGTATGAACCTAGACGGTAGAGCCGAAGCTAAAGATATGATGGTATGGGATGGTCTTTACGAAATATTTTACGACTGCCACATGGGGGTAACGGCCGAAAATCTAGCCGAAGCCTTTGATATATCTAGAGAAGAACAGGAAAGATTAGGTGTCGAAAGCCAGAATAGAGCTTTGAAAGCTATAGAAGAAGACGTTTTCGAAGATGAGATAATTCCGGTAGAGAAGGAAGACGAAGTGATCGATACGGACGAACTGCCTAGGGATACGAGTTTAGAGGACGTCAAAAACTTACCGCCGGCTTTCAAAAAGGATGGCACCGTTACTGCGGCTACATCCGCTGGTATCTCCGACGGAGCCGCAGCTTTATTGATAACCTCTAGGGAATTCGCTGAGGAGAACGGATTAGATATAATAGGTTCTATCGAAGGTTTCGCCAGTGGTGGAGTAGATCCACAATATATGGGCCTTGGCGCGGTGACCGCGACGAAAAAGGTGTTAGATGAATTGAATTACAGCAAGGATGATCTCGATCTTATAGAGGAAAACGAGGCTTTTGGTGCTCAAGTCCTTGCGTGCATGGAAGAGATGGACATGCCGAGATATGGAGTCGGTATGACCGAAGAGGGTGGAGAAGATATAAATCCACACGGCTCCGGGATCTCGTTAGGACATCCGATCGGGGCCTCTGGAGCAAGGATAATGGTCACCCTCTTACACGAAATGAAGAGGAGGAAGAGCGATTTAGGATTGAGCACCCTTTGTATAGGTGGCGGTATGGGTATGGCTACGGTTTTAAAAAGGTAAAAACATCTCTAGAATCTCCAAAATCACTAATCAATAATCTTATTAGCCAGGTTGGATTTGGTTTAATAGAGATCGAAGAGTTCATAAAATCTTGAAAGAGGAGGATAAAATATGGTTGTAGAAGAAATCGAAAAGATAGGTGTTGTAGGCGTTGGCACGATGGGACAGGGAATCGCCCAAGTATCGGCCCAGAACGGTTTCGAGGTGCTTATGAGAGATATCGAAGAGGATCTGCTCGAAAAAGGGTTAGGATCGATCGAAAAGAACCTGTCTAAAGGCGTTGAAAAGGGATATGTATCTGAGGATGAAAAAGAAGAAACTTTGGATAGGATAGATACTACTCTAGATATGGAGGACCTGCAGACTTGCGACGTCATAATTGAAGCCGTAATCGAGGATGCGGAAATAAAAAAAGAAGTTTTCAGGGAGTTGGAAGAAGTCTGTGGACCCGATACTGTTTTTGCCACCAACACTTCTACAATCCCAATCACCGAATTGGCTTCAGTGACGGAAAGACCTGAAAAATTTATAGGGATGCACTTTTTCAATCCGGTCCCCATGATGGACCTGGTAGAGGTCATCAGAGGTTTTGAAACCGTTGATGAAACGAGAGATGTTATATTCTCGCTAGCTGAAGAGATCGATAAGGAGCCCGTAGAGGTGAAAGATTCGCCGGGTTTTGCGGTTAACCGAATACTGATCCCGATGATAAACGAGGCCATTTTTACCTATCATGAAGGAATAGCCTCCAAAGAAGATATAGACAAGATGATGAAACTTGGTGCAAATCATCCCATGGGGCCTCTCGAGCTGGCCGACATGATCGGACTCGACGTGGTCCTCGAGATAATGGAAGTCCTTCACGATGAACTCGGAGAACCAAAATACAGGCCCTGTCCTCTACTGAGAAAGATGGTGAGAGCGAAAAAACTGGGCCGGAAAAGTGGAGAAGGTTTCTACGAGTATGGATGAGGTGGTAGATTTGATCGATGTCGAGATAGAGGAGAAGATTGCACTGATCAAGATAAATAATCCGCCAATGAATGCTGTATGTGAGGAGATGCTCGACGAACTAGAACTGGTTTTAGAGGATCTAAAAGGTGAGAAGGTAAGAAGCGCCATAGTCACTGGAGAAGGTGATGCTTTCATTGCTGGAGCCGATATAAAAGAGATGAAGGAGATGAGTCCAGAAGAAGCTAGAGAGTTCTCCAGGCGGGGACAGAAGATATTCAACAATCTGCGGGATTTACCTTTTCCGGTGATCGGAGCGATAAACGGATACGCCTTAGGAGGGGGTCTAGAATTAGCTCTCAGCTGCGATTTTCTAGTAGCCTCGGAAGAAGCCTTATTCGGTCAGCCAGAGGTCGGTCTCGGAGTGATTCCTGGATTCGGAGGCACTTTTCGGCTCAGGGAAGCGGTCGGTCCGGCCAAGTCTAAAGAGCTTATATTCACCGGCAAAAGGATTGACGCCGAACAAGCGAAAGAATGGGACATAGTCAATCATGTCGTGGGAAAAGACGAACTTATGGAAGAAACACGAAACATCGCTAAAGAGATAATTGAAAACAGCCCGGTAGCAGTCGAGAAGGCAAAAAAGGCGATAAATCTGGATGGAGGAAAACTTAGTCAAGAAGTTTTGAAGATCGAAAGCGACAGGTTCGAAGAGTGTTTCAAAGCTCCAGATCAAGAGGAAGGTATGGAAGCCTTCTTGGAAAAAAGAGATCCAGATTTCTGATCAAAAGTAAACGTTGTAATATTTAAGCAATCAAAAATAATGAGTGAAAAGTTTTCTTCCAAACTCCTTGGATAGAGTATATACTCCCTAAAGAAAGAAGAGAGTTTTTAGTGGGACCAGGGCCGTTCAGAAGAGTGACCCGAGTCCTTCAGCTGCTTCTTCCTTCTCTTTTTCTTCGTCTCTGTCTTCTTCCTCTTCTTCGGCTTCTTCTTCCTCGGCTTCTTCCTCTTCGGCTTCTTCTGCAGGTTCAGGAGCCGCGGCACCACCAGATGGCATAGCGAAGCCCTCTTCTATGGCTTCGTCTATATCCACGTCTTCAAGACTAGCGGTCAAGGCTTTAACTCTAGCCTCGTCCACGTCTATATCTGCAGCTTCTAAAATCTTGGTGACGCCGTCTTCCGTTACATCTTTCCCTGCGGAATGAAGCAACATCGCGCTGTACACGTATTCCATTTTTTATACCTCCTTTGAATATCATTCTTCGTCTTCTTCTATATTTTCGTCTGAATCTTCATCTTCTGAATCGTCTTCTTCTGAGTCTTCACCCTCTTTTTCGGCTTCTTCTTCCCCCTCCTCTTTATCTTCTTCTCCCTCTTCCTCGGTCCCTTCCTCTTCAACGTCTTTTCCTAGTCTTTCTAGAAGATCATCATCGAGCGCCTCTTTATCGAGTTTCGATGCCAAGTTCGTCATGCTCTTTGATGCCTTCGAAACGATAGGTTTGATCGTTTCTTCGTTAATTATGTCGGCATTGAACGCCAAGCCCATGGCATCACCCTGAGACTCAGAGATCAGTGTGGTTATGTTCTCCGCCGTCGGGTATGAGATGCCTACTGAGAGTGCGAAGGCGGAACTCGCACCATCTTTGATATCTTCTATGAACTCGGAGGGATCTATATCCAAATCATCTTTCTCGTATACTAATCCGTCTTCATAGACCAGCTTGAGGTCTAAACCAACAGTTATCGGATTGATCCCCAACCTACCTAGCATGTTTGCAAGTTCAGAGCTGATAACGTCTCCTTCTTCGACGACGGTTTGGGTCTGATTTATCATCACTTTCCCGCTTTGTATCGACGCCGGTATCCCAACTTTCTGGAGATCTCCGACGATCGGACCGGGTTTGAATGGAGTTTCCCCCTCTTCCACTTCTACATCTTCGGGAGCGACTTCTCCGCCGCTAGCTGGAGCCTTTGTCTTCGTTTCTTCCATCCGAGTGAACAATTTAAATGGATTAAGATTGGTGGAAACTAAAGCTACTTGTCCTTCAATGAACTCATTGATATCTTCGAGACCATCTCTCTCCTCCGCCGCCCTTTTTATCGCTTTTTCTAGAAGAGTATTCTTCGAAACTCTCAAGTTAGCGGTACCTCTAAGCTTGGATCTCATCTGCTGCATCTGGAATGCGGGTATACCTTCTATATCCACGACACCTATGACAGGTGAGGTCTCCAAAAGGTTGGTCAACTTTTTGACTTCCTTTTTTTTCCATCCTGGAATATCTTCGCTCATCTTATATCCCTCACATGATCCTCTCGGCTGGTCCCATGGTCGTTTTCACATACACGCTATCGATATTTAGCTCTCTTCGGTCGAGGTTCTGGGTGATCCGTCTTATTACGGTATCTATGTTCCCAGCTATATCTTCGGGATCCAATCTTTCTGTTCCAACAGGTGCATGGAAAGTCCGTCTGTCCTTTGATCTCACGTGAACCGTGCCTTTCAACGATCTGACCGTTTCATCCAAATCGTCGTCGGGAGTTATGGGATTTGGCATCTTCCCCTGGGGTCCGAGGATGGAACCCAGATCTCTACCTATAGCGGACATCAAGGGAGGCTCGGCCAAGAAGAACTGATGGTCCTCGGCTAATTTTCTTGCTTCATTCTTATTGTCACCAAGCTCCTCTATCTCTTCAGGTTCTATCACCGTATCGGCAACTTTTTTTGCCTGCAAAGCAAGTTCTCCACTTCCAAAAACTCCGACTTTAATCTCCTTCCCTCTACCGTTGGGAAGTACGATCTCCTCATCGATCCTGTTCTGAGGTTGAGAAAGGTCCACATCCCTAAGATTTATAGCCAACTCTACGCTTTCTTCGAAATTCCGCTGAGGGGCTTCTTTAAGAGCTTTCTTAACTGCGTCAATTATCTCGTCATCTGCCACGATATTAACCTCCTGTAGTATATACGGAACCTGAGGAATCCTCAGGTAGGAATCCTCCTACAGGTCTGCCTTTTCAGAAATACAATCGATATATAAACGTTTTGGTGATGGCTCCTAGAAACTTGGCCTTCCCTAGTTTTTCCCGTTCAAAGATAAGCGGATGTATTCAGTTCTCTTTCATTTTCTCCAACTTATCAGTGAGCATGGGCACTATTTCCTTCAGATCTCCGACTATACCGAAATCGGCGACATCAAAAATCGGCGCCTCGGGATCATCATTAACAGCTATGATATGATCCGAGTCCTTGATACCTACTTTGTGCTGAATAGCTCCCGATACACCACATACGATATACAGCGTCGGTGAAATGGTCTTCCCACTTTGTCCTACCTGTCTTGATTTTGGCATGATGTCTTCCTCGACGATCGGCCTACTGCAGCCCACCGTTCCGCCCAACACATCGGCGAGGTCCTGCAGGATATCGAAATCCTCTTCACAGTCACCGACACCTCTTCCACCGGTCACGACCACATCCGCTTCTTCCACCGGTATCTCTCCTTTTCTCTCCGGTTTCATCACCTCTATGACTTCCGTTCGTACGGCTTCGCTCTCAACTTTGATCTCCTCTTCGATGACCTCTAAATTTTGCTGATCGCTAGGTTCCATAGGGCTCATCACATGTGGCCTTACCGTGGCCATCTGAGGTCGCGAATCCGGACAGACGATATCCGCCATCACGTTGCCTCCGAATGCTGGTCTCGTTTGAAGTAGCACTTCCCTGCCTTCCACTTCCTCGATATTCAAATCGGTGCAGTCGGCCGTCAGTCCTAGTCCCATCCTTCCCGCGACGGAAGGAGCTAGGTCCCTACCTAAATGCGTCGCGCCGTAAAGCAGGATATTCGGTTTATACTCGGATATCAAGCTTGTCAAAGCGGTGGTGTAAGCTTCAGTGGAGTAATCTTCAAATATCTCACTATCGACAACATAGACTTTTTCGGCACCATAGAAGCTCAATTCTTCAGCGAGATCTTTGACGTTTTTTCCTAACATGACCGCACAAAGTTCTTCACCCAGCTCATCGGCTAGTTCTCGACCTTTACCGAGCAGTTGTGGACCGGTCGGTTTCAACTCTCCACCATGCTGTTCAGCAAAGACCCAAACTCCGCTGTAATCGGAAACATCTTCGATATCGCCCGTTTGTATGACCGGTTCGATAGCATCTTCGGGACAGGCGGAGACACAAGCACCGCAGGAGATGCACTCGTCGACCAACTCTGCCCTTCCTCCTTTGACAGCCAATGCATCTACTGGACAGACCTTGACACATTTTCCACAGGCGGTGCAGAGGTCCACGTCTATCTCTATCATATCAGGCCCTCCTCGTCCATGAAATCTAAAAGTTCATCTACCGCCGTTTCAGGTTCTTCGTCTATCTTGATCCCTTCTCCCTTCGGCGGCGGACTGTAAGTGTTTATCACGACACTCTCAGACCCATCAAGCCCATAGTCCTCCTCATCACCACCGAGGTCGTCGACACTCCATTTTTCTCTCGGCTTTTTCTTCGCTTTCATTATCTCTCTAACGTTCGGGATCTTTGGCTGAAATCCGGGATCGGGCATACATGCTAAAAGGGAAGGCATATCGGACTTCACTTTTACGTGTCCCTCGTCCGTTTCTTTTTTGCAGGTCACGTATCTCTCTCCAGGCTCGACCTCTTCGATTTGAGATACGTAAGTCAATTGAGATAAACCCTGATGAGCCGCCACTTCCGGTCCGACTTGAGCCGTGTTTCCGTCGGAGGCTTCCTGGCCGGCAAATATCAAATCGACTTCTCCTATCTTTTTCAACGCTCTGCTCAGCGTTACTGCTGTAGCCCAGGTGTCAGCACCGGCGAACTCTTTATCTGTGAGCAGGATCGCCTTATCCGCTCCTATGGCTAAACATTTGTTCAAGGCCTCTTCGGCTTGAGGGGGGCCCATTGTCAAGGCGATGATCTCGACGTCTTCTTCCGTCTCCTCTTTAAGATCGACCGCCATGTTCAGTGCGAACTCGTCGAAGGCGTTCAAAGTGGAGGGGACGCCCTCTCTGATTATCGTTCCGGTCTCTTCATCGACTTCAACTTCAGTGGTATCCGGGACCTGTTTGACTAGGACGACGAACTTCAAGAGATCACCTTATTTGTAAGGAACGTAATCTTTGCCCAGCGTCTCTCTACCGATGACGATTTTCTGTATATTCGCTCCACCTTCTGCACCGACGCAGTAGGACATCACGCCTCTCCAGGCAGTTTCGAATATATATTCAGAGCTGTATCCCGCTGCGCCCAACCAGTGCATGGCATCATCGGCGGTATCTTTGGCGAGATGCGGTACTTTATACTTGATCATCGAGATCCATTTGGCTATCTCAGTGGGCTTGTAAGTTTTAGCCTCGCCAGTCTTTTCTCCCCAGCCCGCTTCGTCGTACCTTACGTCCTGCATCCCCGCGGTCTTGTCCACCATCAGCTTGCTAGCTTCCATCTCCGTGTATCTCTCAACGAAGGGAAACTGGATGCCTTCGTACTTTGCCAGAGGATTACCGAAAGTCTCTCTCTCTTTGATGTAATCCGCAGCTTCTTCAAGGATCCTTCTAGTGACTCCGACCGCACTAGCCCCGATCATGACCCGTGCGTTATCGAATCCCTCCATGGTGTAGTAGAAACCTTTTCCTTCTTCACCCAACATGTATTCTTCCGGTATCCTAACGTCGTTCATTTTAAATCCAGAAGTCGAAAGTGATCCTCTTCCAGCGTCGTCGTAGGGCTCCTGCGGTTCGAGACCGTCGGAATCTATCGGCACGAAAAAGGAGGTCATATTTTTGTAGGGAGCGCCTTCGACTTGGGGCCCCGTTCTCACGTTGACCCAGTATCCTCCTCCCATCCTTTTACACTCCTCGACCCCGCTTATAAAGGTCTTCTCGCCGTTGAGCACCCATTCGTCGCCGTCTTTCTCCGCGGTGGATTCGAATCCGGCAACATCGGAACCTCCCTTCGGTTCGGTGGTCGCGATGCCGACGAATTTATCCCCCCGCATCGCGGGCTGGATGTACTTCTCCCTGATCTCTTCGTTACAGTGCCTGTTGATCGTGAAACCCCATCCGGTTTCGACGGCCATGAAACCAGCTGCCGTAGCGATGCTGGGATCGATATAGCCTATCTGTTCCGCGATAACGGCTTGGTCTTTCCAGCTCAAGTCCATACCCCCGTGTTCTTCAGGAACTGGGCCCATTATAACACCCAAGTCCGCGAGCCCCTCGACTATATCTTCTGGGAAAGGATGGCCTTCTCTGTTAATCTCGATCACTCTATCCAGGGGAAGATTTCGTTCCGCCCAATCCTGGATGCTCTCTTTGAAAAGTTTCTGCTCCTCCGTTAGGTCTCTATCATCTGAAAGGTCAGTTTCTGCCATTTTTTTCACCTTTTTATACGCCTTTTATACATTTCCGTACAACGGCAAATAATTATCCTATATTAGTCTTTCCTCGAAATATGATTTTATCTTGATACTATTATTTCCTCTGTATATATCCTGAAAAACGGCAAGGTTGAAATAACTTCAGTCACTACAAAGGAGCGGACCTATGTCTGCGGAAGAGTTTTGGAGATTCGAAGAACATCTCTCTGGAGATATATCGGACATGGCCTTCTTAGAATGGAAATACTTCTCGTTCACCCAGGATGATATCGAAGGCTTCATCTGTTATTCTCTAGGGAATCCCGGTAACTTGTTAGGGCTAAAAAGAGCTATAATCTCTTACGCCGTTTACCACGAAGATGGGGAGGAGATAGGATATGTCGAGATTCCTAAGAAAGATATAAAGAGCGGTAAAGAAGATATTTGGCATTTCGGATCTACCTCTCTAGAGAGGAAAGAGGAAGGTTTTTGGAGATTGAAAGGAAATATAGATGGGATGAGCTGGGACCTGGTTTTTTCTTGCCTAGCACCTGGAGATCAGATCCATGTGGATTTTGGGAAACCCCTATATCTAGATTCGTGGATGAAATGGATAGTCTTCTGTAATTCTGCCGATGTCGAAGGCACTATCACCATAAAAGGAAATGAATATGATATTCAGAGTATCGGGTATCACGATTCTAACCTAGGGCACTGGATCCCTTCGGAGAGCCCTTGGACGTGGGGGCACGGGATCGGAAGATATGAGAATAAAGTCCTTTCTTTTTCCCTAGCCGAATCTCGTTCTGAAGATATATCTAATGGTCGTGCTTACGCAAGCATCGACGGGACCGCCTACAAGTTCGAGTATGATGAATACACCTTGAATTACGATAGGTCCGGTAAGATCCCCTCTGCTTATTCTCTCCAGGGGCAGAAAAAAGATGGAACAGAGTTGGAGATCGAATTCAGAGTAGAGAGGACCGATAAGATAAGGCTTAAAGCTCTCAAATTTATCCCTCTACTCGACCTCTGTCTTCAACGTGGAGAGATGGACCTAAAGATCGTGAGACCCGATGAAGAGCCTATGAAGATATCCTGCCCTGGAGCTTGGGAATTCCCTAAGAAACCTAGATTTTTTTCAAAATAACTTGTTCTTACCATTGATTATGGAAAAAATAATTAAGCATCTCGCTCCTCTCTTTTTTGAATATGAGTTCGGAAGATAGAGTATTGTTCACAACTATCCCCCGATCACAGGAGGGGCGATGGGATAACTTTAAGAAAGATACGCAGCGCAGAGTATTTACATACAGTTTCCCCCGGATCAATTCCTTTGGTCTACGATTTCTTAGATATAATATACCAAATATAGACATTCTAGAATATCCTTCTTGGGAAAGATACAAGAGTCATCTTGAGAAAGAATATGACGTGATAGGATATTCGTTCTATTTGAACGAAACGAACAAGATATTAGATATGGTAAAAACCGCTAAAGAGATATCAGAAAACGCAGAGTTTTGGGGTGGAAATTACGGTGCTCTGACACCCGAGGTTCAGGACCACTTCGATGAGATTTTCATTGGCTACGCCGAAGAAGCGGTGGCTGAAAAGCTAAACTTGGATATCGATCGGATCCGGCATCCACCTCTCGTGTGGTATGTACAGACTTCTTTTGGTTTGAAAGTCAATCCCGTGGGCATTTTATTCACTACCCGCGGCTGTCCCATGAGCTGTGAATTTTGCCAGACCCCCTCCTTCTGTTCGAAGCCAAAAAAGCTCCCCTTAGAGAGTATAGAGGAAGTGATCGAAAAGTATCAAGAGATGGGGATCAGAGAAGTGATAATATACGACGAGAATTTTTCGTTGTTCCCTGAGCATACAGAAAAAGTAATCGAAATTCTTCATAACAAAGGTATCCGCTGGTTCTGTATGACCTCTGTAGAGAACTTAGCCGAAAACTGGAGAGAATGGACCGAGATGGGTATGTTAGGCGCTTTTATAGGTATAGAGAGTTTTTCGGAAGCAGTTTTAAATTCGATGTCGATGAAAAAGACTAAATCCGAAGTCTCGAAAACCATAGACCTTATCGAGCAGGTCCAAGATCATCTGTACCTTTTAGGATTTTTTATAATAGGATATGAGAACGACACAGTAGAGAGCGTGAAAGAAAACGTTGACATGCTCAGCAGTCTAAAACTCGATCATACTCAGATCAGAATACTGACACCATTACCTCAAACACCTCTCTGGAACGAACTCGAAAGCAAATACGGTATATTCGAAGATGATTGGAGTAAATATGATACCATGCACCTAGTGTGGGATCATCCAAATTTCAGTCCGGAAGAGCTGAGAAAGTTGTTGATCCGATCGTTACGAAAGTGTCATCCTAGAAGCTACATATTCAGGACCCCTTTGAAACTAGCTAGACGTTATACTCGGGAAAAAGGTCCTCTTAACTCTGCGATCTATTTCTTTAGAAAAATCCTGCTCGCCAATACCTTCGATTACTCGAGGTATTGAGGGATGGGCGTTTAAAGGCAGGAAGAAACCATGGGAGACCACTACCAAAATAAAGAAATAACGCTTCACCAAAAATCAGTTATCAAACCCCGTATTTATGGTTGTGAGGAGTCATGAAAACTTCGGATTTAAACATCAAGAAGATCCGACCGGGCGCTTCCTTTATATTGCTTTATCTACTGGGAGTGGGGATCCTGGAAACTATCCTCCGGATCGGGATTTTAGGGAACGATCATTTTTCACTACCCTCTCTTTACATCAATACGATGCTTTTCGCCCTATTTTTTGGGGTCATTATTACGATTCTAAGTTTTGTGTTACCTGAGAAAAAGATTTCTTGCATTATCAAGGATATTTCTAGGTATTTCTGGATCCTGGGTCTGAACCCTCTTTTTTCCTATTATTTTTACGGTGAAATCTCCGAAAGGATCACATCTACTGAGCCCATAATTCTCTTTCTGCTGATCTTCCTACTTTCTTCTTTATTTGGGTTGAAGATGTTTTTCAGAGTAGGGATATCTAAATCGATCGTCTCTTCTGTTGTTATATTTGCCGCATCCCTGCCTGTCTTTATGATCAACCAAGGATCTTGGCTTGAAGGGACCCAACCTTATTTTCAACTTCATCTACTGATCGTCATACTACTTCTGGAAAATTTAGTGATCTACTCGTTTTTCTGCTACAAGTTTTTTTCACAAACCTTTACAAAAGTCCTAAAATCTATCAAAGTCCTTCGAACCCTGCATTTTGTGATGATCGTTATTTTGGGGATCATCTTTGTTAGACAAATCGCTCCGAAGGAAGCCCTTTCTTTCACTTCCATCAACCACTTTCCCTTCATCTTTCTACCAGTTTTCTGTTTAGTATTGCTCTGGCAGTTCACTACTTTGCTCAATGATTTATATGATTTAGAGATAGATCGTCAAGTCCACCCCAATAGACCTCTAGTCTCAGAAAAATTCGATCGCAAACTTTATACTGATATCTTGATATCGATCGCACTGTTATCTTCTTTTCTCTCTTTTCTGATCGGCCTTCCTCTTTTGATCTTAAACATAGCCGCTCTTTTACTGGCGATATTATATTCCGTACCACCCTTCAGACTCCGCAATAGACCGTACGGACATATCTGCGTTGGGCTGGGTAGTGTCATAGGGTTCCTTTTCGGCGTTTATTCCCCCATCTATTTGACCGATCGGATTTACCGATATACCCCGGCGCTATCCAGTGACATACCTTTCTTTTCTGAAGTCTTTACAGTCTCGATACTCATAGTGGTTGTTCTATCTATATCTCCTCTCATCAACGCACTTTCTGATTATGAGGGTGATAAAAGATCAGGTGTGCGGAACGTTTACACAGTACTAGGTTTCGAAAGAGGAAAAAAAATCGTTTCAATCCTGATCGTATTCCTGTTTATATCCCCTCTATTACTATTCAACTCGACTTTAGACCTAGTATTTATGTTATCAACCGGGCTGATATCCTCTGTGGTATTTTATCGATTTGAAGACCACCGGCCTGTCTTTGGCATTTATTTTATAGTTCTGTTTTATTTAATACTCAAATTCATCTCCTATATTTGAAGTCTCGATGGCATTCGTCTCAGTCTACCTTCCTTTTCAAAACATATGCAGAGCCCCAAACTAACACCAGGATTGAGGCTAATACGTAACTTTGGATAGATCTGTCGTTGGTTCTATTTTCATCCTGCTCTTCTTGCTGTTCTTCCCCAAAAGTAGGGCTCAGATGAGGAGTCTTCTCGAGGTTCAACGTGTACTCTCCGATATCTCCTTCGACTGCTGGATCGCCGTTTTTCGGTGCATAGATAGAGATGTAATAGGTCCCATTATCCAGCACGACCTCATCTCCAACATGACTCTCCACCGGACTGGAAAATGGATATCCTTCGGAGGCGATTGGGATCACAGGATAACTCTCTTTAGAAACATAAATCCCCGCGTCTACCGATGGATCTGATTCTAACTTCAAACGAGATGTGTTATTCAATTCAACTTTGAAATAATCACCACCACCTCTTCCCTTCAACTTAGTGAGCTTACCGTAATCGAGTTCGAACTCGTCATCTTCAACATAATACTTGGTCACCTCTATAATATCTTCGATTTGAGTGATTTCGCTTGGGCCTGGCACAAAGATCCCATCGACTTTATATTCGCCCATGTAAAGGACTTTAGACATCCTCAAATAGTTCGAGCGAGAAGAAAGACATTCTCCAGCCGGCATCCAAAAAGTGGGTTCCGCCACGTACCATTCTGCGTTCCACTCGTCTCCGTCCGCTACATGCCATCCGCCCTGGTTATCGCCCCAATCGGTCTGATATAAAGATTCTTCGAACCATGCCTCCACCATGAAGTGCCCCATCATGTCCGTATCATCGGAGGGGTGCACCGAAGCCACTCTGCTTGGGATACCGATAGCTCTCAACATAGCGGTCTCTGCCCATGAGGTTTCATCACACCACGCATTTATCTTCTTTGTTTTTTCCTCCTCGGTAAGACCGTCTATCCCTTTTATCGTCTGCCCGTTTCTCCCCAAAACCAATGCATCTTCGAGCGTAAGGCCGGTGTATTCAAATTCTTCACCGTGCATGACGGTGGTCCCGCTTCCGAAAAGTATCTGCGAAGCATCTCTGATAATAGGCTGGTTGTTCATCGAAGAGGGAACCGCTTCGCATCGCTGTGCTACCACCCTCATAATCCGGGCGGCAGATTCACGGGTATCTTTGGAACCGGCGATAGCTCTTAAGGCGAACTCGTACATCTCTGGCATATCCAAGCTCTCGTTCCCGAAGGGATGGAGAACTCCCTCGTGGAGGGTCTGACCTGAGGTAAAAATATAATCTTTCTCCGGCCTATCGCTCTCCTCGTCGTAAGCATAGGCTTTGAGTTCGTTCTCAGATAGATCCGTAGTCCATGGATCATAGATAACGAATATATCGAGTTCCTCCGTCCAGTTACCCTCGCTCAAAGTGAATGTATATGGGCCGACGGATGAATCCTCAGGCACCGGAACGTTCCACCCCTTCTGAGTTTTTTCGATGTCGAGAGGCGTCATCCTCTCTACCGAAGGTTGAATTTCAGCATCAGCTTCAGTATATCCTCCGATCTTTAACTCCGTTCCGCGGCGGATGACCACGCTCTCTGTTGCGATAATTGCGCTCTCGTTCCCCGTACTGTTCTCATATGTCTCCCAGACATTATAATCGAGAGTACGGTATGCGGATTCGTACATCACGTAAATACCCGGGCTTTTAGGATCTTCAGGGTCCGTACCCAGTTTTTCATGAAGCCAAAGAGGTAGATCGTCAGATTTTATCTCTTCAGACCCATCTGCTTCAGTTACAGCGAGAGATATCGAAGATATAACTAAGAGAGATATGACGAATAAAAAAACACCTTTTTTCCGATAAGGATTCGTAGTTGACCATCTACGGAACATGTATAAATCTACTCGGTGAGACCATATATATATTTTTACATCCTCAGTTATCCGAACGAATCAGTGAACATTTTTGGGAAAAAAAATTATACGAGAGCAAACATGACTCTGATAGATGGCGGAAGATAGAACCGTTTTAGAATCTGAAGACAACATCGTTTGGAGAAAACTCAACGCCCTCATCGAGTTTTTGGAAGAACCCCGATTTACGCCTCTAACAGCTTTCATTTTTATGGTGATCATAGGGACGGTCCGCTCGGTAGCGGAATCCGTATTCTTTGAATACCGAGTCTTCTCCATGTATCTGTTGGTCCAGCATATAGCATTCAACTTCCCCGTCCTTGTCATGGGCGTTTTGATATTAAAATTGGCTACTGATGAATCTTTGATAAGGGTCTACAACATAATCCTTCTTGGCTTTGTCTTCGTTATGCTTCCACCGTTTATAGATCATTACTTTTTGGGTTTAGGAGGTATAGAACAGTCCTCTCTTTACGCATATTACGCCGCCGATGCTACCTTTATAGAGAAGATCCCTGACCTGAATTTTGTTTCCATGTTCATGGCCGAGGAGATAAGTCCTGGTCTAAAACGTATGGCGATGATGATCCTCGGGTCCAGCGGTCTTTATATCGCTATAAAGGTAAGGATACAGGACTCAATCCCTCTACTGAAAGAAAGGCATTGGAGGCCCGTGGTTTGGAAGATCAGTTCGCTTTATTTTGGGATCTACGGGATATGGTTCGTGATATGGTTTATCAGTTCGATCGTGCCCACGGTTATAAGCATGGGTGAAGAAGGAGTAACGCTGCTCGACCATTTCACATTTAAGCCCTATACAAAATACTATGTCTTTATAAAAAACTACGGTTATACTGAAGCGGAGGTCTTTGCTCCCGATCGGTTCAATATGTCGTACAGTCTCGCATTACAGCAGCGTTCGCTGTTCATAACCATGTTTTTCGTTTCATTCACTATCTTTTTGATGATCCTTACTCTTTACATCGTTTATCGTTCGTTTCTGAAGAAAGCACTCGCCTCGTTAAAGGTGTCTATGATTTTAGCTACAACCGTACCGGCTCTTTTGGGCTCCTCGGTACTCCACCTGTTCGATGGCGACTTTAGCCAAGGCTGGGCTCTTGATCCCACTTACGTGCTTCACTTCCCCTATATATTTTACATAGCGACTTCGGGCTTCTTTTTAGGCTGTTTCGGTTCCTATGTTATTCAGTATAAAGGAGATCAAGACGTACTCTCAAAAAACAATGCCAAACATATGGCTATCGTATCTCTTTTGGCCGGTGTATCTTCTGCTTTCCTAGTAGGAGCGACCACTGCTTTACCCCTTTTCATCGTCGGTGCGATCTTGATTTATCTTGCATTTTGGGACGGCGAATACAAATTCAACCTGAAAAGATCTCTTCCATTTTCCTTCGCCTGCATGTTCTCTTTCTTTATCGGTGTCTATATCCCCAATGTGTGGAGGCTCACCGTATTGGATGATGGAAGTCCTACAACTGTAACACTTTCCCGAAATCCCCCTTTGAACCTAGAGATATTCGGTTTAAGCATGATAATATTTCTTACCGTCCTTTTGCTCACCTACATCCCTCATCTACTTGATAAGTTCGATATATCTTTTGATCTACCTAACTCGGTGATATTTATCCCGCTCTTTCTCATGCCATTATTGGTACACTGGAACATAGCTCTGATAGCTGTTTTTGGGGCATTAGGTATTTTTACTGCCGTTCTCTTCAGCGACGGTTTAGAACATGTTCCTCTCGGAGCTTTCATGATCGGGGCGGCCTATATGATGCTGGACCTCTACGGTGTTCTACCCTCTCTTCCGTGATATGGATTCATGGCCTTCAAGTGCTAAACCAAAAATTATTATAGGTTTTCTGAGATGATGTGAACGATGGATAAGAGCATTCTGTCGAATAGATATATACTTGGGATATCCTCGATCGTGGTTGTGACCATTTTAATACTTTCTTTCGTGTATCTACCATCTTATTTTGAGGAAGAAGAAAAACAAGTAGATGAAACCGATTGGCATAATTATCCATACGTGATACCCGGCACCGACATGAGGTTCCCCGATGAAGAAGGGCTTTACCCGGAGGGAAAGACCTGGATATCTTTTGGATTCAAGATAGACTTTGTGGATTCTGATTTAGATCGTATGTACATGATACTTCTATATCACGAGAATTACAAGGATGTAGGTCTTTTTCCGGCAGGAGACTCTCAGAAAAATCGAATACCTGGTAATCAGACTCTTCCCGAAGGAAAGATGGATATGAAATTCGATAACCCTGGCTCCACTGAAGACATATTTAAAGCCAAGGAGGGCGAAGCGTTTCATTACTATCTACATTCTTTCTTGAACCTAGGAGATGGCCGGGAATACGAACTTGAATTCGATTTGGAATCTCAAAAACCGCCGGCTACGATGTTCGATGGAGAAGTCGAAGTGGATAATTATTATTACAGGTATCACGCTTTGACACGTTGTTCGATCGACGGTAGTATCAGTATCGATGGAGAGAGTCATGAAGTTGGCGGTCTGGCCTACGTAGAGAATCTACGGGGTTCCTTCACCGGGGCGAGATGGGACTGGTTCGCTTTTTGGACTGGTCATGGAGCTGAATTGAAACTCGTCGACCTGTATGGAAATTGGGAAAATAAACAGTATGCTATGTACGTAGATCCGGATGGGAACATTTTATCGATCAAAAACCTAACAGTGGAAGTAACCTCTATCAATAATGGTCTTGGTTATTCCTGGGAGGTATCCTCGGATAGATATGATATCGATCTGAATTTTACCTGCATAGAAGAGAGGACGGAATACAATGGGTATGCAGTTGGATTCGGGAGGGTAAGAGGGTCTCTAATGGGCTCTAATATCGATACATTCACCTACATCGAAGTTACAAAGCCTCGAAGATGATGTCTGAAAAACCTCTTTATATGGGAAGGATATCAGAGGATTTAGTGGAAGGCACAACTTTTTAAAACCTCTTCGAGATGCCGAGGTGGTACTATGTCGGAAGAAGAACACGAGGAACAGGAAGAAGATAGCGAAGAAGTCGGCGATAAGAAGGACCTGCGCGAGAAGATCAAAGAACGGATGGAAGAGAGAAAAGAAGAGATGGCGAAAAGAGGCGCAGCTTCTGAGCGCGAAGGACGAGGAAGGCAAAACCCTATGGCCCAGATGATGCAGGGGATGATGGGCGGCCGAGGTAGAAGCGGCCCCGGTAGAGGAAGTTCCGGTCAGGATGAATTGATCAAAGAAGTGAAAAAATTGAGAGAAGATATCCAGGATATAAAGAACGAGATGAAGGAGATAAAAGAGAATCTGTGAATTTATGAATTGAAAAGAAACGAAATATTTTTAATATAGATGGGCCTTAAATATCGATGAGGTGTGAAGATATGGCAGGATTGAAGTTGAGAAGTCCCGCTTTCGACCACGGAGAGAGGATACCGCGGAAATATGGTTATACTGAGAGGGATATAAATCCCCCGCTTCGGATCGGAGGAGTACCGGATGGAACGAAATCGTTAGCGCTGGTCATGGACGATCCCGACGCGGTAGAACCCGCGGGTAAGATCTGGGATCACTGGGTAGTGTGGAATATCGAGCCGAATACCAGCCAGATCGGAGAGGACGAAACACCGCCGGGAGCGGTAGAAGGAAAGAACGATTACGGCGACAGAGGCTACGGCGGCCCGAATCCACCCGACGGAGAACACACGTATAAGTTCAAATTGTATGCTCTAGATACCGTCCTCGATGTACCTCCGGGTGCGAAAAAAGAAAGACTTAGAAAAGAGATGAAAGGCCACGTGATAGAGAAGACGCTCCTCGAGGGAACCTACGCGCCCTGAACAGGGGAAAACCTCTTTTTTGCTTTTTTATTTGATCTATCGTAATTGGCTTATTTTTACCTATACGTTTTGAAGAAGATATGATGGTGTTTCTATATTTCTTCTTAGGGCATTTGAGTATATTTATACAGATTCTATTGTTCCCTTCCCTCAATTTCAATCACTTCTAGCTAGATTAGAATCAATGACTTCCACATCTAATATAGAGAGGGTCCAAGGAAGCTATCAATCTTTCTTATTGGCGCTGACAACCGCAACCGTACTTTCGGTATGTTTTATCACCCGGTCGGTGGTACTCCCTATGAATAAAGAGGAAATGCCGGACCTTCCGTGGGAACATATGTAGATTATGTCGTTCTTGTTGGCGATCGCCGTGATCTCTTCGTAGGGTTCACCCTCTTTCATCCTCGTTTCCAATTCGATCCCCATATCGTCGGCGATCTCTTTTGCCTTTTCAAGAACCTTTTTTCCTTTCTTCTTCTGGTGTTCATTCAGTATATCGATCGTTTCTTGAGTGGTATCTTCAAATCTGTGTGCCGCTACCCCGCTCAGCGTGTCGGGAGGTATGACATAGATCGCTACCGCGGGAATATCGTAGGCTCTCGCAGCTTCCAACCCCTCTTTTAAACCGACCAGAGAAAGATCGGACCCGTCGGTCGGGACGATGACTTTTTCGTACATATTAATGATAACGTGTTGATAGATAATAAATTCTTTCGATTTTAGGGAATATTTTAATAATCGGGTACAAGGTCAAACCGCTAAATGAAAGGGATCGAAGACAGGTTCGTACGACTTCCCCGAAATAAGAAATGGTTCATCCTTCTGATGCTGGTCGTATCTACGTTCATAGGATACATCGCCAGGATGTCCATCTCCGTCGCGCTGCCGTTCATCTCTAAAGAATTCGCCTGGAACATCCAGCAGCAGGGCACTTTAGGGGGTGTATTACTAGCGATATTCCTTTTGGGATATGGTATTTCCAATCTAGTTTTCAGTAAATATATCGATCTGTATGGAGCCAAATTGATGCTCTCCTTTTCGATCGCTCTTTGGTCGGTATCGATCTTGTTGGCGGCTTTAGTTCCTAATTATTATGTAATATTGATCTCTCGAGTCCTCTTGGGAATCTCTCAAGGTGTATTATATCCTGTCGCGAGCAAAGTGACCTCGAGCTGGTTCTCACCAAATGAAAGAGCTAAGGCGAATTCCATCTACGTCAGCGGAGGCCCCTGGGGTGTCATGTTCGCTCCGCTGATTCTAACTCCAGTGATAATGAAAACTACCTGGGAGTTCTCGTTTATCATGATTTTTCTATTAGGCTTGTCTCTCCTCGTGCCCGTACTTCTCTTCGTTACCAGCGATCCTAGAGGGAAGGAGAAGGATACGATCGAAAAAAAAGAATTGAAATATTTCAGTATCTTGAAGGAAAGACAGTTTCAGATACTTTTGATCGGATACACTCTGATGAGTGCGGTCTGGTGGGGATTGAGCTTTTGGCTCCCTACCTATCTCGTGGAGGCGAAAGGTTTTGCTCTAGGTGATATCTCCTATGGGGCGAGTTTACCATATGTCGGAGCCATCGTGGGCATGTATTTGGGTTCTTACATCAGCGACAGGTTGAAGATCAGGAGATGGCTTATATTGATCGCTCTATCGACCGGTGGGATATTCATCCTTATTCTATCTTTGAGCGGAGTCACGAACATATATCTACTGCTTCCCTTACTCGTGCTGGTCTTCTTCGCCGGGCAGATGGCCCCTCCTCTTTACTTTACGATCTTACAGGGGAAGACCATGCCGGAAAAGGTAGGGTCGGCTACGGGATTGATGAACGGGATAGGCAATGGAGTTGGAATCATCGGTCCTATATCGGTTGGAGTGATAGCATCTTTGACCAGCTCTTATAACCTCGGGTTTGTTTCTCTTGGTATAATGCTTCTGATTGGTGGAGCTTCCCTCCTTTTCTACGATAGATGATCGATCTTCCGTTTACACTTTTCTGCGAATTTTTCGACCTCTTTCTTGTAAGCTTCATTCTCTATTTCCTTTTCCTTGATCGCGAGCGTAGCTGCCGGTTTCTTGGCGCTTATCTTCTCTAATTGTTTCAAAGTACTCTTGTAGCCGGAACCTCCACACGTGCAAAAGAAAGCCGTCTTTTTGATCTCCTCTTTTTTCTTGTCTAGAAACGTATTGACCGCCGGAGTAGGTTTAGCAGCCCACACGGGAGTTCCGATCACTATGATATCATAACTGGAAAGATCCTGTTCTTTTTCCTTCTCAATTTGGGTCCGCTTTTCTCTCCAGGCGTCCCATCCACCTTTCATATACCCAGAGAAACCGGACCGATCTTTTTTATCTATTATCTGTTCTGTTTCGAAGTCCATCTTGTCGGCTATAACTTTGGCGATCTTCTTTGTGTTTCCGGTTCTTGAATAGTAAACGACCAGTCCATCCATATCGATCGAAAGTATATCTTTTTCAGGCCTTTTAGTTTTTCGTTCCGATCTCCGTCTTTTCGAAACAGGTCCCAAAATTTATTAAAGGAGATAAAAGATCATACCTCGAAATTCGAATTCAAAAGCGAAAACAGGAGGTGAACTTGGATGGAGAATATTTTCCCCGACTGTCCTCAGGACGATTGTGAAGATGGCGTTTTAGTGCCCTTCTCGTTCGGCGAGGACGTGTTCGAAAAGTGGAAGTGTACTGAATGCAAATACGTCCTTGAGAAATAAGCAATGATGGACAAACGGGATAACGAGAGTTCAGATTATTAACGAATAAAAACCTCTTTCCAGATATTTTTTATTTTTGAAGTGATTTCATCATTTCAATTTCTTCAGGGCTTTAGGAAATAAAAAAAAACTACACGGAGGTGGGACCCTCCATCACTCTTTTAATAGCATTTATTATTTTTAACTCCACCTACGTGCAGGCTCCTTAACTTCTTCTATATGGTTTAAATCAGATAAGGGTTTTTCAAAATGGGATAAGAATCATCTAAAAATTATGTACAATTTATGTATATTTTAGTTATAAATTCATCTTGTAAATTACGAATCTGAATTTCGATTGAAGATATATTTTAAAGGCCTAGGGTATTAGAGATCTCAGGAGCACCCGGTAAAATTGGATAAAACCCTAGGCCTCATGATGATTATATCTTTTAAGGGGATAAGATCGGATAAAGTGTTTTTTAAAAATCGATTATAATTTATTTCTATTTTTGACAAGGGTTGATTACAAAAGAGGTGCAATTATACTTATGTAAGATCATCAACTTCGTACGAAGATAATACGAGCCCTTTGACTTTTTCTTCGTCGTCTTTGACCGGTTCTAAAGCCCAATATATGCCTTCCTGGTCAGTCTCCTCCGATACGAGAATATCTCTGTCTTTTATAGACATTGGTTTTCCCTCCTCTATCACCTTTTCGAATAACCTCTTATTTTCCCCATCTGGGAAAAGTTTGAAGTGATTCTTTCCAACGAGTTCTTTTGGGGTATGATCGGTCTTTTCCGCGTAGGCGGAATTCACGTAAATTATGTTGAAATCCAAGCTCAGATAGGCCATCATGACTTCCGAATGCTCCATCAACGCATCTAAGATCTCTTTCTGCTCCCTCTCCCTAGTTATGTCCTTGATTAGGAGGGAAAAGCCTTTTTCTCCGTTTCCACCGAAATGGAAATAATCCATGGTTATAACGACCGTTTTTGTTTCTCCGGATTTTGTCTCTATCTTTATCATCTTCTCCACGAATTCATCCTTCGTCAAGACTTCTCTTTCGATATTTTTGTGAATGTCAGGTCCTAACAGTTTTTCTATATTTTTTCCTAGAAGTTCTTTGTCTTGGTATCCGGTTATACCCTCAGCACTTTTATTGATCAGGATCACATCTTTGTTTTCGTCTAGGATGATCAAGCCGTCATGAGTTTGTTCCACGACCTTTTCGTATAGTTTAGGCGATTTTGAGACGGTCTCGAGTTTCTTTTTCATCTCTTCTAACATCTCATAATTTTCATCCAATTTTGAACTCAGATCATACACTTTTCCGTAGCCTTGGCCGGATTCCTGGATCAGGTCATATTCCATCAACCTGTCGATATGGTGTTTGATAGTCCGATAATTGAGATCAAGTTCGTTGGATAATTGATTGAGATTATATGATCTCTCCTTGAGCTTCTCCAATATTTTGATGCGATTTTCTCCACCCTGCTGTCCCAGCATCAGATAGGAGAGTTCCTGCTTAAGGCTATTCATGTCATCACCTACAATTCTGGATTTGATAAGATTTCTTCAAGATCTGATAAAAATCGGGTAAAAATTAGATACAATTCACATACAATTTTGTTATAAATTCTTTTTCTGGAGAGTCGTAGGATGTAGATAAAAAAAATCACGTCAGGATGGAAAAATGTATATGACCGGAAGGTCATATTTCCAACCAAGGAAAGGTGATCTAGATCGGAAAGACCTCCTTGAAAGAGTTGTCCTCACCGTTGACTCGAGAAGAACTATCAGAGGGAAAAATCGCTCTAATAATCATAGACATGCAGTACAACATAACTGCTCAGGGACACGGCGTCTTAAAACACGCAGAAGACCTTGGGATTCGAGAGGCATACGAATATTATCACGATCGTATCCAGGATCATATCATACCGAACATCCAGGACCTTCTCGAAAAGTTCAGGAAAACTGAACAGACGACAGTATTCACGAAGATCAGGTCTCGCTCTTCTTTTAACAGTGATCTAGACGAGTCTTTTTTGGAAGAGGTAGACAGCGACGAAGGGGTTATACTGAAAGAGGTCGAACCGAAAGAAGGAGACCTCGTGATAACAAAAGACGATCCCGATATCTTTCAAGGGACCGATCTGGACACTATTCTCAGGGATAACGGAGTGGATACTCTGATTGTAGCTGGCGTACTGACCAACGAATGTGTCGAAGCCTCGGTCCTTCAGGCGGTGAAAAACGATTATCGAGTCATTCTAGTGGAAGATTCCACCGCAGCCTTTACGGAAGAGATCCACGAAAAAGCATTAGACCTTATCCATGACAAGGCCGTTATAATAACTTCGACTGAAGATATATTGAATTTGGTGTGAATATAACTGAGTAAAGCCTCATTCTTCCTCGCTAAAATCACTGATCTCGTATGAAGATAGTACGAGTCCTTTGACTTTTTCCCCGTCTTCTTTGATCGGCTCTACGGACCAGTATATATCTTTCTGGTCGGAACCTTCTGAAGACCCTAGGTCTCTATCTTTTATGGACTTTGTTTCCTCCTCGTCTATCACCTTTTCGAAAAGTCTCTTGTTTTCCCCGTCAGGGAACAGTTCGAAGTGATTCATTCCTACGAGTTCTTCTGGAGTATGGTCCGTTTTCTCGGCGTATGCGGAATTGACATACACGAGATCGAAATCGAGATCGAGATATGCCATCATGACCCCGGAATTATCCATAAGGGCGTTCAAGATCTCTTTCTGATTTGTTTCTCTCGTTTTGTCCTTTATGAGAAGTGAAAAACCTTTTTCTCCGTCTCCGTCGAAATCAAAATAATCCATGGTGATGACCACGGTTTTTGTTTCCCCGGGTTTCGTTTCTATATCTATCCTCTTTTCGACAAACTCGTCCTTTTCCAGGACTTCTTTTTCAAGATCCTCCTCGATATCTATTTCTAATAACGCTTCTATATTTTTCCCTAGGAGATCCTCGGCTTTGTAGCCCATTATTCGTTCTGCGCTTTTATTGACCTGGATCACGTCATTGTTTTCATCCAAAAGGATCAAACCGTCGTGGGTTTGTTCTACGACTTTTTCGTATAGTTTAGGTGATTTAGAGACGGTCTCGAGTTTCTTTTTCATCTTTTCCAACATCTCGAAATTGTCTTCTAGTCTTTGGCTGAGAAAAAAGACTTCCCCGTAATCTTCACCGGAGGGTTCGATCAGATCGTGTTCCAACAATCTTTCTACGTGGTGTTTGATGGTTCGATAATTGAGATCCAGCTCGTTGGACAATTGATTGACGTTATATGATCTGTCCTTAAGCTTTTCCAGTATCTTGATACGGTTTTCTCCACCCTGCTGTCCCAGCATCAGATAGGACAGTTCCTGCTTGAGCCCGGGCATATACTTGCTCCAACGACCCATACTATGTTCAAGTACAGTATATAACTTTTTCCAATCATCGTTTTAAGTATGTTCGCCCGCTTGGGAGATGAGTAAAGAATAGAAAGATTACCGCTTCTCGTGATCCCCGTGATCTTTACATCAACCCTCTTTCACTCAGCTTTTCTGGAAGATAGGTTTCGGTCACGTAGTCGAGACCGTACTTCGCTAGAGCCTGCTGCTCCGCTTTCTTGTCGATGTCGAGCATGGTCTCTATCTCTTCTTTCCAGAACTCGGTATCGAATCGTGGGTCGTCCAGTTCCTGCTCCAGAGCTTTTCTATCGTTTTTCGACAGTTTATCGGTGGGAAGATCGTAAGTCATGATATCACTAGCGGTTATACCTATATATTCTGCGGTCGGCGTTGCCAAAAATTCCGAAAGGTAGGCGGTGTTTATCGCGCCGTAGGCTACGGAAGCGAAAATCCTGAAGCTCCAAGGATCGGCGTCGGTGAAGACCACCACTGGAACGTCTTCTTCTTCACTCAGTCTTTTTATGACCCTTCTGGTAGCTCTAGCCGGCTGTCCTTTGAGGTGTACCAAGAGAGCGTTAGCCTGTTCGTCGAAACCGTTCTCGACAAGCCTGTCGAACATACCGCCGGTCTCTATGGCTATCATGAAGTCGACGTCGATATCGGTGAAATTGACCTTGTCCGATTCGACGTTGTAAGGTATGGTGTAACCGGAATCACCAACATCATCTCTACAGTTGATCTTTCGGATGTCTCCTTTCCTGTTCACTTCCTCTACGGTTATATCTCCTATCAGTCGTGCCCCGTCTTCTTCGGGCCTCAACTTGAAGTCCTCTCTTAAACAGCCGGTCACGAGTTCCATGTCCTCTGCTAGACTGTCAGATTCGCTCTGCTTGCTGAACTCCGCTTTATCCCATCCTTCGGATATGTAATACATCTCTCTCAGCGTGGAGGATTTTCCCTCCTCTATCATATCCTGTATGAGCTCCAGCATGTAGAGAGTTCTCAGCAGCATACGGGCGCTCTTCAGTTTTTTCGCTGATCTTTTCGTTTTAGAGTCCCCGAGTTTCCACACGCCCTTTCTCCTGTCCAGTTCGATGTTGGATTTAGAACGTGTGGGGATCTCCATGGTCGGGATCTCGCCATCGTCCAATTGTTCATAGAATTTTTTTGCGATGTCTTTTAGTTCATCTAAGGCCTCTTCGTACCTGTCTTCTTTTTTTCCGCTCATCTTATCCCTCCTCCTCTATCTCAGCAAGTTCGATATCCCAGTCGTCGGGCAGCGGCTCTGCTCCGATGAGCTTTGTTTCTGTAACGCCCTCGATGTAGACCTCGGTACCGGCTAGATCGTCCTTTTCGAGATCGCCGTCGAATTCGATCGACAGCTTTTTGGTCTCGGAAGGATCCATCTCTTCGATCTTCCATTCCATGTGATCATCGTCATGATCCGGTTCTATGCTTGATGACAGCACCTCGGTCTCCGGATAAGGTTTTTCGAAGAAAAGGTTCATCTCTCTTTTCTTAGGTGTGTAATTCATTATATCGATATTGACCACGCACCGATCATCTTTCCATTCTACATTTTCCTCGACATAGACGACGCCCATTATCTTTGTCATGGACGCGTCCAACTCTGGAGGCTCTTCTCCCACTATATCGGCCGATTTTTTAGCTATCACTGGTAAGATGTCGTTCACAACGGTAAATTTTTTCTTGACCTTTTTCCGCTTTTTCTCTTTATTGAGATGTGTTCTAAGACTTCGAGCACAGTCTCTCAACCCTCTCTCGATCTCGTCCACTATCGCGGGGATATCCGCTATAGCTTCCTTCGCTTCGGAGGTGAAAGGTACTCGGGTCGAGGCGACGTGGATCAATATGACAGCAGGGCCCGAAGGCATCCCCGTGCCGCCTTTCTGATCTAGGTCGTAGATCCTCCAGTCTATGTTCTTTATAGCGGTTGTAGTGGCGCAGCCACCTTTCTTGTAAAGCAGGGGTACTCGATTTGCGAAACGCAGGACTTTCACCGGACCTTCTTTATCCAGCTCTCCTCCGTAAACCAGACCGACCTCGACCTGGAAAGGATTTCCTGAGTAAACGTCCGGGTCGCGGGTGGTCGGAGGGGCGTAATACTCTGGATGTTTTCCCTTTAAGACGTTTTTCAGCCCTTTCTTTATCAACATCCCGTTTATAGGAGAAAGGCAGTCCGTCTTCGGAGACATCAGTTTGACTTCTTTCGCCGCGCTCAATATCTCTTTATGGTCCTCGACTTCCAGATCGCTCGGATTCGTCTTTTTCTCGATGCCCGCGACTTCACATATCTCTTCCGCCTTGTTGTAGCTTATACGGCTGAACTCGTTCTTCAAAAATGATTTGAGCGTTCTTCTCTCGGAGTCCTTCGCCATCTTGGCGATGGTGCCGAGTTCTATACCTTTCAGATGAGGGAGTACGGCTTCAGCCTTCTCCGGTAACTGGTCGGTCGCTCTTTTGAAGACCGTCGTGTCTCCGTTAACCGTGTACTCTATCCTAGCGTGGGGATTCACGATGGCGGTGTTCTTTAGATACTCGAAAACTGAATGCTTTCCCCGCCTCAGGAGACCTTTGACCGTGGTTTCGAACCTCGAACCGTGCTCTTTGTCTTCCCACAGGACCACTTCCTCGCTGAGGACATCGGGTTCGTTCTTTTTAGTGTCTAAAGTTATCTCCATCTCATTTGCATAATCTTTTTCTTTGACCTTGGAACGGACCGTGGTTGGTTTCCCCGTAGTAAGTTGACCGTACATAACGACCGCCGAAACGCCGATCCCCTGCTGTCCTCGACTCTGGCTGATCTCGTGGAATCTAGAACCGTAAAGGAGTTTTCCGAAGACTTCCGGGATCTGTCTCTTCACGATGCCCGGACCGTTGTCTTCTATCGCGATCCTGTACTCTTTATTCTCTATCTTTTCGATCTCAACCTTTATCTCGGGCAGTATGGAAGCTTCTTCACAGGCGTCTAAAGCGTTATCAACACCCTCTTTAACGGTGGTCACTAGAGCCTTTGTGAGAGAATCGAAACCTAAAATGTGTTTGTTCCTCTCGAAAAATTCTCCGACCGAAATCTCCTGCTGCTTATCTGCCAATTTTTCCGCTATCGAACTCATCTGATCTCATCTGAACCCTAGTCAGCTTTTTATTGATAAACTTTCTGGAAGCGAAGGGATGTTAAAATTTTGTGACGCTGCATATTTGACAAAATAGAGAAAACCATCTAGACTATTTTTATACTGCTTGATGATTTCAAAAGTGACAAAAAAAGGAACGAAGGTATTTTATCGGCCCCTGTCTATACTGTCTCGATAAACACGGAGGAGTTGAATGCTGGCCGTCAGCGTGAGCGTAGTCTCGCTCGTGGCGTGACGAGTCTAAGACGCTTGGAATGTGCGTGAAAGGGAGCACTCCCACGACAGCGCTGGGAAGCGGGCTTTTTTCCTTCACGCTATCGACGACCTTACCATTGAACTCTACATGTCCTTACTGCGGAACCAAGGTCGAAGTGTAGCACTACGATGGCATGTCCTAGAGGTCGAAGGCGCCTGTGAGCATTTTGAAAGGACGATGGAAGAGGGATAGAACCTGTTCGGCGACTTCGAGAGAAGATCTGTTTGAAGATAGAAAGAGATAAATCAGGACATGTTGTATATGTTGTATACTGTTGGACGTGTGGTCCTTTTACGGGATGATCAAGAGTTGATATATTACAGATTCTCGTGCATAAAATAGTTCTCCAAAAATAGGTAGGTTGCGGGAGAGCAAAACTTATATAGTATTTACTATTATATGCTATTATACTATAGGGTGTTTAAAATGGAAACCGAGCAGCTCAATGTAAGGCTCCCTAAGGAGCTAATAGAGGACCTAGAGTTGGTCTCCTCTATATTGAAGGTGAGCAAGTCGGATTGGATGAAGACTAAGCTCGCCGAATATGTCTTCGAGGAAAAGAAGAGACTTTTACAGGAACTGAGTACGATGTATGCTGAAGGGACGATCACGGAGCAAGAGGTGGAAAAAATGGTCGGTGAGGAAATGGCCGAGGAGATGGAGTTCGTAAAGGAAAAATCCGAAGAATCGCTCGAGAAAGGTCGTGTGCATGCAGAAAAAACGTGAAGTAGTCCTAGACACCTCCGCGCTGTTGAGTCTGCAGTCCGGCAGTTTATTGCGTCAAGTCACAGAGTACTACAACCTGCTTGTGATCCAATCGGTGATGTGTGAACTCGAGGATTTCGCACAGCACGATGACGAACTGGGCAGCATAGCACAAGAAATACTGGATAATGAGGGTCTTCTCGATGTTGAAACTGTGAGAGTGACAGAAGAGATTCCTAAAATTGAGCACACTGATAACGAAGTGTACAATCTCGCGCTAGAGGAAGAACTGTTGTTGATCATAGATGATGTGAAGTTCTGCAGGAAGGTCGAGGAGGTGGAAACGGCGTTCAGCACCTACTTCCTGGGTTACTTAGTCGAAAGAGATAAACTCACAGCGGAAGAAGCGCTTGAAAAACTAGCATCGATACGAGATCGCAGAAACTGGAGAGAAAACATAATATACCTCACGACAAGGAAAGAACTAGAGAAGCTATTGGAGTGATCAGCTCGAGAACGGCACGGACCTGGGAGCTGAGCTGGTGAAGCACGGCTGGGCCCGGGTGTATACCGGAGGGGATTGTGAGAGGGAAGGGCAGTATCTGGAGTACGAGGAAGTTGCTAGGGACGGGAACAAAGGCGTGTGGAAAAGAGCTTGAACTGAGCGGGATGCTAGTATCTTTTCGAATCGAAAGTATTTTATTCTTTAACATCGATACCCCACCGTACTCAGGAGGCAGTGAATGCTGGCCGTCACCGTGAGCATAGGACAGTCCCGCTCGTGGCGGGACGAGTCGAAGACGCTTGGGATGTGTGTGAAAGGAGGCGCTCCGACGACATCCTGGAGCGGCGTCGATCAAATGATCTTCAAAATGACTTTCTCTGCACACTGAAACACGGAGTTTTCTATTTTTCTCAGATATAAAGTCCACAACTGAATCTCATTTTTTTCTCTTTTTTTAATGGTGAGAAAATGTAGGACCTAAACATTGAAAACATGCAAAGTCATTTAAAACATTGAAAACATACAAAACATTTAAAACCAATTAAAACATTCGAACCATGAAAAATGGTGATGATATGGTCGAATTCGAGGTCAATCCTTTCTATTTATATCCTATAGAGGAAAATCTACTGGGTAAACTTTTCGTGAACAGGGAAAACGAGCTCAAACTCGCGAGATCAGTATTCGATAGTTCATTTGAAAACCCGATGGAGGTCAGTGTGATTCTAGGGGGTATAGGGATAGGGAAAAGCAGCATGTTGAATTATATCCAAAAGATGGGGAAGGAAGAAGGATACGAGGTAGGTACTTACACTCCAGACGACGATATCAATTCTAAAGATATCTATAAAGAAAGAGAAGTGCTTGTTATTGATGACCTAGACAAGGAGACAGATGAGAAAGCAATAGAATTTTATAGAAATATAGAGGGTTTCATCAAAGAATGTAAAATGATTTTTTTCACCGACAGGTACCATAGAGATGATGAGGCCCTCGATCTGAGAGAATTTAGCACTACACAAAAAATCCCGCTTCCTCAAGGTCTGCGGTCGGAGAGACTCAAATTGATGCTGGAAGAAAGGATGGAACGCTGTGTCACGGATAAAGAAAAGTTTGAGTTTCCCTTCACGGACAAGGCTATCGAACAGGCTTCGATGAGGTCTTCAAGCAATTTAAGAGCTTTTCTAAGATACACAAAAAGTGCCTGGGGGATCACAGAGGACAAAGAAAAGATCGGCCTTGAGAATATGACAGAAAGCATAATCATGGAGGATCGAGCCCTGATCGGTAAATTGGACATCACCGACCTGAGGATCTTATGGTACTCCACGATAGGTGATCTCGGGAAAGGATATCTGGCGGAAAAATGCAACATATCTTCACCCACATTGAGCAAAAGGATCGACAAAAAACTTTCACATGTTGTATCAGAAAAAAAGTCAGGAAAGAAAACTATGGTTACTTCTCTGTACAAGGATTTACCGAATGGAAAAGAGATACTGGAAGAGATGCTGAAAAGCATGGATATATCAAAGGAAGAGATTACATAGAAAACGTTAAGAAAAAAGCGTAGAAGACCATCTTCTCATTTTTCTCTTTTTTGGGCGGTGAGAAAAATGGAAGTGGATAATATACCGAACTCGCTGAAGCGGTATGATCATTTTATCTGCTGGAATACTGCACGGAGGAAGAACTCGGAAGGCGACTTGGTACCGGTGAAAAACCAGCATTATGGGAAAATTTAGTCCGAAAGTATTTTATTCTTTAACTCTAATACCCTTCCGTGACAGGAGGAAGTGAATGCTGGCCGTTAGCGTTAGCGTAGGGCAGTCCCGCTCGTGGCGTGACGAGTCTAAGACGATAGGCATGTGCGTGAAAGGCGGTGCTCCCACGACATCCTGGAGCGGCGGGCTTTTCTCCTTCATGTTACCCACTGCTCTACCTACGAACTCCACTGGCGGTACAACCGGTTTTGCGGGTACCTCCTCCTTCCCTGACTTCGAGGCGCTGCAAAACCCACTTTCGTATAGGTCTGATAATGTTTTCACAGCCCATGGAGGGATGATAGGAAGATCTGGAATAAGACCATCAACGGCGAAACTGATTAAAGGGAAAAGTTAATGAGATATAGAGTATGAAACAGGAAAAATTGAAAGAGTTGATACAGGGGGGAGAATCTGCCGAACTCGAGTTCAAAAAGTCTTTGAGTCTGAGTGAACCTATTGGTAAAACTATTTCTAGTTTTTCCAACGCTAATGGCGGTACCATCATCATCGGTGTAACTGACTCGGGAAAGATCAAAGGTGTAGATATAGAGGAAAGCCTATGGCTCTCCATACACCTTTCGAAACGAGTTCTCAAGGTATAGGTGAAAACACGTTAGAACAGCTAGCGAACAGGATAAAGCAGCACACAGATCCAAAGACATATCCATCGATAAGTACAGAAAAGTTAGACGGGAAAGACGTTGTCATCATCGAAGTAAAAGATGTTCAGGATTGTATCCTTCCATCCTCCCTGACGGTGCGGAAA
>CAYWYD010000016.1:0-50205 GCA_964462425.1 uncultured Thermoplasmata archaeon
CGAAGTAAAAGATGTTCAGGATTGTATCCTTCCATCCTCCCTGACGGTGCGGAAAATCAAGAAAAACCAGTTTTCTATCGAAACAACGCCTATAAGAGAGTGGGAAAAAGTACACACAAACTTAACTCTTCAGAGATCAGGAAACTAGCCAAAAACTCCGGTGAGAAGCTTCACTGGGACGAGCAGATATGCGAGGAAGCATCTTTAGATGATATCAATTGGACTTTCGTAGAGGAAACGTTCATACCTCTTTATGAAGAGAGCACTGAAAAAGAAACAGCTGGAAAACCAGAAGATATCTTAAAATCCTTAGATTGTATAAAAGATAGTAAAGTCACTAATGGTGGAATATTACTTTTTGGAAATGACCCTCAACAATTTTTCAAAAATTCATTTATCGCCCTAGCAAGATATAAAGGTGAAAGAGTGGGAACTAGAAGATTGGATTATAAAGAGTTCAGAGGAAACATTTTTCAGCAGATTGACAAATGCAGCGAATATATCAGAGAGCATATTGCGGTGATGTCTAGGCTTAACCCTGGAGAGATCCGGAGAGAAGATATACCCGAATACGGAAGATTCACGATTAGAGAATTATTAACAAACGCTATCTGCCATAGGGACTACTCAGATCAAGGAAGCAAAGTTATAATCAAGATGTTCTCTAACTCTATAGAATTTTATAATATTGGTGGTTTGGCTAAAGGAATAACCACTGATAATATAACAGCAAAACAATATTCACGAAATCCGATCATTGCAAAAGTTTTAGCTAAAGTTGAGTATATCGAGGAACTTGGAGAAGGATGGGACAAAATCATCAAAGAACATGAAGAACATCCTTTATCTCCAGAACTCCCGAAAATTGAATCTGATGAACACTCTACAACTGTAACGATATTTTCTACAAAGGAAAAATTTGAAGAAGAAAAAGAGGTCGAACTGAATGAAAGACAGGAAAAAGCATTAAAATATTTAGAAGAACATGGAAAAATAACAAATAGAGAATATCGGGATATAAATCCAGGTATTTCTGACAGAACTGCACTTAGGGATCTTGAAGAACTGAAAGAAAAAAATATTGTTGTGAGAAAAGGTGCTGGTAGAAAAACTCACTATGAGTTAGTATAAAATGTCGGGAAAATGTCGGGAAAAGCCATATTACTATAATGAAGAATGTTGAAAGTAAATGATGGAGAAAAGAGAATCTATTGTAGGGGAGATGTTCGAAATATTTCCGAGAAAGGTCTGAGATATACAAAATAGAGTTGGAAAAGGAGAGCTACAAAGTATAAACTTAATTTCTGATGATTATCTGATGGTTATCTGATGATTACATCGAAAAGGGATGAAGGTACTTGAGTTATTACTGATCAGCATGAAGGAACATATAAATGTATGTGAAAACGATCATTCTGAGAAGATGGTGGATTCTAGCTCTAACCAAGTGATAGTCTAGTTGCAAATTGTTCTGTGAAATAAGATTTCTTTTTTCCTTCCGAAAGTATTTTATCACTCAAGGATAATACTTTATCATCCATAGGAGGAAGTGAATGATGGTGGTCATCGTAAGCATAAGACAGTTCGCCTATTGACTCTATCTTCGGCCCTGATGTTATCACTTACAACTTTCATCTCCCCCTCCCTTCTCGGACCAATTTTAAATAGTATATATAGAATTCAATGATAGTTATGGATGAGGTGAACAAGGAGGAAAATATATCCGAGCGACAGATCTACTCGGTTTCAGACCTCAATCTCAAGGTAAAATCTTTACTGCAGAGGAAAGACGATCTTCAGAGTGTTTGGGTAAGAGGTGAGATCTCAAATTTTACTCACTACCAAGAAAAACACATGTATTTCGTTCTGAAGGATGAGAAGAGCGAGATCAACTGTGCTATGTTTCGCTCTCACAACAAAGATATTGAATTCGAGCCCGAAGAGGGTATGGAGGTTCTCTGCAGAGGCGATATCGGTCTTTTCGTACCCAAGGGAAAGTATCAGCTCGTCGTCAAAGAGATGATGGTCGGCGGTAAGGGAGAGTTGTATCTCGCTTATGAACAGTTGAAAGAAAAGCTGGAGGAAGAAGGTCTTTTCGACGACGAGCATAAGAAGGACCTTCCTTTTTTACCGAAGAAGATCGGGATAGTTACATCCGAGGAGGGGGCCGCTCTGAGAGATATGGTGAAGGTCCTAAAACAGCGCTTTGAAAATGTAGACATATTTTTAGCTCCTGCTTTGGTCCAGGGAGAAGGTTCGGCCGAGAGTATAGTCGAGTCGATCAGATTATTGGACCGAAAGGACCTCGACGTGATCATCGTCGGAAGAGGCGGCGGTTCCATAGAGGATCTCTGGAGTTTCAACGAGGAGAAAGTCGCTAGAACGATTTTCAAAGCCGAGACGCCGATAGTCTCTGCCGTAGGACACGAGACCGACTTTTTGATCTCGGATTTCGTCGCAGATGCTCGCGCTCCCACACCAACAGGGGCTGCTGAACTCGTCGTTCCTCTGAGATCTGAGCTGGAGCAGAGGATGGAACATCAGAAAAAAAGGGCTAAAAGAGCCTTGTCCAATATCATCCAAAATTATGAGGAAAAGCTCCAGAGTATAAAAGAAAGGAGCGTGTTCAAGAGACCGGAGATACTTTTGGAAGACAGCTATCAGAAATTGGACACCAATATTGAGAAACTTCAGACCAATATCGAGAGGCGTATAGAGGAGAACCAGCAGCGTCTCAAGGGGCAGAAAGAGAGATTGAAAGCTTTAGGTCCTCTCCAGACCATGGAAAGGGGGTATTCCATAGTGACCGACGAAGATGGAGAGGTGATCACCAGCATTGAGGGTGTAGAGGAGGAAGAACTTATCGATGTCAACGTTAGTGATGGTTGTATCGAAGCAGAAACGAAGGAGGTGAAAAGATCTCAGAAGAACTTGAAGAAATAGATGAAGAAATCGAGGATATGAATTTTGGTGAAGCGCTAGAAAGATTGGAGACGATAAACGAGAGACTTGAAAGGAACAAGGTCCCACTAGAACAAGCCATCCAACTCTACCAGCAGGGGATGGAGTTGATAGAACACTGCGACGCAAAACTAGAGGAAGCCGAAGGCAAGATAAAGAAGATAACCGAGGAAAACGAGGAAGAGATCGATGTAGAATGTTGATATCTACGGGATAGATATTTATAAAGAATACCCCAATATGTAGATTTGTA
Source organism: uncultured Thermoplasmata archaeon (assembly GCA_964462425.1). GTDB lineage: Archaea > Thermoplasmatota > Thermoplasmata > Halarchaeoplasmatales > Halarchaeoplasmataceae > Natronoplasma. Next base: position 3,215 of record CAYWYD010000016.1, read on the forward strand.
CAAGAATCCATGGGTTAAGATGAATGAAGACATCCGCGTATTTGAAGATTCCGAGACCCTAAAAGTCGGTCTTGAGAAGACCCGAAAGCAGATGTTGGAGCTGTTAAAAGTCAAGGATATGTCTATCTCTCAGATCGCTGAAGCATTAGAAAAAGATCAATCCACTATATATAGGCATATGAAGAAATTGGAAGAGGCCGGATTTATTGAAGTTAAAGGGGAAAGGAGGGAACATCATATTCCGGAGAGGATTTACGGTAGAACGGCGGAGATGTTCTTGATGACCCCTGAGCCTATGGATGAGAATAGTCCCTCTAGAGTTTTTATAGAATGGAGTGAAGAGAAAACAAAGAAATGTGTCGATCATTTGGTGGAAGTGGGTTTTGAATGCGAAAAGGACAAAGAGGAGATAGCTGAGAAACTCCATGAGACTTTGACGAAGGTCGACGAAGAAGTCAGGGAGAGGATATTGAGCTCTATAGACGTGGATGAAAATGAGAATTTCTTCTTCGTGTCCCAGTTGAGGTTCCTCGCGATATTAATAAAGCTCGAGAACGAGGATGAGTTAAAACACAAGATAGAAAACATAGCTTCTAGATTTGAACCGTAATACTATCTGCTTTTACTTTAGACCGCAATATTTTTACACGGATGTTCATTTACTTCAACTATGACAAGAGAATTGGAAGAGTTTCTACCCGATGAAGGAGAGGAAGACGATAGCCCCTTTCTGGATCCAACTGCTAGAGTTGTGGGGGAAGTCGAGATCGGAAAGAACGCCTCGTTGTTCCCAGGGTCAATAGTCGAGGGTGATGAATCCGAGGTGAGCTTAGGAGAGGAATCGATAATAATGAACAAAGCTTCTATAAAGTCATCGAAAGACCATCCCGTGTCGATCGGAAAAAGGTCTTTCATCTCCCACGGTGCTAGATTAGAAGGATGCAGCGTAGAAAGTGGCGCGTTGATAGGCAATGATGCCGTGGTCATGGAGGGAGCAGAGATCGGGGAAGGCGCTATTGTAGGCACGAACGCCATCGTTCCAGAAGGTATGGAGGTTCCCGACGGAAAACTAGCTCTCGGTCAGCCCGCGGAGATAGTAAGAGATGTTTCTGAAGAAGATCTCGAAAAGATAGATGAGATCAGGTCAACGATGTTCGATAAAAGAGACGAGTTCAAGATGATCGAGAAAAGAGGAAAGGAGTTCGATGTTTTTGATAAACCGAAAAGACCAGATGAGATACTGAAGGAGAGCGAAGTAGAGAAGAAAGAGATGAAAGATGTTCCGGATCTAGAGGATATCAGAGAAAAACTTGATGAGATGGGCGAAGATAACCATACCTATTAACGAAAAGAAAAGTGGGGCCGCCGAAATTTGAATTCGGGTGTCGGACTCCCAAAGCCCGAAGGATCGACCAGGCTACCCCACGGCCCCGTAGAGATATATAGGATGTAAAGACATTTCTAATAAATAATTTCTCCCTCTACTGTCGCTAACAAGATCTAGAAAGATAGAAAATATTTTTACGAAGGAGTTTTACTGTACCTCAGGAGATCACCGTGAAACGAGAAGATATAAAAGCCGGTGTTTTACGAATCGAAGGCACGAATTGCGAGGAAGAATCTCATCTAGCTTTCAAACGGTTGGGTGCGGAAGCCGAAAAAGTGCATCTAAAGCAGCTACTTTCAAAGGATGTGAAGGAGGATGAAGAAAGATCGCTGCAGGATTACGACATCTTGATGATCCCCGGAGGTTTTTCCGCAGGCGATTATATCAGAGCTGGAGCGATATTCGGAGCGAGATTGAAGAGTGCTTTAGCAGAAGAATTGAAGGAATTCGTCGAGACAGGAAAACCGGTCTTAGGTGTATGCAATGGTTTTCAGGTGCTCGTAGAGATGGGACTTCTACCTGCTGTAAAAAAGACGATGAGTGAAAGTCCGAGAGCCGCTTTAGAGACCAATGACAGCAATCGATTCGAGTGCAGGCCTTCGCTTCTGAGGGTCGAGGAAACATCCAATTGTGTGTTCACTAGTGAATACAAAGATCAGGAGACCATCCTTTACCCCTCTGCCCATAAGGAGGGGAAGTTCGTTCTCGGTGAAGGAGTGACGCTGAAAGAACTGGAAGAGAATGATCAGATAGTCTTCCGCTATACGACTTTGGACGGGAGTGAACCAGATTATCCATGGAATCCCAACGGTTCGCTGGACCATATAGCCGGGATATGCAATCCTAGGGGTAACGTTTTGGGATTGATGCCTCATCCCGAGAGAGTTTTCCATCCCCATACGGATCCGGATTGGTCGAGAAAAGGTTTATCCGAAAGTAGAGGCGATGGAAAGTTACTCTTTGAATCGGTCATAAGTTATGTAGAGGAAAATTTCTAGAAAACTTTGAAAAGGACTTTTTTCTTCAATCACCCGGTGGTTCTACAAATACTTTTATCTCATCTTCGTCATCGAGTTCCAATTCTTCTCTCAATTCGAACTCTGATACTATCTCGACGATCTCATCGTATCTGCTTTTCTTTGGGATTATCAAGAATGTGTTCTTGTCTAGTCTTTTATCTCCACTCACTAGTTCGCATGGAAAACACTCGACTCTGCCGAAGTGTTCACCTTTCTCTTCAAAACTTTCGATGGTTACACCCTGTTCATCCTTTAAATCCTCATATCGCTTCAAAGATCCCTCGTTTAATTTCACGTTCAAAGTACCTTCGAAAGGTTCAAAATCAAATCTATCCTGGAAACGTTTTTTGTATCCTTCTAGAGCTAGAAAATACTGTCCCTCGTTGACTCCTGAGACGATCTTTCCTTCGAGCTCTGTTTCTTCTTCTCTGCCCGACAAGATCCAATCTTCGCCGATCATCTCAAGGTGGGTCTTAGAGCGAAGATATGCGATCGGTATCCTTTCCTTTACAGCTCTTTTTTTCAACTCTTTATCGTTTGTAACGATCATACCGTCTAGTTTCTTCGCCGCTTCTAGTACACCCTCGTCTCCACTTTTTTCGACCTCGATCTCACGATATTTTTTTGCCAGCTCTAGGGAAGCCTTTTCGTCTAGACCTTTCAATTCATCTATCACCGAGGAAGGAACGTACACTCGGGCGTCTCCCACTAACCTTTGGATCTCGTCGTCGAGATTGAGAGAAAATTGAAAGGGCATCAAAAGGCCGTTCGTGTCTAGGACGACTTTGATCATGATCTTTGAGTGAATAAAAAAATACTGACTAATACTTTTTGCCTTTTTGAGTTGATCAAAAATTTAACGATCGTTCAAGTTGAATGCGGGATCATACATCAAATATTTTCAATAAATATTCTAAAACCATCTTCGTAAAATACTTATATAGTACAGATGTATTCCGTTAGTGGGATGAATATGTTACCCAAGAAAAAGGAATTGGAGGAGAAGGTGAATTCTTACAAGAAAAAACTGAAAAAGCTTAGAAGAAAAACCAAGAAACTGAAGGATAAAAATAAAGAACTTCAGAAGGAAAAAAGAGAGATATTGAAAGAGAAGAAGGAGATACTTGAAAAACAGGGGAATCAAATCAGGACCTTGATCAAAAAGATGAGTGATGAGGAGGTAGGTTCTCTTTCCGAGGATAGTGAGGAACTTATCGAAAGATTGGAAAAAGAGGTATTCGAGTTGAAAGAAGAAGTAGATGAATTGAACGAAGAGAACGACGAACTGCTGGAGGAGTTGGATAGGTATCAAAGCAGAAGCGAATATGTCATAGATACAGACGAGGATCTATCGGTCCCTATGGGTTCTGAGATAGAAGGTGGTATAAACTGTGGGGGTTGTATAGAGATAGAAGATTCGGTAGTGGTCCACGGTTCGGTCCAATGTTCTAAGGACATAAAAGTTGGTGATAAGGTAAAATTTGAAGGCGACCTTATCTCGGAGGGGGAGGTCGAGATCGGTGCTTCTACCGAGATCGAAGGTTCGGTGAGGGGAACTTTTGTTCATTTTGGAGAGAGAAGTTCCGCGGAAGATATAGAATGCAAGGGCGAAGTAGTCCTTGATGAGGAAACAGAAGTAGATAACGTGATCGCCGAGGGCGACGTCGAGATGAAGAAAGGTTCAGAGTGCAACGGAAAGGTCAAGTTTGGAGGAGAATTCGACGGGGCAGAGGGAATCACTATTGCAGAATCTCTTAAACCTCTTCCCAAAGATGAGATTGACGAAGAATTGAACGAGTGAATTTACAAAAGAAGTTATTTCTCGTCCAACTGGCGCAATATCCTTTCAATATCTTTTTGTGCCTCTGGAATAGGTCTAGAAGTATCTATAACGTGCCAATCATCAACTATCGAAAGTGCTTTTTTTCTGACTTTTCTCAGTTCTTCCTTGTTTTCAAATATCTCTCTTTCGTTTCTTTCTTTCAATCTTTTCAAAGCGTCTTCAGGTTTAACATCAAGGTAAAACATGTAGCTCGAAGTCGGAAATATCATTGAAAAGAATTTATATGATTTTTCTACCAGTGGTTCAGGCAAATAGGCCACGCTGCACAGGTATCTTACGAATATGACCGTGTCCGCATTTCCGTTGATGTTCATCATAGAGTTGATAACATCGAACGCGAAATAAAACGTAGATTTAGCCCGGGAGAATTCCCCATCACCCAACAGTGCATTATGAGCCTTAACCCCGAAAAGGCTGTCCGAGCAAGGATGAGAACGTAAGATAACATCTTCTCCCTCCTCTTCAAGTCTCTTCTTTAATAGATAAGCATGTGTGTCTTTTCCTGCAGCGTCGAGACCGTCTATAACTATGAAGCGCATTTTGACCATCACATATAAATCAAGATATAATAACTTATCGAACTGATTAAAGCTACCATCAGATTATCCGTGCCTTTGATCGAAAGTATCTCGGTCAAAGTCGCTATCGAGACTACGAATGGAATTCCCAGTAGATTTCGAGGCAGGGCATCGAAGTAGAGAAGAGTTACCGCGATCATCAAAAAAGAGCCGATTATCATCGATGCTGACCCTTCTATACTTTTTTTATCTCCGGTGATAGTGAATGTATGTTTTCCAAAGTTTTTGCCGAGTAAAGAAGCAAGCCCGTCCCCATAAGACATGCAGATGATCCCGACAGCTATCACTTCTATCTTTCCAAAAAATAAGAAGGCTAGAAGAGTCCAGCTGATAGAATAGTAAACGAGACCTAACCTGTGTCCGGAATTCGAGGCCTCACTTTCAATGCCGAGTGGAGAATGTGGACTCATAAGATAGGTGAATAAGATGAAAGGTGCCGCCGCTAGAAGGACCATCACCCATCTTGTTTCGAAAAGGGGTAGGATGAAGACGATGTTCCCAACCATTATGTGGATAATCTTCCTTCGGTTGAAGGAATCTTTTTTCGATATGAAATCGAAGATGAAAAGTAGGATTCCAACGTAAAGATAGACAAGTAGCACCCCGATTATATCTGATTGAGTCATCATAATAATGCAATGGTTCATCTCTATTTAATATTATTGAGTGAAATAATTTTTTATGAAAGAAAAAAAGGTGAAACCGATTTATTTAAATATGAAGCTTTAAATTGAGTTCAATCATGGTTGACTCGTTTGAGGTTGAATAAAATGGACAAAGATCAACTTTTGAAAGAGGTAGATGAGAAAGGTATAAAATTCGTAGAGATGCAGTTCATGGATCTACTCGGAGGTGTGAAATCGGTCTCTATACCGACCTCACATCTGGAGAGAGCTATAGAGGAAGGCGTGCTTTTTGACGGCTCCTCGATAATGGGATATGCCACGATAGATGAATCCGATCTGAGGGCACATCCCGACCTCGATACTTTTCTCGTATTTCCATGGATCGAAGACGAGATCAAAACGGGGCGGTTGATATGTGATATCTACACTTCCGATGGAGAAAGGTTCGAAGGCGACCCGAGATATATACTTCAAAGACAGATGGAGAGGGCGGAGGAGAAGGGTTATGAGTTCAATGTCGGTCCCGAATACGAATTTTTCTTGTTCCAAACCGACGAAGACGGAAATCCTACAGTGAAACCAGACGACGAAGGAGGTTACTTCGATCTGATGCCGCTGGATAGAGCGGACAAGGTAAGAAAGGAATGCAACCTTTATTTCAAAGAGATGGGGTTCGAGGTCGAGGCTGCACATCACGAAGTAGCGTCGGGTCAACACGAGATAGATCTTAGATATGGAGACGGCCTGACGATAGCGGACCAGATAATGACACTTCAGCACACTATAAAGACCGTAGCCAAATTGAACGATCTCCACGCCACTTTCATGCCCAAACCTATCGCGGGCGTGAACGGTACGGGGATGCACGTTCATCAAAGTTTGTTAGGTGCGAACGAAAATCATTTCTATGACGAGGACGATCCCGACGGTTTGAGTGATGTCGCTCGGTATTATATAGGAGGTCTCTTGGAACATGCGCGGGAGATGACCGCCGTTCAAAATTCTTGGATCAACTCCTACAAGAGACTGATCCCGGGTTACGAGGCCCCCGTATATGTCTCCTGGGCCCACTTGAATCGAAGCGTGCTTGCTAGGATACCTTCCGGAAGAGGGATGGGGACCAGAGTGGAAATACGAAATCCGGATCCAGCTGGCAATCCTTACCTTCAGTTCGCTCTTCTATTAGGTGCCGGTCTCGACGGCATCGAAAAGGAGATAGATCCCGGTGAGCCCGTAGAGGAAGACCTATTCTCTCTGTCGGAGGATGAACGAAAAGAAAAAGGGATCGACTCTTTACCGGCCAACTTGGGTCACGCTCTGTCTTTGATGGAAGAAAGTGATTTTGTGAAAGAAATTTTTGGTGAACATACCTTCCAGCATTACATCCATAACAAAAAGGAAGAGTGGGACGAGTATCGACAACAGGTGACTGAATGGGAGATAGATAAATACCTCCCCCATCTGTAAACGGAATAGAGAAGAAAAGATGGAACCTATCTGGAATCACCGGCTCCTGAAGGTAAAAGATAATCTAGTAGTGGCGGATCTTCACGTTGGCTACGAGAGAGAACTTGAGAATAAAGGGATAAATATACCGGATCAGGCGGAAACGATGATCGATCCTGTTTTCGAGATACTTAAAAAAAGCGATATGGAACGGTTGATCATAAACGGAGATTTCAAACATAACATTCCTAAGGCGACGTGGCAGGAGTACAGGGACATACCGAAGATGGTAGACGAGTGGTTGAAAGTCGTCGAAGAGATCTACCTTATCCCGGGCAATCACGACGGAGGTATAGACGAGTATCTACCCTCGGATGTCTTTATTCACGATTCCAGCGGAGCGGTGATCGACGGAGTAGGTTTTTTTCACGGCCACGCGATCCCCTCGGAGGAGGTCCTATCGACCGGAAAAGTCGTTCTTGCCCACACTCACCCCGCCGTAGAATTGATCGACTCCTTCAAAAATAAAGAAAAAAAGGAATGCTGGGTCAGATTAGAATATGAATGGGAAGGTAGTAAGGGGGAGGGAGTTATCATGCCCCATTATAACCATCTCCTAGGAGGGACTAGCATCAATGCGGAAGAAGAATATTATCTCGGGCCCTTTTTGAATAATCAACGGCTGAGCAACGAGAGAGTGTATCTTTTAGACGGGACTTTCCTCGGTCATAGAGAGGACCTGGTTACTGATCAGAGGTTGGGATAACTTTTAGCCGGAGCCGTGTTTATAGTCACGGCTAGAGCCACCCTCGATTCCATCAAACCGAGATGTTTTGCTGCGAGTCCGCCTTTGACCGAGATATCTGGCTCTAGATTGTAGTCTTCGATCGTGTTCCACGCGTGACCGATCGCCATCCCGAGGTCTAAAAGTCCGAAGGCGCAGTTCGGTCCTTCATAGATCTTCGTTTTCTCTTCAGCCTTCTGAAACTCTTCGCAGTTCTCGTAACCGCAGCCCCTACAATCTATATTGAAAGGTTCATGGTTTTCAAGACCGATCAAAATGATCTCGTCTGAAGATTCTATATAATCGCCTTCAAGGCTGTAGAGTTCGTCCTCGTATTCATCCGATAATTGAAACATCTCTTCCGCCAGCATCTCCTTTTCGGCCTCGTCGAGGAGGACTATCTCTATCTTCTCTCCGAAGAATTTTGGAGATCTTTCAGCGGCTATCTTTACAAGATTTGACACGATTTCTGTCACTTCTTTTTCTTCCAACTTACCCACCGTCAAAGTGAGGTACGATGGATTATATTAATCTTCCCATCCTTCATATCTTCCAATCTTCGTCAAATTCACCTAATAGAGCGAGGACCCCGCCGAAAATGCCTATGAGGCCGGCGAGACCTCCTACGACTCCGCCGAGAGCGATCAATGCGAGAGAAAAGACTATCGCGACCAGCGCCCATCTTTTGATCTCTCTTTTTATCCGATGATATGATATCAGTAGACCGAAACCGAATAGTAGATTGGTCAGGAGATGAAATACGGCGTAAAAGTCAAAGTCTTTGAGCATGGTTATGACGAAATGAAGGGATCCTATACCGAGAGCGATGTAGCCTCCCAGGACTAGAAGGATAGAATACAGCGGAAGTTTTTCCAGATCTTGGGTCGATTTAGGACATTCATCTATCAGCTCCTCGATGATAGAGGTATCGATCATCCCGCTTATACTCTTATCCATCGTTTTACCATACTCTTTGAGTATATAATTCTTTATCAAAAGATATAACTAGTCTTTTCTCTTTTTATCTCTCCATGAGATTGATAGTTTCATCCACCGCGGATCAAGCCAGCCAGAATATCCTTTCGCGACTTCTCGAAAAAGATTGGGATGAAATAGACGAATGGGAAGGAAGGCCGGTTTATAAAAGAGACGATGATCACATCTGCATCGTAGAAGAACATCATATCTACTCTGATGATATAGATAAGAAGATGGAAGAATTTTTAGGGGTGGATTTTGACGAAGTCGTCTTCATCTCTAAACATTCCTCTGAGGCCGGTGTTCATTCCTTAACGGTTCACCCCGTTGGCAATTACGGCGAGGCAAAGTATGGTGGTAAAGAAGAAAAGCTGGTTCCCTCTTCACCTCACAGCATGACCCAAGCTTTACTTACCTTGATGGCGGAAGCTGACGGAGCAGGTCTTAGAGGAAAGTACGATGTATCTTTAGAAGCTACCCATCACGGGCCCTATTTAGAAACTCCTACATATTACATAGAGATAGGCAGCGACGAGAGTGCATGGGAGGATAAAGAAGCGGGAAAAGTTATCGCAGATACAGTGATGAGCGAACAGGTTAAAAATCCTATAGAGGAAGATCCTGTAGCTTTCTGTGTGGGTGGAGGACATTACGCTCCGAGATTTACCGATCTGGTGAAGAGCAGAAAAGTATCGGTCGGTCACATGGTGCCGGGATGGGCGATGAAATATTTGACAAGTGAGAGTTTCGAAGAGGCGATCGAAAAGACTCCAAATGTCGAGTTCATCTACTTCGACAGGAGCAGCACCAGTGGAAAGGAGCGGAAGAGAGTCGGAAATTGGGCCGAAAAGAACGGATTGGAAGTCATAAGATCGAATGATTTGGCAAAGAGATGAAGCAGGTTCACTTCTTTTTCTCCCATTTCCCTAATTCCATCACTACAGAGAGTGTTGCACCCTCTTTTATCTCCTCTCTGACCCTATTTTCTTTTTCCAGAACGTCTAAAGAGCGGTTGGCTATCTGCAGCGCTTCCTCCTTTGGAACTACCATGACCCCGCTGTCGTCACCTATTATCCAGTCGCCGGGCTTCACTTTTCTACCGCCGCAAACTATTTCATCTCCAAGGGCTCCATAACCTTTGGGTTCTCCCGCGTTCGAAGCTGTATGGCGCGCGAATACGGGAAAATCTAGATCCCTTATGTCATCTACGTCTCTCACTGCTCCGTCGATGATCACTCCTTCGACACCTTTCTGTTTACAGGACCAGGAAGCTAGTTCGCCCCAAACTGCAGTCTTTCCAGCGTCGGCGTCGATGACGATAACCTGCTCTTCCTCGGCTTCCTCTATAGCCTCTACGGGCTTGGCCCAGTCGCCGTCGACCGTTTTGACGGTCAGAGCTCTCCCGATGATCTTTTCATCTCTCGTGGTTTTAGGTTTGATTCCCTTCATGCAGGGCTCCCTGTGCATCGCGTCGGAGATATTGGGAGTCGAAACTTCCTCGAAGGCTTCTTTTATTTCGGCTGGACCTCTCTTCTTCCTGACTTCGGACTCGACGGAGACACCTTCTTTCATCGATCTTTTCACGTTTTCCGCCGCCTTCTTGACATCTTTAGCTTTTATTATCGCTCCCCCAACGATTATTACATCTGCTCCTTTTTTTACCATATTTGGCGCTGTTTCGGAGTTGAGACCTCCTGCTGCGGCGACGGGTAAAGAGGTTGCTTTAGAAACTTTTTCGACCAACTCCTCCGGATCTTCCCCTTTCATCTGTGCGTCGATACCAACGTGAACACCTATGTAATCAGCTCCCAGTTCTGTGACTTCCTCCGCTCTCCGCACCTGATCTTCCACGCTTATCAAGTCCGCCATTATCTCCGAATCGTAATTCCTAGCGGATCTGATACCCTCTTTTAACGTTTCGTCGTCCGCGGCCCCTAGAATACCTATCACGTCGGCTCCCGACTTAGCGGCCATCTCGACCTCTACCCCGCCGACGTCCATCGTCTTCATATCCGCTATTATCTTTTTACCGGGGAATTCCTCCCTGAGTTTCCGTACAGCTTCCATCCCTTCAGACTTGATCAGAGGTGTTCCCACTTCGATCCAATCTACGCCTCCTTCAACAGCCTTGTTTCCGATCTGGACAGCTCTCTTTAAGTTCATCAGGTCCAATGCGACTTGTAATATCGGGTAATCATCCTCCATATTTTCACCTTTAAGCGATGAACTTTAAGCGGTGCATAAGATAAAAAATTATTCCTTGCTAGGATTTTTCTCAACTCGTCTACCGGCCAAAAATAAAAAGTAATAGTAGTTAATTATAGCCCTAGTGAATAATATGACAATGGAGAAGAGGAGTTATGAGAACGGGATAGATTTTGATATCATCCTAGACGAAGATGAGGACCTTGAATATGATGTTCTAGTTGCGGGTTTTCCAGGCACTGGATTGATCGGCGGTATCGCCTCGGAACAGCTGATAAACACCTTGGACCTCGAACAGGTCGCTGCGGTGGACTGTGATGAATTCCCTCCAACGGCGGTCATCTTTGAAGGCATACCGAGAAGGCCGGTGCGATTTTTCGCCGGGGAAAAATTCCTACTCGTTAAGTCCGATATGATCATCCCCCCGGAACTCTCATCGAATCTGGCTGAGGTGATAATTGATTTTGCCCTTGACTGCGGAGTCGAAGATGTGATAATATTCGACGGCATACCGAAGAAGGATCAACAGGGAGAAGAGGACGAAGATGAGGAAGAGAAGAAGGTGTGGGGTGTGTTGAGTTCCCACGCAGCGGAGACCGAAGCGGAAGAACTCGATGTCGAGATAATTTCGAGAGGCGCCGTTTCTGGGATCTCGAGTTCACTCCTGTTGAATGCACATGAAAAGGAAGTCTGCGCGGTCGGGATGCTGGTCGAAGGTAATCCAAAGATGCCTGATCCTAGGGCTTCTGCGACACTCCTTCAAAAATTTTCCGATTATCGAGGCATAGATATCGAGACAGAATCGCTCATCGAAAGTGCCCAGCAGCTTGAAGATCAATATGCAAAGATGGTTAATCAAGCTAACAAAGCTAAAGACGATATGGAGCGAAAAAGCGCGCATCCACCACTGTACGGATAAACATGATGGACGAGATCTCGGCTGGAGTCCTTGTTTACAGAGATACGGATCCTAAAAAATTTCTTCTCTTACATTATCCTTCAGGTCACTGGGATTTCCCTAAGGGTCATATCGAGGAAGGCGAGAGCGAGAAAGATACCGCTTTGAGGGAGTTGAGAGAAGAAACCGGTATCGTAGAGGAAGAGGTGGAACTGCACGACGACTTCAAAGAAGAGATAGAGTACTTCTACAAAAAAAGGGATGAATTATCTCATAAAAAGGTGATCTACTTTTTGGGAAGGTCTGAAAAAGAAGGTATCACTCTTTCTGAGGAACATCAGGGTTTCGAGTGGCTGCCCTATGAAGAGGCGAAGTCTAAGGTCACTTTCAGAAATGCTAGAAACCTTCTAGAAAAAGCGGACGAGGAGTTGTAGTGGAATATAGTAAAAACACATAAGTATTAAATACACCCTTCTAATCCTTAACCTACGACGTTTTGGTGCTTCCTCGATGAAAAAGCTTGTCAGGAAAGGAAATGTAAAAGAGGTCTATCAAACACATGAGGATAGATTGGAATTTGTTTTTCCGGACCAGATCCATGTTTACGACAAATTGATGCCGGATGAGATACCTAGAAAGGGTGAAACCCTCTGTAAAACATCATCCTACTGGTTCCAGGAGATAGAGAAGAGAGGGATCAAAAATCATTTTATCGAGAGGATAGAAGACGATCGGATGGAAGTGGAGGAGATCGAATTTATAGAGGATTACGATAAGTTAGATGAGGATACTACCGATTATCTGATACCCTTAAAATTTATCACGAGGTACTTTGTAACGCGTTCACTCCACGACAGGATAGAAAGAGGTGAGGTGGATCACGAGGAACTTGGCTTCGATGAAAAACCGGCGTGCGGTGAGAAGCTTCCAAAACCTTTCTTGGAGGTAATTACCAAACTTGAAGAAAAAGATAAAAGATTGCCGAAAGAGGAAGCCCTATCGATCTCTGGTTTGACCGAAGCCGAATACGAAGGGATCAAAGAGACGTGTTTCGAGATAGATCAGATCATAGCCGATAAAGTGGAGAAGAACGGTCTTCTTCACGTCGAAGGAAAGAAGGAATTTGCGATCGACGAACACGGGGATTTGATGGTCGTCGATAGCTTCGGTACCGCCGATGAAGATACATTCTGGGAGAAGGATGAATACGAACGTGGTAATTTTGTTCAGAGGATCAAGGAACACATCAAGGAGTATTATAGGGAGGTAGGGTATCACGATGAACTGATGGAAGCTAGGAGTGAAGGAGAGGAAGAACCGCCCTTGCCCTCCCTACCTGAAGAGAAGATAGAAGAGACCTCCGAGTTGTATCTCGAGCTCATGTTTAGACTTACAGATGGAAGATATCAGAAAAGGTGATAAAAATGACGAAAGACTTAATCTCGATTTTGGACGTGAAGGATGATCTAGAAGAGATCCTTAGAAGAGCAGGAGAGATGAAAAAGAAGTACAAAAATGGAGAGTCTTCGGTTCCTTTAGAAGATAGGAGTTTAGCGATGATCTTCGAAAAGCCGAGCACTAGGACGAGGATCTCTTTCGAAGTCGGGATGACCCAGCTTGGAGGACATTCTTTGTACCTCAGTCCGAAAGATCTCCAACTGGGAAGAGGCGAGACCATCGCTGATACCGCCAAGGTGTTGAGTAGATATGTAGACGGTATCATGTATCGCGCATTTGAGCACGAAATGATGGCAGAACTTGCTCAGAACTCTTCGGTGCCTGTCATAAGCGGTCTAGATGATAAAGAGCATCCCTGTCAGATATTGGCCGATCTTTTGACCATAAGGGAAAACAAAGGTGATTTCAATCAAAAGTTAGTTTATGTTGGCGATGGTAATAACGTCTGCAATTCATTGTTGTTAGGTTCTTCTATAGTCGGTATGGACATGATCGAGTGCAGTCCTTCAGATTACAGATCTAACGAAGAGATATTTGAAGAAGCGGTTAAACTGGGTGAAGAGAACGGGGCAGAGATATCTCGTCATGAGAATCCCAAAGAAGCGGTCGAAGAAGCCGATATAATCTATACAGATGTTTGGGTCTCCATGGGAGATGAAGACGAAGCCGAAAAACGAAAAAGAGATTTTGAGGATTACCAGGTGAATCAAGAGCTCGTAAGTAAAGCGGATGACGACGTGATCGTGATGCACTGTTTACCCGCCCATAGAGGAGTGGAGATAACCAGCGAAGTCATGGATGGACCGCACTCCGTCGTGTTCGATCAGGCTGAAAATCGGCTGCATGCTCAGAAAAGTCTGATGACCGAATTGATGGACTAAAAGAGGTAGAGATATATGGATATGAACGTCAAAAGGATGTTGGATGTTTCATTTTCTCCCACGATGAAGATATCGAAGCTGAGCAGCAAGATGGAAGATGCCGGCAAGGACATGATATCCTTGGCTGTTGGAGAGCCTGATTTCGATACGCCGGATTTTATCATAGAGGCCGCTTACGAAGCGATGAAACAGGGATACACCCATTACACTCCACCTATGGGGATAGAGGGCCTTAGAGAGGAGATCGCTGAAAAGGTGAGGAGCGAAAATGATCTCGATTTCGGTTCTGAAAACATATTGGTTACCCCGACAAAGCAGGCCATCTTCATGTCGGTCATGGCTCATCTCGATGATGGAGGTGAAGTGATCCTTCCGGATCCTTCTTGGGTCTCCTACGAGCCGATAGTAAAATTTGCCGACGGGATCGTGAGGAGCGTTCCCAGACGAGGAGATAGGTTCTCCCTCAAGGCTGAAGATATCAATGAGCAGATAACGTCTAGAACCGAGATGGTCATATTGAATTCTCCGTGTAATCCTACCGGGATGACCTTCGACATGGATGACATGAAAGCTATAAGAGATATAGCTGTAGATGAGGATCTGATGGTGGTCACCGACGAGGTCTACGAAAAATTGATCTACGAGGGAGAACACATATCTCTTGCATCTCTAGACGGGATGAGAGAAAGGACCATAACCGTGAACGGTTTTTCTAAAGCATATGCGATGACCGGATGGCGCTTGGGATGGCTGGCCTGTACAGAAGAACTTCTCGATAATATAGTGAAGATACAGACCCACTCGATAACCTGCGCTCCAGCCTTTGCCCAGAAGGCCGGAGAAAGAGCACTTTCCAATAAAGAGAAAGGTGAAAAGGCATTGAATTACATGCTCGGGAAATATAGAGAGAGAAGAGAGCTGATAGTTGAAAGATTGAACGAGATCGAAGGATTCAGCTGTGAGAAACCGGATTCGACCTTTTACACTTTCCCGAAGTATGACTTTGATATGGACAGTATGGATCTAGCGATGTATCTTCTCGAAGAAGCGAAAGTCGCGGTCACGCCGGGTTCGGCCTTCGGCGATGAAGGTGAAGGTCATCTGAGGTTGTCGTTCGCAAATTCGCTTGAAAACATCGAAGAGGCTTTGGACAGGATCGAAAGAGCCGTTGAAGAGATGTGAACAGCTTTATATCGGGCAAGTTAGCTTTTGATCACGGTCCGATGATGAGAGGTGATGTATGAGCCGCGAGGCGATGATTATCCCTATGAGTTCTGAGGATCATTATATCTATTTTGGGTGAATATTGAATAGAAAAAATAAAGGGTTTTTGTGGATTTGTGGGAAAACCGGATCAGGTAGGAAGATCGGGTTCCTCTGCATACATCGAAGTATCCGGTCCCATATTTACCCACATGCTGCTTCCGTCCTTGCATTTCATTTTTCGTATCATGTTTATACCTCCTTTTCGTTATCCACTCATCTTTTCGATTAGATAACGTCTTAATTGTAATAAGATAAGGGGTAATATTTAAATATTTCGCCCGCATGTACACGTTTAGACGCTATCTTATAGAGATGTAGAGGAATAATCATGTCCGAGGATCTGAAACCGAGCGTAGACCAGATAAAAGTCCTGTCCAATTCTTCCCGCCTCCAGATAATGGCTATGTTGCTGGAAGAGGAAAAAACTATCAGTGAACTCGCCGAAGAGATCGGGATAACTCCACAAACGACGCATCACCATGTTCATCAGTTATTGGATTCTGGACTGATCCATGTCTGTAGGGAGGAAACCGAAGGGAATATCGTCAAAAGGTACTACGGTGTCGAAGAAGAGTGGCTGGATTCTTCCAACGTGTGGGATGATCTGACTTTAGAGGAAAAAAAGAATTACAAGCTCGCTGCACTCGGCACCATCAAAGGCATGACGAACAGAGGGATAAGGTACATACAGGATAAGGAATCCATCGATCACGAAGTCGGTTGGGTATCTTTCAAAAAAGTACCTTTTACCGAAGATGTCATGGATGAAGTGGATGAGATATTCAAGGAAACGATCGAGAAGTTAGAAGAGTTGAAAGAGGAAGAAGGAGAAACTGAAGAAGAGATAACCGTTATGATATCCACGCTTCCTGGATAAATGTGCCAAAAACCTTTTTTGGGACGATTTCAATCCGCTTCGTATGGCTGTGAATCTGTATTTTGTAGGTACCGCGGGCTCCGGCAAAACGACCTTGACTAAGGCTTTCAAGAACTGGATGGATCAGCAGGGATATCAGGCAGTGACTGTGAATTTGGACCCTGGAGCCGGTGAATTGCCGTATTCTCCCGATATAGATGTGAGGGATTGGGTCTCTTTAGATGAGGTCATGAAGGACCAGGAACTGGGCCCGAACGGCGCTCAGATAGTCTGTGCCGATATGATGGCGGTGAAGGCCCATGAGATCCGAAGGATCATGGACGAGTTCGAGTGCCATTACTTTTTGATCGATACTCCCGGGCAGATGGAACTGTTCACCTTCAGGGAAGCGAGTAGAGAGATGGTAGAAACCTTCGGAGAGAGATCTTTAATCACATTCCTCTTCGATCCGGTGCTTTCAACGCAGCCCTCGGGATTCGTCTCTCTGATGACTCTAGCCGCAACGACACAATTCAGGTTCGATATCCCTTATTTCCCGGTCTTGTCTAAGGCAGATGTTCTGTCCGAGGAAGAGTTGAATACGATAAAAAAGTGGTCGGAAGACTTTTGGAGTCTGGATACCGCCTTGAGAGAGAACCCGACTACCGAGTCTCAAGTAAGCATAGAACTCATCAAGAGCATCCAAAACATGGGTCTACAGCAGAGTATCACGCCGGTATCGAGCGTACAACAACAAGGCATCGAAGATATCTATACGGCGGTTCAAGATGCGTTCTTCGGTGGAGACGATCTGATCGTTGACTAATCCATCGGGTCTAAATTTCCTTTGATCCTTTGAACGTCTTCTATATTTTGAATCGCTTCTTTGTTTTCCTTGAGATGTTCGATGTATTCCTCTCTTGTCTGACAGTTTTCTTTTCCCGCACAGTGGAAGTGACCGTATTTCTTACAATATATACCTATCTTGGTATGTGGACAGCTGTCGGACCTTTCTTCTTCTTTATCGTCGTCTTTTCGGTTCACGAGTTCTGAAGGGATCTCTCCGCCTCCATCGTCATCCTTGAACTGGCATTTATCTTCTCCTACACACTCCAGAGCCATGTTACTGGGGTGAGAACATCTTCCTTCTCCAAACTTATATCTACACATTAGGGCATCCCATCCGGTAACTTCTATTCGAACTTGTGTATGTTAATGTGTTCAATCGATTTAAATTTTGTCATTCATCCTCGCTAGAACGGGACAGTTTTTCTTTCAACTTTTCTGAGACCGAGGTGTAAGACGATACGGAGACCGTATCGCCCAGGTTGACGTCTAACCGGCTCATGTCCTTTTTCCGGAGGTATATGGCTCCTTCTTCTACGAGATCGTCTGTAAAGGCTGTCAACAGTATGTCTTCTTCTTCTGAAGAAACAACTACCTTTTTTCCGGTGTCTGTTTCGACTTCAGAAAATGCCTTCGGGCAGATCCTCGTCCTTCCTCCTCTATTTATCTTGCTCTCCTTCACTTCTAACTCTATAGAAGTCATCTTTCTTTTTCCTCCTTTATATCTATCTTTTCTGGATATCTGATACTTTCAACCTCGTTCAATCTTTCTCTTATCTCTTCGATCTTCATATCGATCTTTCCTTCTTCGATCATCTGTTCTTCATCCATCTTTTTCTGCTTGAGGTAAAGATATGTGATGATAATTGCATATATCGCCAATACCACTATAGCGATTATAGACCCTATCACGATCATCTGCCCTTCACTTCCCTTTCCATCCTTTTTTGAGTACGATCGTCCTATCTTCTATCTTTTGAACCGCCTTCGTCGGCACTTTGACCCTTCTTTTCAAGGGAGACAATCCAGATGGATCCATCAGTAATTTCCAAACTTTCCACGGTGTGAAGTCGATGTACAGTTCAAAATCATAGACCCTGCCCAACTCTTTGCCTTCAGTTGATTTGACCTTTTTACCGTCGAGATAGGAGAGATACAGCTCGTGCTTTTCCATGGGTTCTTTGTTTCCCTCCTTCAGGGATTTGCTCAATTCGAATCTACCTTCATCGGGGAGATAGGTCAGTTCAGAAACCGGAAAGAATCTTCCCTCCTTGTTAACAAGACCAGATTCTATCATCACCTCACCGGCAACCCAATAACCATCTTCCTGGAAGGCCAATATCTCGACGAGCTTTGATTTACCTTTCTGTTTAGGAGTGTCGACTTTTTTCCTTATCAACTCTGAATACAGTTTAGACTTCATGATTATCCTCTACCTAGTGAGTTCTAGTTTTCCGCAATAGGGGCATTCTTTCTTGTTATCCTTGTACATAGTGCAATTAGGGCAGAACGAAGATCCGTACCGATATTTTTTTGGTTCATCATCTTTTTTGAACAGTTCAGTTTCCATCTGGCTCATTTTTTTGTTTCTTTTCATCTTTTTCTGCTGTTTTTTTATCTCTCGGGCGAGTTCCTTCGTACTTATCCGTCCAAATCCTTTCTCCCGTAGGTAAACCTGTAGGGATCTGAGTTTTTCTTTATCTATAGGGTCTTCCTGTGCAAGGAGGTAACTGTTGATTATCCTGTCGAGGATCCGTTTTCCAGCTTTACTCCGTATCTTTCTAGCCAACGGATAACACCTTCCTAGAGCTCCTTTTCTATCCTATCCAATCTTTTCTCGAGAACTTCTATCTCGTCCTTCATGTCTTTTTGGAATTCTTTCAGATCATCTACGTCTTCCTCGCACTGATCCACTTCTTCCTCGTAAACCTTGAGGTCGATCTCTTTAAGAAGTCCGAATTCCTCTATATATTCATCGAAATGCTTATCAAGGTACTTCTCTACCCTTCTATCCAACATGCGTCTGTCGTACCCTGTACCCTCTATATCGACTTCCCCTGGAAATAGGGTTTCCTCGATCCTATCAAGGGCGTTAGATCCCTTCCTTCTTATGTTTTCATCTACAAATTCAGACATATTCTAATCCTCCTTGCCAAATAATTCATCTTCTGTTCTTTTAACTTTTTTCATGGTTTTCAACAACTTAGCGTTCTCCGAGCCCCTTTCCAACCTCTGCATCCTTTCTTCTATCTCGTTCATGAGCGCTAAAGAACGCCTGGAAAGTACAGCCTTGTCTCTTTCCAGCTCGTCTATCCTCTGCTTTTCGTCATCTTTCAAGACCATGGATGCCTCTTTCAAATTGTCCAAGTGTCTTTTTCTTTTTTCTAGGTCGAGCTTTTTCAACTTCAACCTCGTCTCGGCCATCTCCCTTCTCTCCTTCGACTTCTCCCGCGCGTATATCACTTTTGCTATTATCAGCAGGATTATTATCGCAACGACGGTGTAAAAGATCGCTAGGAAATTCGCAGAT
Organism: uncultured Thermoplasmata archaeon; assembly: GCA_964462425.1. Classification (GTDB taxonomy): domain Archaea; phylum Thermoplasmatota; class Thermoplasmata; order Halarchaeoplasmatales; family Halarchaeoplasmataceae; genus Natronoplasma. The sequence continues at coordinate 22,816 of CAYWYD010000016.1, forward strand.
ATGGTCTCGGCGACGCTCATTGATTATCTCCCCTTATACTTTGATCCTAACTGGTCTATTCGACTTTCTACCCTATCTAGATCCTCGTCGATCTCTCTTCTGTTCGCTTTTAGTTCCTCGATATCGCCGGAAAGATCGTCTAACCTGACTTCCATATCATCTAACCAGACATTCACGTCGTTCTTTTTCAGCAGATCCCAGTTCTCTATCATCTCGTCAAAGTATTCTTCGAAGTAGAGTTCCATGTGACTGGGCACCCGGCCGTATTTTTGTTTCAACGCCTTCTTTCTAGCCCTGTGTCTGAAGAAAAGGAAGATGCCTATCATGATCAAGATCACTAATATTATCACGAGAGCGGTAACAGCGTACATCATAATTCCTCCTCTATGCCGAGTTCTTTTTCCAATTCTTCTATCCTATCCCGATCTCTGTGGACCCTTTCTTTGGTTTCTTCTCTCCATTCTTTTAGTTCCGAGACTTCGTTGACGAACTCTTCGATCCTTTTATCTATGCCCTGCAAGTCCGATCTTGTAGCCAGCTTGTATTCCTCTACATATTCTGGCATATTCTTTGTCAGGTGTTCATCGACCTTATCGGAGGGGGTTATCGATTTGCTCTTGAAGTAACCTCTAGCCCTCTCCAACAGTCCAACATCAGATTCTTCTCCCATGGTTTACCTCTACAAGGGTAATATAGTTAGAGTAAAATAAACTTTTCCTTCGAAAAGATGCGAAAAAAGAGCCGCTTTTCCATCTAGAGATGGAAATTACCAGACAACGTTTAAATAAGGGTTAGAATCATTTAGGGTTATCTTATTGGAGGATGCGCAAAATATGGTTTTGAGTAGAGCCCTTGTAGATGATGAAGGCGGTGTTTCCGAAGTTGTCGGAACTATTTTGACTTTGAGTATCACTGTGGTGCTGTTTTCTAGTGTTTTCGCCGCAGTCACGCAGCTCGAAGAACCGACGGAAAGAGATCATATCGATTTTCAAGGAACTTATAATGAAGGAAATATAACTATAGATCATCTTGGTGGAACAGCTCTGGATACCCCAGAAGCTCAGATCGTGGTTATGATAAATGACAAGTCACATAGCTTTATGTTCGAGGATGATGAGGTCACGTTATCTGGCAAAGATAAAGGGGTGTGGGGAGCTGGTGAAGAAGTTACATTAGATATCTCTAGTTTAGACCTCACCGGTGCGGACCAGCTAGAAGTGATGGTTATCAACGATGAGACCAATAAAGTCGTGTGGCAGACCCTTATGAGTGTGAGAGCGCCTGAGTCACTTCCATCGATAAAGGAAACCGGGGTCAAGTATCCACAGGATTGGCAGGATTATGTAGATGCCGGTGATGACGCCACTGTCTATGTGAACGTTGAGCCGCCGAAAAATGGAGACGTCGATGATCTACAGGTGTTGGTAAAATTAGAGAAATTGAAGGGGTACAAAGATGAAGGAGCTTGGAACAGCAGTTACTATAATATGACCAACACAGAAGGGAACAGGTTTGAACAGGATATAAAAACGAGCGGAGAACAGGAAAACGATACTTACTCGTTGGAACTACAGGTACATAATAAAAGCGGGAATCCGGAGATAACCAAAAAACTCGTTGAGGAAGGTAAAAGGGATAAAAATGCCTCCTGGGCAGAAAGAGGTTATGTTACGATAAATATCGGTCCTCCCGGTGATGTGACTGAACGACCGGACATAAAGGTTCCAGATTACAATATCCGATTCTCTCCTGCCTCTCCTACCAACGGCGATCGCGTGACCATAAATGCTATCGTGAAGAATGATGGAGGTTCTCCCGCTTCGTTAGCTCTTAACTTTACGCTTCAACCACCAGGAGCTGGAGAAAACGAGAGTGTAGTGCATAGGGAAGTAAGCGTTGCAGCCGGTGGGGGAAGAGAGAAAAGCGCCTCTTTCCAGCTCAGAGATAGTGGAGAATATAATGTTTCTGTAAGCGCTTTCAATATAAGCTCTGAAGGAGGAAATGATATTCCACCGGAATCTAACAACCATGCCTACGAGACTTTTTTTGTTCAACCCACTATATTGATCGTAGATGACGACCATGAAAAGAACGGGGATGGGGAACAGATAAAAAATGCCCTAGCGGGAGCAGATTTCGATTATAATTACATGGAAGTCAAGGGCAGACAAGGACCGGATTTTAAACAGTTGAATTCATCTGATATTGTCATATGGGCCACTGGAAGGTGCAGAGATGATCCCGATGAAAGCGGTGTTCTAGGTCAACCTACTTTGACTAGAGACGATAGGGAAGCTATCGAAAAATACCTAGATAACGGAAATCACCTTTGGCTCCTTGGAGAAGGCATCGCGGAGGACAGCAGTGATTGGTCTACTCCCTCTGATTTCCTAGACGATTATTTTGGTGTCGATAGTCTCACCTCGGGGACTCATCCTGGATCTGGAGATGTGGTCGGTGATAGTATCCTGAACGGGACCAGCTACCCGACAAATGAAGACGTCACTAGTAATGGCGATAATATATCAACTAGTGGAGGTACTAAAATGTTGGAAGATGGTGATGATACCGTCGGTATCCACAATTCAGGTAGTGGCGATACGTATAGAACTGCATTCAATTCTTTCCAATTCAATTCGTTATGGAGTGGACACAGCGTGATGGCCTATGAAGTGATCAAATGGTTGGGAGGCATCACAAATAAAAGTGGAAGGGACGTCGCGGTGTCGGACCAGGAGTTCAGTACCAGAACCCCGAAATATCAAGAGGAAATCGAAGTAAACGCTACCATAAGGAATAACGGCCAAAAAGATGAGAACGTTCAAGTGAGACTTTACGTGAATGGAGATATGTACAGGGAAGAAAGGAAAAACGTATCACTCGATAAAGGTGGAGATCATAAAGAGGTCACCTTCACCTGGACAGCCGAGTCCGTAGGTACCCACGATCTGGTCATCAAGGCCGATCCATATGATTCTATACCCGAGACCAACGAGTGGAACAACGACGTAAGGTACAAGGGAATAGATACCACGGTCAACGTTCAATTCACCGTGCTTATCGTGGACGACGACGGGAGCGAGGATCTAACGGATGATAATCCAGATTTCACTAGTGCCGTGGTCAACAGAACGGAAAGGCTTGGTTATAAGTACAACCGGACTATAGTTTCCAAGGGTGACATCCCTGCCCTCGAGACACTAAAAAAATATAACTCGATCTTTTGGATTGCCGGTGAAGACGGAAGCTGCATCAATACGACAAGCGTGATCGGCGGGACAAGCGCCGTAACGAGACTGAAAAAATATCTAGATAATAAATCGGAGGTCTCTCTTTTCCTACAGGGCGAGAGGATCGTTAGGGATATCAAGGGTGATGACAATGATTTCCTTAAGAATTATCTTGGTATCGATAAAGATAACTTAGACACCCGCAGTACACTACCATCGGTCCTGAAAGGCCGGGAAAATGATCCGGTCAGTCACGGTATGAAGATCGGTCTCGACGGTTCTGCTGGTAAGGACTTAGATATAGTTCCACCGGGTAAAGGTCACGAGATGTTCAGGGACGAAAATGGAAACACGTTGGGAACTGGATACCATGACGAATCTAACGACTTCCGGACTTCTTTCTTGAGTGTTGGCCTGCGCCATTTCGACAGTGCGAATCCAGAAGGCAGAAATTATGATGACTTTAGGAACAAAGTCAATACCACTAAGTATGCGGCCCGTGAAGAATTCGTATACATGACGGCAAGGTGGTTCGGAAATGAAGACGAGAGGGCGGAGCTTCGCGTTGCGGACTCCGATATAGAAATATCGAGTTCTCACCCACCGGTCCTAGGAGACTCCTACCAGATAAACGCAATGATCGAGAACGTCGGTTACGAAGATTCAAAGGCTCTCGTGAGGGTCAAAGAGGGAGACTCTCTTATAGCCTCCGAAAGTATGTACATCGAAGGAGACGATAACGGGAGTGCGGAGATCAACTGGCAACCGACAAAGGCTGGAACTGGTGAGAACAGAAGGAGGATCAGGGTCCTAGTCGACCCGCTCTGTAACGCTGACGAGATAGGCAACAACGAGACCCACAACGACGACATGGGCTTCAACAATTTAGGAGTGGTGGAGACCCCAGTTTACTACTTCTGGGATGATATGGAAAGTGACAGCAGAGATACCTGGGATCATGAATCCACCATCGCCAACATCAACGGCGAGACTTCCTTAGATTACCTGAGCGAGAACTTCGATAAAACCTATACGGATATAGCTTCGAGCTGGTCCGGAGCTTCGAAGAACGTTTCGATGACCAGCAACGTCTCCAAAAGCCATCCCAACAGCTATGCTTTGAGAGAACCGATAGTGGAAGAGCAGACGGCTGAGATCGATGTATCGGTGCCGATCGACGTCGTTTTTGCGCTGGATACGTCGGGGTCTATGGGTGGTGACCCCATATCTAAACTCAAACAAGCGACTAAAGACTTCATAGCTAATCTAACAGAAGATGATAGATGTGCCATATATGATTTCCACAATGGTCAGTTAGAGGATTTTGCCTACATGTCAGATCACAATAAGACTTCCTCTGGAGATCCAGGAGAATCAAATCCCGATGACGAAGATTTTTATAATTCTGTAGACAATCTTTATGCCCAGGGCGGAACACCATTTTATGATACTCTAGGAAAGGCTATGGAATACTCACTGACTGATGATTCTTCTGCAAGTAACAATGATAGGCTAGAATTCGTGATAGGGATGACCGACGGTGAATCAAATGAGGACGATGAGTGGACACCAAAGGCTAATTGGGGTGAAACTATACAGGATGATACTTATGGTCCTGATGAGCAGAAAGAAGGATTATTAAAAGCACCACCAATGGTCTATAATATTGGGCTAGGTATCGATAATAACAATTATCCGATAGCCCCGGATTGGAGTCATGATAGTCCACCTAGTGGAGATGTTGAATATGATCTCTGGAATGTAGCTGACAAATCAAATTGGCCATGGGGTAAATACGGCAGGAACTATAACAAAAGTAGTATAGGATACGATGCAATGTCAGAATTTGATGATCCGGATCCAAATATCGGTCATTATTACTATGCTCAGCAGCCATCCCAGCTAACAAATATATTCAGTCAGATTCGCAGTATCGTCGAGAGCATGTCCAGTTCTGGAGGACAGGCAGGAACGGGTAACGTTACCTCTCTGCCTCCTGGAGAGAACGAGATTAGGGACTCTCAAGGCAATGATGAGCATGATTCCGACTTAAAAGGAGTTCCTGATTTTAAAACGAGACCAACTATACCGAATAATGATGACTCTCAAATCCAGCAAACGAATTTATTTAGTGATGGGTTTGAAAGTGGTGATTTTTCTGGTTGGACAGATGTAGATAACCCAGGGGATTCTGGGGAATGGAAAGTAATCGATTCATCAACTGGTGAAACGGACTTTACTGGAAATGATAGAGAGGCGGCCGAAGGAGACTTTTCAGCAACTCTTAGAGACGATAATGGTGATAATGATTATCTCACTATAGAGAATATTGACCTAAGTGGATATGATCATGTAACTCTAGATTTCTCTTATCATATTGAAAACTTTGGTGATACATTTGGTAGTAATGATGTTTTCCCTGTAGAGGTATATGATGGGTCATCATGGACACAAGAATGGAGTGATGATTCTACTAATTATGACGATGATACTACATCGGATGAATATGTCCAAGCAAGTGTAGACCTATCAGATTATATTGGGGAAGAAATTCACATACGATTTGTAGCAGATAGCAACTTAGACTGGAATACGGGGTTAATTGGTAGTGATACTGAAGAAGTCGCTCTAGATGACGTTAGTGTGACAGGATTTATCGGACCAACGATAACGGTGACACAACCCAATGGGGGCGAAAGTTGGGAGGCCGGGACAGATCATGATATCACATGGACTACAACCGCAGGAGATAACCCAATCGATCACGTAGAGCTTTTGTACTCTACTGACGGGGGCTCAAACTGGAACACTATCGAGGCGAATACAGCAGATGATGGGGTTTACACCTGGACAGTACCTAACGACCTCAGTACCGATTGTTACGTAGGAGCTAGAGTTTATGATACTATTGGTGTTACAGACTCTGATATGAGTGATTCATCTTTCGACATCAATAAAGGAGTTCCTTATGTTAAGGAAGCATATCCATCCTCTGGAGATACCGCCCTTCCGAGTCAGTATGTCACTGTAATATTCGATCAACGAATGAATACCAATAATGATCCCGATTTGACACAAATCCAGGGAACTGATCCAGGGAATTGGGAATTGGAATATTGGTCCACAACCTATACAGAGGATGATACAGCTACTTGGAGCCATGATAACTGGACCTATGGAGAGTCTGTTACACTTAATGTAAGTAACTTTGAAAGTCACTATGGTGTACCAGGTGATTCATACGAATGGACCTTCGAGATCCTAGAAGTCTCAACCGATCAACCTATTTTCGCGGGAGGCAATTCGAACAAGACAGCCATAACTCCGACTCTTGACCTGACAGGCCTTTCATCCGCGCGGCTGAGCTTCTGGAATAAGTATAATATCGTTCCGGGGACCAACGGCGGCTTCCTTGAAGTCGGTTATAAAGATGGCACCGAGTGGAAATGGAACTATACGACGCCGGCGAGAGGCTCCTACAGCGGAAATCTAGAGACAGAAGTGGATAGATTTGATGACTTCGGCAATGAGATACTATACGCGTGGAACGGCGTGTCCGGCGGGGGGACCTTCGATTGGGAGTACGTCCAAGTCGATCTACTCAAATACCTCCCAGAGGATGAAACTATAAGAGATGATGTGCGTATCAAATTCAACTATACCCAGTACGGTGGAGGCACCGGTTACGGCTGGTACTTCGATGGAGTGAAAGTTAAAGTTAGCCGAGATGGTGACGAGGCTTCAAATATAGACGGTGATATGAAGGACGTCTGGCAGAAAGTCAGTACTACGGATGAAACTGGAGAGGATACGACAGCGTGGTGGAACGGCTACGTTGATAGTAGTAGTGGAAATAAGAAACTCAAGGGCGGTATCGACAACAGCTTGATCTCCTCGCCGATCGATCTGACCAATGCGAAAACTGCCGAGCTCAATGCGGACTTCATGTTCAACCTCAATACTAAAGCGGGTGCACCACCGGACGGCTTCCGGGTAGAGGTCAGCACCGATAATGGAGTCACTTGGTCACCTATAAACCTCGGTGCCCGTACAGCTTCTGGAGTCTCGGGTGACCCCTCAGACAGCTCTACCCCTCAATGGGTAGAGGCCGGCAGCCTGGATAGACTTATGGTCGATCTGAGTGACTTCTCCGGAGAAACGATACTCATCCGATTCAGGATGGTTACCAATAATGTCCAGGACCACTTTGCAGTCGACAGCCAACCAAAAGGCTTCTACGTGGATAACGTGATCATAGAAGGGGTAACCACATAGAGGTGATGATGGTGGTGCTCCAGCGAAAGACGATAGATGATGAAGAAGGTGTCTCCGAGGTAGTTGGGGCCATCCTAACTCTAGCTATTACAGTCGTCCTTTTTAGCAGTGTATTCGCGGGAGTGCAGAATCTATCAGGCCCAGATCGTGAGATCCATCTATCCCTCGAATATGACTACGAAGAAAATAGCGATGCTATTTATATAAATTTGACACACGATGGTGGTGAAAACCTTGAAGGATCTGAAACAGCCATCTATCTGAGCGGTACTGACGGGAAAACCCATTCTTTCAGCTTTTCGGACGACAGTAGCGGAGGCGATCTAGAGGATGACCAGTGGTCTATCGGAGAGACTTTGAATCTTGAAATTCCGTCTAGCGAGAGTCTCTATGATGACTTTGAAGGTATGAAAACTGTCGAAGCCATCATAATCGACGATACAACTGGTAAGATCATCTGGAAGCAGAACGTTAAAAAGGAAGATGTCATGGAGCCTCTAGTACGAAACACCGGAGTGGATTATCCTCTGAGATGGGATAAATTCGCCAAACCGGGAGATGAGGTCGTATTATGGGCAGATGTGATTGATTTAGATACACCGGATGGATCGAATATCACAGTAGAAGTGTCATTAGAAAAGCTTGATGGGTTTACAGGAGAAAAGACGTTGGAGACGGATAGTTTCAGAAGTTATAAAGAAAATAGATACAGCAAAAACATCACGATAGCCACGGGTCAAGAAGATGGCACTTACCTTCTAGAATTGAGCGTTTCGGATGAGATCAATACTAATACAAATCCGATATATATCGTTCTGCATATAGGACCAACATCTATCGTTCAAGAACCCTGGCTGAGGATCAGAGAAATAAAATTTGAGCCTGAATCACCTACAAGCGGCCAAAGTATCACCACCACCGCTACGATATTTAACGATGGTGGTAGCTCAGCCAATGCTAGAATAGAATTCCACGATCAATTTCCAAATGGTAGTGAAGAGGAAAAAAGGGTACGATCCGCAAATATCCCACCCGGTGGAGGGAGAGACATAGACGCTACTTGGACGATAGAGGAATCCGGTCTTCATTGGGTGACAGTGAACGCCACTACTGACAAAGAAGGGGGCATCGGTGACGAGCAGACTGAAAATATCTCAGTAAACCCGAAGATACTGTTGGTAGATGACGATGGTGAGAGCGACTCAGAAAAAAATAATGATGTGTCAGCGATGAAGGATGCTCTAGATTCCTCAGATTTTTCATTTGAGATGGTGAGCGTGGGCAAGGGAAGCGACGGTCCGTCCTACGATGATAAATTGAAAAACTACGATATAGTAATATGGATGACCGGCTCTCAAACCAAAGACACTCTAACATCTACAGATAGAGAAAATCTCAAGAAATTATTGAATAACGACAATAGATTATGGCTCATAGGGGAAGGTATAGTCAACGATGCTTACCCCGGTTGGAAGCCGTGGTTAAAGAAGCATCTTCATACTAATATTGGGTCTGGTAAAACTGATAATGCCCCTCAAGGGAAGCTTAAGGGATACAAAGGACCGCTGGACTCTTCTGATACTTTCAATATCACAACCGAGAAAAGTTTGAAGAACGGGGATTATATCGATACCGCTAATGGAGGAGAAACAATGCTGAACGATACAGGTAACAGCGAGGACATCATAGGAACAAGTTATAACAGCCCTAAGAGAGGAGATAACAGGACTGTCTTCCTTCCATGCAGATTTTCGGCTATCAATGAATCTACGACTGCCGGTCGATCCCGTTTAGCCTACAAAGTAGTGTTATGGTTGGGTAACCTATCAAAGAAAAGCGGTAATGATTTAGCGGTTTCTCATCAAGGGATCGACCCAAGATATCCTGACTATAGAGAGGAAGTCACCGTTTCAGCGACCGTTAGAAACAACGGACCCGAAGATTTCGAGAGTGTAGATGCCTATCTAGAGATAGACGGAGATGTAAAGAATGAGACTTCTTTCGGGATAAACGGTGGCGGAGAAGTAAAAGAGGTGAGCTTTAATTGGGTCCCGCAAGAAGTGGGGACATATGATGTAAGGATAGTCGTGGATCCACTTAATGAGATCGAAGAAACGAGTGAATACAACAATGACATCCTCTATCTGGGATATAATACTACTGTCCAGGTTCAATACAATATATTGGTCGTTGATGATACAGGCGGTGAGGATCAAGATTCTTTCTATAAAGTCAGAGAGACCTATGATAATGGGCTGGATTATAACCACGATGACGTTAGTAGTCCTCCAACATCAGACAAAATGGCCCAATACAACACGGTCTGTTGGGTGACTGGCCGTAATAACGATCTGTTTGATACCTCAGAAAGAGAGGATATAACAACGTATCTTAAAAACAATACAGGAAGTATATTATTCATAGGGGATCAAATTGTTTCTCAAGGTGGTAGTGAAACAAAAGATTTCTTGAAAAATATTCTAAAGATAGACCCTGGTTCTTCGGGTGAGGAAAGCCCTTCGAAGCTAAAGGGTGTGGAAGATGATCCCATCACGCATGGGAATGAATACTTTTTAGACGTAGATTCTTCCGCTTCTCCAAGTCACTACTCCATAAAAGACGCTGCCGAACCGATTTATAAAGATGAAGATGGCGATGTGTTTGCTCACAGGTATCATGATGAGATAGACGCATACAAGGCAGTGGTTATGGGTATCGATACCCTTGACTTTGAGCGGCCCTATCCAACCGAAGAAGAAGATTGGTTTGACGAATATAATTTGAAGGATGATCCCGAGGCTATGAGAGACCAGTTCATCTATACCGCTACCAGATGGTTTGGGAAAGAAGACGATAGGGTAGAGCTAAGAGTAACGGATTCAGATATCCATCTGAGTAATAAGCATCCGGTGCTTGGTCGCTCATATCATATCAGAGCAGAGATCGAGAATATAGGGGGATCGGGGAGCAATGCCCTTGTAAGATTCAAAGACGGCGATTCCCATATCTCCACTGAAAGTCTATTCGTACCGGCAGGAGGGAAGATATCGGCGGAGGTCAAGTGGCAGCCCCTACATGCTGGTCCATCTAGACCTCTCCGCGTGATAGTGGATCCTGATAAGAATGCCCCGGAGATACCGAACGATCCCCAGGATGAGAGTTATGTAAAGGATCACATGGGATTTAACAATCAGGATATCAAATACAACTCGGTCTACTACTTCTGGGATGATATGGAGAATGGTACTGAGAAATGGTCCCATCGCTCGAACCTGGCACAGATTAACGGGGAGAATCCTATAGATTATCTAGGCAGTGAATTCAAGTATGTAGATACCAATGTTAAAGGAAGCTGGGCTCCTGAAAGTTCTGGTGTTGACAAGGTCAACGGGACTTCTCACAGTTCTCCTAACAGCTATCATATGGAAGAAACGCTGGGTGGGGCAGCGGATGTACTGTTGGCTATAACGATCGATAACTCACCTTCTATGCTTGACAGAGGATATATGCAAAAACAGAAAGAAGCGGCTAAAACGTTGGTGAGCAAGCTTTCAAATGATTCTGCGGTTACAATCTTTACCTATAGTGGAAGCGGTCCAGACGATAGGACTGAAGGCCCAGATTTCGAGACGTTATCAGGAGGAGGACGACAGACTATCTATAATCAAATCGATAATATAGGTGAGGGACAGATGACCCCCCTTTGGGACACAATAGGAGAGGCCTATACCGACATTGAGGATCATAAGAATGACCCGGACTTTAAGAATTTAAAACCAGCAATCGTTTCTCTAACTGATGGTGCGGATTATCAGTCTAACGATGATTCCAGCATAAATGAAAAACTGCTAGAAAAAGGCAGTTCTGAATGGTGTCCTTGGCATAAAATGCAAGAACCGGATAGAGAATACGATTACCATCGAGGAAAATATAATGTCCCCTACGATGATCCAAAGCCTGGTGAATGGATAGAGACTGATATTAAAGGTAAAGATCGGGAGAGAACAGGTCTTCTTAACTCACCTACACCTATTTATTCGATCGGATTAGGCCTTGAGCATCACGAGCCACCCAATAAACCTAAAAAATCAAGCTGGATCGAGGGTAGAGAAGATGATTATGCGGTTTATACTGAGGGAATCGAATCGGGCACGCCTGAATATAATATGTGGCGGATAGCGACTACCTCAGGAGCGGATTATTACTACTCCCCGGACGATAGTAAATTAGAGGATATTTATGCGGATATAGCATTCAAACTGACAAAACCCGGAAACGTAACGCTTTTGAATGAAGGAAAAGGACTGATGAATGAAGATGTACATATCTCGCAATCTATCGAGGAAAACACCAACAAGAGTGCTGTAACTCCGACCTTGAATCTTACAGACATGGAGACGGCTTGGCTCACATTTTGGCATCAATATTATATGCTGGAAGGGAAGAACGGCGGCTTCCTCGAAGTCGGGTACAAAGATAACAGCGGCGTGTGGAAATGGAACTATACGAAGCCAAGAGTCGGTCCCTATACGGGGAATCTAAATGAGAAGTATAGTCCCCCAACGGACTCTTCAGGGACTGAGATAGATTGGTGCTGGAATGGGAGAAGTGGAGAAGGGACGATGGAATGGAGCCATGTCAGGCTCAATCTGCTCGACTGGTTACCAGATGATAAGGACTTGTTAGACGATGTTAGAGTGAGGTTCAACTATACCCAATACTCAGGAGGGACTGGTTTCGGTTGGTGGATCGATGACGTGAGTATCGAAGGGTCCCGAGTCGGCGACCTCGGTGATAATATCGGAAATGAGACGAGAGATGCATGGCAGCTTAACTCTTCATTCGGCCATAGCGGTAACCACTCGTGGTGGAATGCCAATCCCAATACTGGGTATCTTCCAGACGGTGTAGATAATCGGTTGGTAACTGCCTCGATAGACCTGAGTCGCGCCAGCACTGCTGAATTGAGTGCATACTTCAAGTTCAACATAAACGAGAGTGCCGGCCGGCCTCCAGATGGATTCCGAGTCGAGGTTTCAACGGACGGCGGCGTAGGTTGGGAAGCGATAAACGACGGAGCGAGGACAGCTTCCGGTGTTTCAAACGATTTGGTAACTGCTGACCCCAACGGATGGGTAGCTGCCAAGGACGTCACCAGATTGAATGTCGATCTTTCTGACTTCCGTGGTGAGATAATAAAGATACGGTTCAGGGTCGTGACGAATGATGTCCAAGGCCATTACGAGGATCCAAATGATACCGGTGGTTTCTTTGTAGATGATGTAGTGGTCTCTGGAGAGACGGTATAACGGGATCTGAAAAGGTCAGCCTTGGGCTACAAGATCACTCTCTTCTTTTCGGATCTAGATACATGGATACTTACTGAGTCATCACTATCTCTAAAAAATCGATGTTGTCAAACCATCAAAATCTATATTTACACCGATATCAATATACAATATGATGACCTCCAACAAGTCCGACCTCGAGACGATAAAAGGTGTCGGCTCTTCTAGAGCGGAAGATATCAGGGAAGAGCTCGGGATCGAGGAGGTCAAAGAGCTTGCCCAGCTCACTGAGGAAGAACTGAAAAAGGTCTCGGGGATCGGTGAAAAAAGGGCGGAAAAGATCTTCAAAAGTGTGGAGGAACTGGTGGAAGAATGTTCTCACTGTGGCTCTATACATTACACCGATGAAAGATGCAGCGAATGTCTCGAGCAGCTGGAACGCAGGATCAAAAGTCTCAAAAGACAGTTGAGGGACAAAGATATCCCGGAAGATGAAAAGAGCAGATTCAAAAACATCCTTTCGGTGATCGAGTCGAAAAAAGAGGAAGAAGATCTCCAAGCTGGGTTTGAATCTTTGAATGAGTTAGAAGAAGAAGTAAAAGAAGCTTGGAAAGTACAGAAACCTGAAGAGAAGGAAGGTCTAACTCAGATCAAGGGTATAGGGGATTCGAGGGCTAAAGAGTTGAAAGAGGAACTCAATATCGAGAAAGTTTCCGACCTGGCCGGTCTTTCTAAAGAAGATCTGACTCAGGTAAAAGGTATAGGCGATAAAAAGGCCGAAAAGATCCTTGAAAGTGCTTCGCAATTTATCGAGAGATGTGAAAGATGCGGCTCAAATATCCGAGAAGGAAAAACCTGCCCCAAATGCAGGGAAGAGTTGGAATCGATATTGGAGGGGTGGAAAGAGGAGATAGAAGAACTAGGTCGTTCCTACGGTATCCGGTCTAGGCTGGAAGAAAAACTTGTTGAAGTGAAAGCTTTTAAGCAAAAAGGCGAACTAGAAGAAGCTTTCAAACTAACCGATGAGCTGGAGGAAGATATAAAGGACTCTGAGGAACTCAAAACCCTTCTAGATAGAATCGATACTAAGATCGATGAAAACAGAGATCTGATAGATTTTTCTATATACAACAAGGGAGTGGAAGATGTTGAGGAATTGCTAAACCAGGGTAAATATAAGAGAGGTATCAAAAAAGGAAAAAAGTTATTGGAACATATCGAGAACGAAAAGACATTAGCTCAGATGGACAAAGAAGAGCTTGCCCAGCTCAGCATAGGAGACTTCTGTAGAAAGATAAGGGGCCCAAGAGCTATCAGCGGGGAAAAGATACACAAAGCCGGTTATAACACCGTCAGAGACGTAGCTAAGGTCGGAGCGGCAAGGATAGAGAAAGAAGGAGATATAGACGGTGATACGGCGGAGACCATAATTAAAAGGATAGACGATCTTTTAGGCGAGGAAGAGTTCGAGGTCAAAGAGAAGATTGAAGAGGAACTAGAAGAACTCGAAGAGGAAGAGGAAGAAGAGGAAGAAACACCGGCGGAAGAGATATTCAAAGAGGCGGAGGTAGTTCAAAAGGAAGAAGCAGAAGTCGAATCCGCTAAAGAGATGTTTGAAGAGATAACAGAATTTGAAGAAGAAAAAGAACCGAAAAAGGAAGCTAAAAAACCCTCTCGTAAAGAAAAGCCACAAAGGCAAATCAAAAAAAGCATATCTACCGAAGAAAGCGAGGAAACCGAAATAACGGTGAGTAAGATATATTGGCTACCTGCTATCATACTCCCTATAATATTCGTTATCCTCGGTCTGTTCCTTTTCGTGCTTTAATCCTAAAGTTCCCTCTCTACCTTTCCTCTTGCAGCATTTATCACTACTATCTTCTCAGTCCCCTCCACTGCCCACATCGGAACGTATATCACACCTTTTTTCTCGATCTCGATCTCCTCGTCTGATGGTTCTTCATATCCCTTCTCTACTATCGTCGTTCCGTTTTCCTCCCATTTTTCCTCCTTCTTTTCCGAGTATCGATCTTTGATAGCATCATGGGCTTTCTCGACACCCTCGTCTTCAGACATATTTGGCTCCATCTTGACGTGTGATCTTTTGATCTCCTTTATACTTTTGAACGGCCGCTTCCAAAAATTTGGTTTCCCCGAGATCGCGTTCAAATACAGCTTACCGCTATCGAAGTCGTCATCTCCTTTCACTCTGTAATCGAAAAGGTAATGTGGGACCAGTTCTAGAGTATATTTGAACCCGTTAGCGAGTTGATGACCAAGCTCGGAGACATCCTCGAAATCCATTGTAGGCTCCAAGATCCTCTCACCATCGCCGTGCTCGACCTCAAAGTCGAATTCCTTCTCCGGGCCCTTGATACCTTCTTCTCCTTCATCGGCTCCTTTTAAGAATGATTTATCGACGGCCATCTCTCCAAATTTCGGGATCAACTCCTCGCGATCCCAGATGTCTACTTCCTCTGGGATCGAATCGACTACGTCGGGTGGTATCTCTTCAGGCACCACTAAAATCCTATGACCTTCGGCTTCTTCGAGTTTGAGAAGGTCGTCTTCGTCAACGACCGGAGAAGCAACGATAAACGTGACAGTGTTCTTACCCACTTCCTGTGAGCCGAGGGTCGATGATCCTTCTTCCTCTAACGCTTCCGCAACGATCTTACCCTCTTGGCTTTCGATCGGTTCAAAACCCTGGTATTCAAGGTATTCTATCAGCATCTCGTAGAAGTCTTTCACGTTATCCCGTCTATAGGATTTCTTTGTGAAAATCTTAACTCCTTCTTCCATTTAAATTTAATTATGTTTTAATCCTTCACGACCGCCTGAGCCATCTTTCTATTGTCAGCAGACGCTTCTCCATCCTCATCGACCGCTATCAACCCAATAGTGTGCTCCTCTGGAAATTCTTCTACAGTGATCTTACAGGCCTCTTTCAGACCATGTTCCTCTATAAGATCGTGGCATCTTTTAGAAGACAGCTGTTTGATTATCTCTTCGCCTTTGCCAGTAGCGACGACAGCACCTTGACCACCGACGTAAAATCCACTGCCTATCAACGGACTATCTCCCACGCGTCCTCTGATGGAATAACTCGCTCCCCCTGTAGAAACCGCGGCGGCGACCTCACCGTACTCGTAAGCTACACAGCCTACCGTGCCTCCTTGCATCTTTTCGTAAAGCCTCTTCACCTCTTTCAATTTATTTTCGCTATCCAATTTTTGTAGTTTATCCTCCAACTCTTCTTCCCTTTTTTTTGTCTTCAGATCCCCACATTCCAAGCCGTGCTTTTTAGCGAGTGAAGTGGCGGATTCTCCCGCCAGTAAGAGGTAAGGAGAATCATGGACTATCTCCGCAGCACGCACCGGATTGGCGATCTCTTCTATGGCGGCGACCGCACCAACATCCTCTTCTGACTGCACAGCGGCGTCCATCTGTATGGAACCGTCCAGTCTCAATCGAGAACCTTTTCCAGCGTTGAACTCGGGATCGTTCTCCAGCTCTTTAACGACACCTACCACTGCCTCGAAGGCGGACATACCCTTTTCATAGCCTCTATCTATCGCTTTTTGAACCTCTTTATCTTTCTCTCGAGGGCTCCCTACCCCACCGTGGGCTATCAATCTCATGGTCATCCATATTCAGGTGGTTAATTATTGTTTTGGAACATTTCGGAGTCACGAGAAGAAAACATTTATAACACTCTAATGTAAACTGGGTTACCATGCACGAGTACTCTGTGATGAAACAGCTCATGTCGGCTCTTTTGGATGAACTGCAGGGGGAAAAGGAGGATATAGAGAGGGTCAAGGAGGTCCGTATCGAGGTCGGTGAACTCGCTTTTCTCGGGGAGGACCAATTAAAGTTCGCTTTCGAAACTTTGAGTAAAGATACTATTGTCGAGAAGGCGGAACTGAACGTTATCAGCATAGATTCGGAAGTCAGGTGTGAGAACTGCGGCTATGAGGGCGGGATAAATTATTCGGACGATCCCGCCTTTCATTACAACGTTCCGGTGATCTCCTGCCCCGAATGTGATTCGAAGCCTGAGATCATAAAAGGAAAGGAGACGAAAATAGTCGGTGTGACCGCTGTAGAGAAGGAGGAAGATGATGAAGCCTGATCTAGATCAATTCAAATTTAGAGACGAAGAGAAAGCTCAAGAGATCGTAGAGGAATTAGAAAAAGCTGACCAGAAGATAAAACTGATGCATGTCTGCGGGACGCATCAGGATACTCTGGTTAAACACGGTCTGGAACCGATGTTGGAAGAAGTCGGCGTAGAGATCGTTCAAGGTCCCGGCTGTCCGGTCTGCGTGACCACTCAGCGCGAGATAGAAGAGATGATCGCCCTCGCCGAGAACGATATAACCGTAGCGGTTTTCGGAGACATGATAAACGTTCCCGGGGAGAAAAGGAAGCTTTCCGATGTTAGGAGCGAGGGCGGTGACGTTGAGATAGTTTACAGTGTGGACGACGCCGTGGAGATGGCGGAAAAGAGAGACGAAGAGATCGTCTTCATCTCTGTCGGCTTCGAAACTACGGTGCCCTCGACCGCGAACGTGATAGCTAAGGAACCGCCTGAAAATTTCAGCATTTTAACTTGCAATCGAGTCATACCTCCCGCCTTGGAAGCGATACTCGAGATGGGCGAAGTGGATCTCGACGGCCTGATAGAGCCGGGGCACGTCAGCACGATAATCGGCACAAAGCCCTACGAACCACTCTCTGAAAAGTACTCGATACCGCAGGTCGTTGCTGGATTCGAACCCTTAGACCTGCTTTTCGCGGTTCTCATGCTTCTACGGCAGGTCCAGGAAGGCAGAGGCGAGGTGGAGAACGAGTACGGCAGAGTGGTCAGAGAAGAGGGCAACACGCAGGCCTTAGAGGTCATCAAGGAAGTCTTCGAGCCGAAGGATGTCAAGTGGAGAGGTTTTCCCGAGATACCGGAGTCGGGGCTAAAATTGAGAGAAGAATACCAGGAGTACGAAGCTAGAAATAGATTCTCCGAAATACTAGAACCGCTGCAGGATCGAGATTTTGAAGAGCCGGAAGGGTGTCTCTGCGGCGAAGTCCTAAGAGGCATCATAGGCTCTAGAGAGTGCGATCTCTTCGGAGAGGAATGTACACCCTCTAACCCAGTTGGACCCTGTATGGTTAGCCGTGAAGGCGCGTGCAACATCGAGTACAGGTACGGGTCGGACTAGCTATAGCGGGGAGAATCAGGGTAGATCAGATAATCCGTCGTAGGCTTTTTTTCTCGGAGCGATCTTTTCGACGAGCACTTCTTTTTGTTCCTCATCCACCCGATAGATAGCTCTATATTCGCCCACTCTTGCTTGGTATTGAAATCGAAACGTTAATTAGTTACGTATAACATTGTATAGTAATGAGCAAAGTCGTATTAGATTCCGACGGGGTTATAAAGCTACAAAAAGCAGGTGTGCTGAAGATGTTGGCCTCAACGTGTGAATGTATTATACCTGAGGGTGTGTATAAAGAATCAGTCGAAGATGGAAAAAAAGGGTTTTATGAAGATGCATTCTTGATAGAAAAGATCGTGAACGAAGAGATAGAAAGGATAGAAGTTGATCATGAAAGGGATGAATTAGAAAAAATAGATGCTGATATCTTGGAATCCTTGGGTAGGGGTGAGAAAGAAGTATTTCAAATATATTTCCAGGTGAAGGCGGATGCGGTCATATCCGACGATAGGGCTTTTTTGAATATGCTAGACAGATATAGTGATGTGAAATATTTTACCCCATGCAATGCAATATATATAATGTATAAAAAGCATATCATAAGTCAGAAAGAATCTTTGAATGGATTGTATGAAATAAAAGAACAAGTAAGAGAGGATGTTTATAATAAAGCTATCAAAAAGATCAAAGGAGGTGAATAAGATGGGAACTGAACCATATCCGTTACGGATACCGACGAATCTGATGAAACTTGCAGAGGCTCGGTCTGATGAAGAACACATAGATAAATCTACGGCCTTGAGACAGCTTATGTACAAAGGAGCCGAGGAGTATATCCTAGAACTCATCTCAAGAGGAAGGATATCGGTCTCTAGAGCGGCCGAACTCCTTGATACGAATCCACATGAAATACATCGATTGGCAGAAAAAAAGGACGTCGAGATCGGAGCGACGATGTCTCAATACGAAAAAGGGGAGAAGACAGCGGAAGAAATTATCGAAGATTGAGATGATCGTCAATCGATTCGATCTATGGTACAGAGTTTCTAGCCCTCGCCTGTACCACCTGCCAAAACTACTTATAAATAGTAAGATAATATAACCCCGATGCCTAGGCGCAGGAGAGGCAAGAGACGTGGACGCAAAAGAGGCAAAAGAAGGGTCGCAGATATCCCCAACGAGAGGGTTTTCTCTCCCGAATCGGACGAGGATACTCCCGAGATAAGCATGAAGGTGGAGGAACTCGAAGCTTTGAGGTTGGTCGATAAAGAAGATCTAACACAGGAAGAAGCGGCTAGAGAGATGGGCGTCTGTAGGAAAACTTTCTGGAACGATCTGCAGTCGGCGAGAAACAAAGTAGCTGAGGCACTCACGGAAGGAAAAACGATCAAGATCGAAGGCGGAAGTTATTCGCTTAAATGAAGATGTATCGCATTTTCCATATGAGTTTCAAGAGACCATTTTCCCCGCTTTCAGTATTCTGATCGCCCTTTCAGGATAATTCTTTTCCTTCATCTTCTCGACGGTACTTTCCATATCGTATTCGGCTCTCTTAAAGGTGATCTCTTCATCCTCCATCACGGCATATGCAGCTTTTGGATCATCATCTCTCGGCTGACCTAGACTACCTGGATTCACGAATCGTTTTCCATCGATGGTCCTGTCCATCTGGAGGTGAGTATGTCCCAAAAATATGATATCCTGATCTAGATCGATAAATTCAGAAAATCGTTCATCTTTTGAATCCGGTCTTAAATATTTGAAAAGATCATCTTTCGAGGCGTGGGTCAAAAAGTGGTCTTCAGCTTTCATGTGCATGGGAAGGTCTCCAAGATATTCTATGCATCTCTCATCTAACTGTCGAACAGTGATCTTTCTAACTTCTTGGGAGAGGTCTTTCAATTCATATCTACATCCGCAGTCTACACCCTTCGCGACCGCGTTATCGTGATTTCCTCTCACGACGAGATCGGCTTTTTTCCTGATCAGATCGACACATTCCCGATTAGAAGGACCGTAATCGACGACATCGCCCATGCAGTATAGTCGGTCCCATTCCTCTCGTCTCAGCACTTCCGTAAGGGCTTCATGATTTCCGTGGATATCCGATATCAGTAGGACTCTCATCTGATCTCTCCTTTTCAGGTCTGCGGCTCGACTCTTTCTCCGGTCTCCATGTAGACGACTCGATCGATTATGTTGCAGGCGTGATCGGCTATCCTTTCCAAATATCTGATCACCAATATGTATTGGGTTCCTCGAGTTATATTGTCGCTGTCCTCCATCATATATGTCAGGACTTCCCTGAATATCTCATCGTACAGTGCATCGATGGCCTCCTCGTCCTCGTATATTTTCTCCAAGTTCGACTCATCTTCTTCCATGAAAGAGGTCACCGCGAGCTCGACCATCTCTTTTGTTATATCGGCCATATGGGGTATGGAGATCAGTTTTTTCATATGCTCTTCGTCCAACATCCGTTTGGTCACTTTCACTATATCCTTCGAATATCTACCTATACGATCTAGATCGGTTATTATCTGTAGAGAAGAACCGATGATCCTTAGATCTTTAGCTACGGGGGCTTGAAGAGCTATCAGGTCTAGAGCTTTTTTCTCGATTTTTCTGTTTAACTCATATAATTCATCGTCCAACTCTCTGACTTCCTCTATCTTCTCCTCATCGAGGTCAACAAGACTTTTTGTAGCGAGATCGATAGCTGTAGTTGAAAGATCCCCCATCTCTTCGACCATGTCTTTTAATTCATTTAGCTCGGCTTGATACGATTTTCGAGCTTCGTTTTTCGCACTCATATTATCATCCAAACCTTCCAGTTATGTACTTCTCCGTCAGCTCCTTATCTGGATTTTCAAATATCTTCTCGGTTTCTCCGAACTCGATCAATTCGCCCAGATACATATAAGCGGTATAATCGCTTATCCGCGCCGCCTGCTGCATGTTGTGTGTGACAATCACTACCGTATAATCCTTTTTAAGTTCATCTATCAGATCTTCTATTTTAGACGTGGCTATAGGATCTAAAGCGGAAGCTGGTTCATCCATCAATAAAACTTCTGGTTCCGTTGCTAAGGCCCTCGCGATACAGAGACGCTGCTGCTGACCTCCGGATAAAGACATAGCGTTCTCATCCAATCTATCTTTGACCTCGTCCCACAAAGCAGCATCTTTCAAACACCTTTCCACCGTTTCATCTTTATCGACATCCATGTCGTTAACCTCGCAGCCGTAGAAAACGTTGTCCTCTATGGAGAACGGAAAAGGATTAGGTTCCTGGAAAACCATCCCCACCCTTCTTCTCAGCTCTACCTCGTCACAGGCTTCATCATAGATGTTCCTGCCGTCCAACCAGACCTTCCCGTCAGTTCTAGCGGAAGATATCGTATCGTTCATCCTGTTCAAACTTCTGATCAAAGTAGATTTCCCACATCCTGAAGGACCTATGATCGCGGTCACTTTATTTTCCTCGACGTCCATATCTATCGATTCCAGCGTTTGTTCGTCCCCGTACCAGAGGTCAAAATCTTCGATCTGTATTTTTACTTCCTCGGGTAGTGACTTCCTTTCCTCTTCTTCTTCTTCCGAAAATATTTCTTTCAATCCCTGAAGCATATTTTAAAACTCCTTTCTTAGCTTTTCTCTCATTATTATAGCCACAATATTTATGCTCATCACGATACCTAGAAGAACCAAAGCGGTCGCCCACGCGTTAGGCTCGAGGTTTTTTCCAGTGAACCCAAATCGATTGAACAATTCATATAGATGGTAAGGTAATGCTTGGAATCTTCCAAAAACTCCCGGGAACATATCAGCCCCGTAAAATATCGCCCCGGTAAATAAGATAGGTGCGGTCTCGCCGGCGGCTCTCCCGAGCCCGAGAACGGTACCCGTGATTATTCTAGACAACGCCGACGGTAAAACAACTTTCTTTATCGTTTGCCATTTAGTCCCTCCGACCGCTAGACTCGCGTCCCTCATCTCGTCCGGTATATCCTTTAAAGCCTCTTCAGAGGAACTGATCACTATAGGGAGAGTGAGAATACTTAGCGTCAAGGAAGCCGATAGTAACGACGGGCCAAAAAGGATCAAAACGAAAACAGCATACCCGAATAATCCGTGAACGACCGAAGGGGTACCTTGTAAAATATTCACCGCGGTTCTTACAACCCTGACGAATAATCCTCCTCGCTGAGAATATTCAGATAGATATACCGCGGTTCCAACACCCATCGGCAGTGTGAAAAGGGCCACCATCCCCAGTAGAGATAAAGTGCCGAGTATTGCAGGTAAAACTCCTCCTGCCACTCCACCGTCCTTGATAGGTTGAGTCAAAAACGAGATGCTTATGTTGAACTCACCGCCGTAAAAAACTCCATTTTTGACCACAACCGAGACTATCAAAAACAGCGGTAATAAAGTCAATAATATCGAGATGTATATCAAAATTTTCGCTCTGAATTCCTTGAAATGTTTACCCAATCCCAAATAAGGGGCGAAAGAATATGCTGTTCCGATGATGCCGAAAAGCATCATAGAAAAACTGTAGATCACAAAATCAGAGATCTTAGCGACCACTCCAAAATCATAAAGAACTATGGCCCCCGGGTAAAAATATAGCCCGATGATCACAGAAAAGATTATAGAACCTAGGAATACGAGATAAATGGAATCTCTTTCTTTGTGTTTAAGATAGTAATATAAGGAAGAAAAATAATATGAAACGGAAAGCAGTCCCAGCGATGCCGCCGGGATCCAAAATAAGATGTCCATCTGGGTGTAAAGAAATGAAAACCCGGCGATAAATACCAAAGCGGAGATGAATAGATTCCAGATAGATATTACTTTCCCGGCTTTCATAATTTCCCCTCGAATTTGAGTTTGGTTCTATGCTTCAATACTTCAGATATGATACTTGTACACATGACGATGACGAATAGTATTATCCCCATCACGAAAAGGACGTTGACCCAGACCCCATAAGCCACTCCCGCATAACCAGCTATCCCCGCGGTTAAAGTTGTAGAGGTTTCAAAGATATCGAAGGGCAATTGACCGAACAAGGGAAGATTCTCTATCCACGGTAACTTTTCCGCGCCTCCTATGACCATCAAGACCGCCATCGTTTCGCCTATAGCTCTGCCAAATCCCATGGTGATGGAACTGCTGATCCCCGATACAGCCGATGGAAGGGTGACTTTTTTAGTGGTCTGCCATCTAGAGGCACCTAGAGCTAAGCTCGCATCTTTCATGTCTTTTGGGACCGCTTTCAAAGCATCGTCTGAAAGGCTAACGATTATCGGTAACGCCATTATCCCGAGGATGAGAGCCGCCGCCAAAAGAGAATTTATAGTCTGCATGCCAAAAACCGATTGGAGCCAATTTCCGAGGAGTAGGGCACCAACGAAACCGTAAACTACACTCGGGATGCCCGCTAATAGTTCTATTAGAGGTTTCAAAACCACCCTGATCTTGTTTGAAGCTAACTCGGACAGATATACGGACGCGCTTAAACCTAAAGGTATAGCAACTATCATCGCCCCTATACCGACGGCTATCGTTCCGAATATATGTGGGATGATACCGAATTGACTATCAGACAATCGGGACCTTACAGTCCAATCTGTAGACAATAGATCAAGTCCGAATTGTTGGATGGCGGGATACGCCTTTATAAAAAGGAAGATGAAGATGAAAAATATGAATAAAATAGACAAGGCGGCTATGCCCGTAAAGACGCCTTTGATCATTTTTTCTTTGATCCTTGATGCCAAACAAACCACCTTCAGATACGTAGAGTACTGTGTTTTATTTCGAAATATTAAAGAAAAAAGTTTGTTCAGTCTTCAAGGTCGCTCCAAGTCGATATCTCGCCGGTGTAAATTTGCCTTACCTCATCAACCGTCAGTTCCGTTATACCAGCATCGTAAACATCTTCACTCACTATAACTGCCACTCCGCCTCTTGCTATCACGTGATCGGTAAAGTCCGTGCCTGAATATTGATCTTCTTCTTCTTGTTTGACTTCTCTACTCGCCATGCCTATTTCGGCGTTGTCTTCTGCCAGCGAGGTGATACCGTGGCCTGACCCACCGCCGCTGACTTGGACATTGACATCGCTGTAAAGACCGTTAAAATCTTCTGCGGCAGATTGTGATATCGGTAAGACGGTCGATGAGCCCGTAATGGTGATTTCTCCGCTAAGGCCATCTTTCTTTTCATAGGGCTCTGCATCCGGATTGACTTTCACGAACCCTTCCTCGGAAACTATCTCCTGTCCTTCTTCACTATTCATCACATATTCTATGAATTCTGCGGTAACGGACCCTTCAGAAGGCTCTCCGTCAGTGTACATGTGTAAAGCTCTTGTTATTTGGTATTCTCCACTACCTACAGTTTCTTCTGTAGGTTCGACACCGTCGAGTTTTACTGATGGTGCCTCATCACTCACATAACCTAAACCTACATAGCCGATAGCGTTATCGCTGTTTACTACGGTTTCCTTGACACCTGCGTTCTCTCCTTTTTTGACGTCTGAATCGGTAGTTTCAGCACCGATCCCTTCCATGAAAGTGTCTCTTGTTCCCGAACCTTCCTTTCTTTCAACGACCGTTATCGGTTTGTCTAGCCCACTAGAACTTCCATCGTCTTCTTCTACACAACCGGTCATCGAAACGGCACCTACGACCAAAATGGCCATCACTGCCATGACCAGCAACGTTTTTTTCCGTCTCATGCTTATCATGATTGACAAAAGGTGTGTATAATATATAATTTATCTGTATAAAATATATTGTACTATATTGACTATATAGACTTAAGGAGATCAATAGCTTATATATCGATATATAGGAGAATATATTGTGTTTATTCAGCAGAGAGGGGTAAAGACTTCACAGATGATAAATTATTAATATCGGGTGTAATACTCAAGTAAATAACTGCAATATTAGAGGTGTAAAATGAGCATCGAAGAAGTAACAAAAAATAAAGATGAGATTGTGGAAAAAGCGGTGAACAATGACGAAAAGTTCATGGAGATGACAGTGGATCTCATAACTGACTACTTCGAGGAAAATCCAGAAGGTTGTTCTTCCGGTAGATTGTGTCCCGATGCTGTAGCTGCAGAATGCGCGGGGATGCCGTTCATCACGGAGACAAGGATCAAGCAGGTCTTGGATATCATGTATCGGGAGGGCCATCTCGAAAGAGAGATACCCGAAGGGACCGGAACCCCGCACTATTCACTCAAGTGAAGAGATATATATGTGTTCAAATCAGCCACCGAATACGGACAAACCCAAAGGAAAATTGGGTAAACGTATCCAAAAACTTCAGGGCCTGGCTAAGGCGCTCCACTGCCCAACGCGATGGGATATAATAGATATAATCGGAACCGAGACAGCCAAAACCAAAGATATTAGAAGTGGGTTGGAAGAAAAAGGCTACGACATAACACAGTCCGGTCTTTACTATCATCTCTCGGAACTGAGAGATGCAGGTATAATCGAAGTGGAAAAATTCTTAGAGGAAGGTCGAGGGGCACCGGAAAAAGTCTGGAAGCTGAGCAAAAGGAAAATAGAGATTGATCTGGTCCAAGAGGGATGAGATGGATACCGCTGTACAAGCAGATGGGCTCAGCAAAACATTTGGCGAGGTCAAGGCGGTCAAAGATGTCAGTTTTGAAGTCGAAAAGGGAGAGTTCTTCGGCTTTTTAGGCCCTAATGGGGCGGGAAAGACCACCACCATAAGGATGCTGACCGGGTTGATCACTCCTGACTCTGGAACAGCTTTCATCGGAGGAATCGACCCACAAAAAGATCCGATCGGGGCGAAGATGAAGATGGGGGTCATCCCGGAATTCGGCAATATCTACGAGGACTTGACCGTCGAGGAAAACCTACATCTAGCTGGAAAATTTTACGGCATGTCAAAGAAGGAACGGGAGAAAAGAACTCGTGAAATTCTGGATATGATGAAACTGAAGGACCGCGGTAAAGACATACTTCACGATTTTTCTAAGGGGATGAAACAACGTGTCAATATTGGTTGCGCCATCATACATGAACCTCCTGTACTCTTTTTAGATGAACCAACTTCGGGGCTCGACGTTCAGAGCAAGAGGTTGGTCGTAAAGATAATCCAAGATATGCAGGATAGAGGTACCACGATATTTCTGACCACGCACAATATCAAGGAAGCTAACGAACTGTGTGAACGGGTGGGTATAATACATGAAGGAGAATTGGTGGCTATAGATAGGCCTGAAAAACTGAGGAACACCTTCGATAAGACCCGATCCATCGAGGTTTCCATCGAAGGAAAGATCGAGAAAACGATGTTGAAAAACGATCACGTGAACAAGATCCAAAGATCTGGAGATAAACTCAAGATCTTTACCGATGACATAGATCAGAGTGTGAAGCACCTGGTAAAACTGGCCAACGAAAACGCTTTCGATATAATATCTCTTAAGACTTGCGGTCCGAGCTTAGAAGAGGCTTTTGTCAGGCTGACAGGTGATATGGAATGAGCTATGGAGAGTTCATTAGAGGGGCACTTACCACCGCTGAGAAGGACATCAAGATATATTACAAGAAGCCTCCCGTCATCATCTTTGGTCTCCTGTTTCCATTTTTGATGTTTCTGGCTTTTTACATGGGTAGACAGTTGGACTTAGCTCTGTTCTTTCCAGGTTTTTTGGCCATGTCTCTCTTCTTTACCTCCTCTTCCGTAGGACCTTTAATAACACCTTGGGAGAGACAGGCCGGGACCCACGAGAGATTACTTTCCTATCCCGTCAACATAAAGGTCATTTTGCTCGGGGACATACTAGCCGGTTCCATCTTCGGCATCTTACTTTCTTGTGTGGTCTTGATCGCCTGCTGGTCATTTCTGCCGATCCAGATCGTTAGTCTTCCGTTTGTCGTACTTTCGATGATTTTAGGGGCGGTCACGTTCTCGAGTCTAGGTGTTCTCCTTTCGGCTCCCGCGACCAAGTCCCCCTCGTCGATAATGATGCTCTCGAGCCTGGTAAGATTTCCATTGATCTTCGTCAGTGGTATCTTTATCCTTCTAGAAGATATGCAGGGACCGATGAGATATCTAGCTTATGTATCGCCGCTTACGTATCTGGTAGATTCGTTCCACGTGGGTATTGGAGGGAAGAACTTTTTCGGAGCAGGGATAGGCTTGATCGTGCTCTTCGTCTTCAGTGCACTTTTCTTTATTGTAGCGCTCAAGATACACAAAAGGAACATGGTGAAAGGCCTTTAGAGAGCAAACGGGTCATTCTTAGAGCGGAATATAGCTGATCCCGAAGATTTTGTTAGGCACACCAAATTATTTATATAATTACACATTTGA